>JBDRJA010000101.1:0-28172 GCA_043815345.1 Patescibacteria group bacterium | reverse complement strand
AAAAGCAGAATTTTTATTATCAGTTTCAATACTTAATAAAATGACAAGTTTTGGTATGCCGGATAGTTATCTAGTTGTCTAAAATTTAATGAACATAGGATGATTTTGTCTAAAAAATTATTCGTGCAACAAAGTCATTTGTAATTACAATAAATATGGCAACATTATATAGAAAATATAGGCCTCAAAATTTTAAAGAAGTGGTTGGCCAAAATCATGTTAAAATAATTCTGCAAAACGAAATTGAAGCTAGTAATATAGCCCATGCTTATCTTTTTTGCGGGCCACGGGCGATTGGCAAAACTACTATAGCCAGAGTACTAGCTAAAGCAATTAATTGTGAAAAAAAGAAAGAAGGCGAGCATGAACCTTGTAATACGTGCAGTATTTGTAATGAAATTACTAATGGTAGGAATTTAGATATTATTGAAATAGATGCTGCTAGCCACACAGGAGTTGATAATGTCCGCGAAAATATTATTTCATTTGCCCGGGTTAACCCATCAAGATGCAAATATAAAGTATTTATTATAGATGAAGTCCATATGCTTTCAATTTCCGCTTTCAATGCTTTATTAAAAACAATAGAAGAGCCGCCTGATTTTGTAGTTTTTATATTATGCACGACAGAAATCCACAAAGTTCCGACAACAATAGTTTCTAGATGCCAAAGGTTTGATTTTAAGCGCATCAGCATAACTGATATAGTGCAAAAATTAAATTATATAATCAAGAAAGAGGGGATTGAAATAGATAAGAAAATACTTGAGGCAATTGCACATCGCTCTGAAGGCCATATGCGTGATGCGGAAAGCATATTAGGCCAAATTGTTTCCATAGGAGGTAAAAAAATCACTCAGGAAGAAGCTGATTTAGTTTTGCCGAGAAGTGATATAAATGAGATAATTAATTTAATTAAAATTTTAAGCAACAAAGAATGCGCCAAAGGCATAGGTTTAATTAATAAAATGATTGATGATGGTATTGATTTAAAAACATTTATCACTGATTTTATAGAAGTTTTAAGAAAAGTAATGCTAAATAAAATTAATCCTAGCTTAACTGAAAATTTAAGGATAGAGCTTGGAGAAGCAATAGAGATAAAAATTAATGAAGCCAGCGTTGGTATATCCCTAGATAGAGTGATAATAATTATTGAGAAATTTATTGAGGCCAGTAATAAAATGAAAATAAGCCATATTGCGCAGCTGCCGGTTGAATTAGCGATAGTAGAATTATGCTCAGTGACTGAAAATAAAATTCAAAAAACTGTAAACAGATCGCCAGAATCAACGCCAGAGAAAATACTTAATCAACCTATCGGTAAAGTTAATAGCGAAGAGATATTGGCCAGGTGGCCTGAATTTTTAAATAGCATTAAAAAATATAACCATTCTTTATCCCTTATTTTAAGAGTTTGCCAGCCTAAAGATTTAAATAACAATCAACTTTGCCTTGCTTTTAAATATAAATTCCATAAAGAAAGGATATCTAATATTGAAATAAAAAATTTAGTGGAAAAAGTATTAAGGGAAGTTTATGGACTGCCGTTGACTATTGAAGCCGTCATTGACGAAAGCATGGAATTAAATGGTGGAACCCAAAATGCAGTAAATTATGAACAAACATCATTAACAGATAATCAGAATGATTTAAATGATAAAGGCGAAAGCTCTGACGGCAATAAAAAAGATGATAATATGATTGATAATTTGCTTAAGACTTTTGGGGGGAAGGTAGTTAAATGATGAATTAAGATTTTAGATTTAAGAATACTGAATTCGGGGATCGTCTAGTGGTAGGACGCTTGGTTCTGGTCCAAGTAACCGGGGTTCGAGTCCCTGTCCCCGAGCTATAAATTCTTAAAAAAACATCGCTAAATTTAGATAAGTTTAGCGGTGTTTTTTTATAGAGGGAGACCGGATTCGAACTAGGCTTGTTTATTTTAGCAAAATTGTTTATAATATCAATATACATTGATATTTATCCACACATATGAAATTAGATTGTTGCGAAAGTCAAAAATCAAAAAAAGAATTGTCCGAAGTAGTCAATTTTTTAAAAGTTATTTCGGAAGAAAATAGATTAAAAATTTTATGTATTTTACAGAAAGGCGAGCTTTGTGTTTGCAATATTTGGCAACATCTTGATTTGCCTCAAAATTTGGTATCCCACCATTTAAAAGTTTTAAAAGATTTCGGCTTGGTTGGCTCAAGAAAAGAAAGCACAAAAGTTATTTATTCCTTAAATTCCGAAAACACAAATGAATTCATCGAATTACTATCGCATTATATTCAAAAAAATTAACTCAGTTTAAATGTAAAGACTAATTTTTAATTAAAATATCAATTAATATTTATTTAATCAAAAATATGGAAATAAAATCAATTCAAGTTTTAGGTTCTGGTTGCCCAACTTGCAAGCAACTATTAAAAACCACTCAAAAAGTAGCTAAAGAATTAAATATTGATACAGATATTGAGTATATCACTAATGTATCTAAAATAATTGAAATAGGCGTCATGACCAGCCCTGTTTTAGCAATTAATGGCAAGCCAGTGTTAACAGGCGGAGGCAAGAACGAAGATGATATTAAAAAAGTTTTCCAAGATTACATAAATTAATATGGATATTTTTCAACCCATTCAAATTTTCTCGGATATAGCCACTTACAATTGGCTTGGCATAACAGACCATTACTGGGGTGATGCTGTTAATTTTTTTATTTATGACACTATAAAAATCGGGTTGCTTTTAATTGTGATTAATTATGTCATGGCGATCACTCGTTATTATTTGCCAGTGGAAAGAATAAGAAATATTTTAACAAGTCGAAATTGGTATGGCTTTGATTATTTATTAGCCGCCTTGCTTGGAGTGATAACTCCTTTTTGTTCTTGTTCTTCAATCCCTTTATTTATTGGCTTTGTTGGTGCTGGCATTCCCTTGGGTGTAACTTTCTCTTTTTTAATTGCTTCCCCTTTGGTAAACGAAGCATCTCTTTTTATCTTTCCGTCAATTTTTGGATTAAAAATGACTTTAGTATATAACGCCGTGGGAATTTTAATCGCTATGCTAGCAGGAGTGGTTATTCAAAAATTAAAAATGGATAAAAACGTAAATCCAGATTTTCTAAAATTTAAAACCCAAAAAGAAGCTATACAAGAAAATGGCGGTGAAATAGTTCCGTTTAAGAAAAGATTAATCATTTGGTGGAAGGACGGTATGCATATTTCAAAGAGCATATTTCCTTATGTTTTAATAGGTGTTGGCTTGGGCGCTTTAATACATGGATTTGTGCCAAAAGATTTTGTTGAAACATATTTATCAATTAAAGATTGGTGGGCAGTGCCGATGGCTGTAATTTTAGGCATGCCTCTTTATGCTAATTCAATTAGTGTTATTCCCGTGGTAGAAGCTATGACAGGTAAGGGGATACCGCTCGGTACATCTCTCGCTTTTATGACAGCGACCGTCACATTATCCATTCCTGGGCTTTTAATTCTTAAAAAAGCTATGAATTGGAAGCTTCTGTCTGCTTTCGTAATAGTAACTTCCATCGGAATTATGGTTATTGGTTATTTCTTTAATTTTTTTAGTTTCTAAATAAAAATATGATTAAAAAACTATTTCCTATTTTTTTGTTATTTATTTTTGTATTTATTCTTTCTGGTTGTAGTCAGCAAACTACGGCGACAGAGAAAAAAACATATAATCAAAGCAAAGTCATTAATTCATCAAGCGATTATCCGATGTCTTACGCCCAACCAATAGCCGACAAGCTAGAAGTATATTATTTCCATCGAACAGCTCGCTGTTATTCCTGCAAGACAATCGGACAATATGTCAGAGAAACCATGGAAGAAAAATATAGTCAGCAAATTAAAAACGGGACAATCGATTTTCGAGAACTGAATGTTGAGTTTCCGGAAAATAAAGAAATTGCCCAAGAATACGAAGCTTCCGGATCATCCTTGTTTATAAACAAAATAATTAACAAAGAAGACAATATTGAACAAGACTCTAATGTCTGGCGACTTTTGAATAACGAAGCTAAATTTAAAAGCTATTTAGAAAATAAAATAGATACTTATTTGGGGATATAATATTATGGAATTTATAAACGCTTTAATCGATAATTACAATATTCCGCTGTTAACCGCTTTTTTACTTGGAATTTTAACATCTATAAGCCCTTGTCCATTGGCGACAAACATAACGGCTATTGCTTATATTTCAAAAGAAATAAAAACAGTTAAAAATACTTTATTAAACGGATTGTTTTACACATTGGGTAGAGGAATCAGCTATACCTTACTCGCTACTATTATTTATTTCGGTGTTTCCAGTTTTTCAATTGCTAGTATTCTTGGGGGTTGGGGTGATAAAGTGCTTGGTCCAATTTTAGTTATAATCAGTTTAATAATGTTTGGGGTGATTAAAATTAATACTGGAACGAAAAGTGAAAAAATAGATAAACTAAAAGAATGGCTTTCACATAAAGGATATATTGGTTCTTTGTTGTTAGGAGTCCTTTTTGCCTTAGCATTCTGTCCTTATAGTGGAGTTTTGTTTTTTGGCGTTTTGATTCCTTCAGTTTTAAGCTCATCCGAAAGTTTATTATTACCTCCGTTGTTTGCCCTAGGAACAGGATTGCCCGTGATTGCGTTTTCTTTTTTGATAGCTTTTTCTATGCAGAAAGTTGGCAAGGCTTTTCAGATAGTCCAAAAAATTGAAATAACAATGAGATATTTAGTTGCTTCAATATTTATGATAACTGGATTGTATTATCTATTTATTTTAACTAAATTTTTGATATAAAAAGTTCGGAAGCTGTCCCTATATGCGAGCAATAAATTCTCAAAAAAATATCGCTAAATTTAGATAAGTTTAGCGGTGTTTTTTTATGGAGGAAAATCAGATTCGAACTTAACTTAATAATTATGGTTTAATTAGGTTTTTTTATTTTAGTTTGTGATGCTATAATAAACATATGAAAAAGATTTATTTAATTTCTATCATCGCCATAGTTATTGGCTCAATATTTTCTATTAATCCATATTGGTTTAAGTTTTTATGGGGTTTTCAAATTTTGTTAATACCGTTAACAGTTGGTATTTTGATGGTGTTAGTCCAAAATGAAGACAAAAGCTACGACTATGTGGCGAAGTTATTAATAGGAGCTACTTTAACAAGCTTTTTTTATACCTTTGTTTTTTTAGTTATAGATTATGTTAAAAATTCAGAATATCGTATTAATTCTCTTCCAGATACAATTGATATTATTAATATTAGTGGTTTTGCTTTGCCGTTGGTGTGTATTTGTTTATTTGGTGGATTAATAGGTCTTGTAATTAGAGGCACTGGTTTATTATTAAGTAAAAATAAAAAATATGAAAAAGTTTAAATCAGTAATTTTAATATCGATTTTTTGTGCCATTATTTTTTTTATAGTTACTTTTTGGGTGCCAGAAATAGATTGGTCATTTTTACCTTTTCTTATTTTAGCTGGATTTTTTATGGTTTGGATTCAAAAAGAAACTGTTAGTTATAAATTTTTAGATAAGTTATTAATTGGATGTTTGTTGTTTGGTTTTTTGATGATGTTTTTAGTTTTTCTAAGAATGTATGTAATGTCACATCTGGTTTATGACGCACCATTGCCATTTAGAGAATTATGGAACGAAGATATATTTATAATAGCCGGGGTGTATTGTTTTGTTAGTTTTTTAGGCGGGCTTCTCGGAATAGCTCTAAAAGGATTTTATAGTTTATATAAAAACAAGCTAGATAAAATAATAATAATTATTGGACCACTTCTAATTTTATTTTCATCTTTATCTATTTTTAAGATAAAGTATGGCGGAACAATCATGAGTGGCTTATATGGATGGCCATATCCTTTTTTAATAAATCAAATTAAAGATGTGGTTGATGGATTTTCTATTGATAAGTGGATATTTTCACCAGGGAGTATATATCACTATGTTATTTTTGATTATTTTTTGTATTTATCAATATTTATCTCGGTTTATTACTTAATTAAGTTTATAAATAAAAAGTTTAAAAAAAGTGTTAATAGTACATTTTTATTATTTGGTTTATTAGTTTTAATGATAATTTTTTTTACCTCCTATTTGTCAATAAAAAAATCATATATTCAACATCAAATTTCTGGAGCTAAATATTGTGAAGCTGAATCAGATTGTGAGATTATCGCTAATATATCTCCGTTTAGCTGTGCTATTGTAAGCAACAAAGATAGTGCTGATAGGATTTTAAAGTTGGTAAAATCTTATCCATCAACAGGCGAGCTTAATTGTTCGGGTAGAGAAAAAGCAATTTGTATGCAAAATAAATGTAGAATTTCTATTGATCACACTCCGAATGAAATGTATTGGGAAATGCTTAAAAAGTCTGTTGAGAATTGTGATGTTAGCTCAATAATGCAAACGCATAATCTAGAGGTGACGGCCATCTTGAAAAATGACAAGGTTATTAAAGTAAAAGAACCTGAGATTGACGATATTTTTGATATTGTAACAAAGTCTAAAGATAGGTGCGGTGAGATGATAATGGGGACAGAGTAATTTATTTATATAGTTTCCTCAATTAGAAGTCGTTGTTATAAAGACTCAATTGTTTAGTGTTAGTCAAAAAAGTTCCGAAGCGGTACCCATGGGCGAGCCAAAAATAATTTAAGCTTGCTCCGTCCTTTTCGAGGGGCGAGGTGAGAATCTTGTTTTCCTTACAAGGAAAAGACAGGACCATTGCTATGCTTTTCCCTTTATTCGCTCCTCCCCGTTCTGTTTCATCCCTGAACTTCAGTATTTTGGTGGCAGGAGAAGTAACTAGAGGCAGAGGATTAGATGCATTATGTTTTACTGTTTTTAAATAAAATGAATACAACAAGAATTCGCCGTATAAGACGATTTTTGTTATACTAAAAAACCCAGCCATAAAATGGCCGGGTTACAGAAAACCAAACCCGATTTATCGGGTTTAATAAACTAGCCCGGCGATTTTATCGCTGAACGGTTAATAATCGGGTTTAATGCATTAATTCAGTGGTTTTGCCACTAAGTGATTAGATTTATGCCGCATACATATTACAAATTTTTCTATCATATTGTCTGGGGAACAAAATATAGAGAGCCTATAATTACTCCGGCAATTGAAAAATTATTAAAAGATTATATCCCGAAGAAAATTAAGGGTCAAGAAGGCATACCCATGGCTCTAAATATGACAGAGAGCCATCTACATTTATTAGCTAGTGTACCGCCAAAAATTAGTATTGCCTATTTTATCCATAGAATTAAAGGGAGTTCTTCTCATTTTATTAATGTTAATTTAGGTAAAAAAGTATTTTATTGGCAATCAGGTTATGGTGCATTGACTTTATCAGAAAAGGGTTTACCGTATGTAAAGCAATATATTATAAATCAAAAGCAAAGGCACGCCAACAATGATTTACTTGATATTTTAGAATATATTCCTAAAGAGGATTAATAATAAAATAATGAGTTTGTTGATGAGAGCTATGTAATAAAAACTACCCAGAAAGAAAGAAATTTGCCCCCCCCTTTTCGTAACCCAGGAATTGCTAAACATTTTTTAGGATTTATGGTAAGATATAATTAATATAAAATAAAAATTTATGCAGGAATTTATAATTAATACAATTAAACAAAACGCGGTGGATATTATCTGGATTGTTATTTTATTCTTTTTTAGCAGGCTTATTTTAAAATCAATTGTGAGAAGGCTCACGCATATGGTTGATGATGGGGATGATACTAAGACTTCTAAGAAAGAAAAAAGGGCGGAAACTTTAGGGCATATTATTGTATCAGTAGGAAAAATTGTTATATATGCTATAATTTTATTTATGGTATTAAA
The DNA here is from genome assembly GCA_043815345.1 of Patescibacteria group bacterium. Taxonomy (GTDB): domain Bacteria; phylum Patescibacteriota; class Patescibacteriia; order Patescibacteriales; family CAYMCJ01; genus JBDRJA01. The sequence continues at coordinate 20,270 of JBDRJA010000101.1, read as the reverse complement.
TTTATTCAGCGTAGATATAAGGCCAATTTTGGCTGGAGCAGGCGTTATTGGATTAGCAATTGGCTTCGGAGCCCAGTCTTTAGTCAAGGATTTTGTCTCCGGATTATTTATTCTAGTTGAGAATCAATATGGCATAGGAGATAAAGTAAAAATTGGAGCTTTTGAAGGCCAAGTTATTAGAATTAGCATGCGTTCTACTGTTTTAAAAGATAATGATGAAAATATTTATTACATATCTAATGGATCTATCAGTAATGTAATTAACAAGTCCCAGAAGAAAAAGACTTCATAGTAAATGTCTGATACCAAATGAGATTAATTACTTTGATTTTTATAATTAAACACACTTCTGACACACCCTCCCCAACCCCCTCTCAAGAGGGGGTTTATCTCAAGGGAGGACTAAAAGTATGAGATATGCATTCTTACTTATATTTATAGCTTTGCTATTTGCTGTCCATTGGGCAGTTTATTGTTTTTTATCACAGGCCTTAAAAATAGTAGAGAGAAAAAGCGAAATAATATTGCTCATAGTAATGCTGACACTATCTTTCAGTTTTATTATTTTCGCACTCCTAACTAGAATATGGGAAAGTAAAATAACAACCTTTCTTTATTTTAGTTCTGGATTATGGTATGGCCTTTTAATAAATTTATTATTGTCTGCTGGAGTTTACTGGATTATTATTTTATTATTTAAATTCTTTAAAGTAGATCAAGATATGGCGTTAATTGGCCAAATAGCTATAATTTTAGCTATTATTTATACCGGCCTTGGAGTATATAATGCATTTTTTCCGGTTGTAAAGAATATTACGGTAGAAATTAAAGATCTGCCGACAGAGTGGCAAGGTAAAACGATAGTTCAGCTTTCTGATCTTCATTTAGGAAGAGTCTTAGGTAAGGGATTTTTAAATCGGGTGGTAAATAAAGTAAATACTCTTAACCCTGAAGCCGTTGTTATTACCGGAGATTTGTTTGACGGTATGGATGGAAATATTGCTTCATTTACCGGGTTGTTGGATAGCCTTAAGGCCAGGCAGGGAACATACTATGTAACTGGCAACCATGACATTTATATAGGCTTTGAAGAAGTAATGGAAACTTTAAATAAAACTAAAATTAATGTTTTAAAAGATAAAACCGTTAATGTGAACGGTCTGCAAATAATAGGAGTAAGCTGGCCGGATTTTAATGAAAACAAAGACATAAAAAAAATAATTCTAAGTGATGAAAATTTTAGTTTAGATGAGCCAAGCATATTGCTTTACCATTCACCGGCTAATATTTTTTCTATAATCAAGGGCAAGAGCCAATGGCATAACAGTATTTACTTTACGCCGGATGTTGATTTTAAAATCGCAAAAGAGCTGGGGATTGACCTGCAGTTATCAGGCCATACCCATAAAGGGCAGGTTTTCCCTTTTGGTTTTATTACTAAATTAATTTATGGCGGTTATGATTATGGCTTAAATAAAAAAAATGGTTTTACTATCTATACTACAAGCGGCACAGGCGTCTGGGGTCCGACAATGCGAACAGAAGGCAGGTCGGAAATAGTGGCGATTACGTTAAGAAATAAGTAATAAGTTTTTTATATTTGACATTTTTATCTGATGTGCTAATATATTATTAACAATCAAGTCGCAGACAGTAGGCATATTAATTTTAGATTTAAGATTTTAGAATTTAGATTAAACAATTCTTAAATCATAAATCTAAAATCTAAAATTATAAGTCCTGCCGAGACAAATTTACTAATGTTAGTGTATTTTTGTGTATCTGTGGCTTAGTCCACAGATTTTTATTTGTAATAATTTAGTAATTTGTAATTGGTAATTAGTAAGTTGATAAATATTTAATTAAAATTGTTCCAAATTACAAATTTCAAATTACTTATTACCGTTATAATATGGCTAAGACAAAAGAACAAAAAGAGGAAATATTAAGAAATCTTAAAGATAAGATTGAGAAATCTAAGTCTGTTGTTTTTACAAAATTTGATGGTTTAGAAGTTAAGGATAATGAGAATTTAAGAAAAGAGTTAAAAAATGAAAATAGCGAATATTATGTAGCTAAAAAAACCTTATTAAATTTAGCTTTTAAAGATTCTAAATATGATAATATTAATATTAAAGATCTTGAAGGTAAGATTGCTACTGTTTTCGGTTATGAAGATGAGGTGGCTCCGGCTAAAATAGTTAATAAGTATAAAAAAGAGTTAAATAATGCAATTGATTTTATAGGAGGAATATTAGAAAATAAATATATTTCAGCAGAAAAAGTAAATGAATTAGCTAAATTACCAAGTAAGCAGGAATTGTACGCTAGGGTGGTGGGATCAATAAATGCGCCAGTTTCAGGGTTTGTTAACGCTTTGGCCGGTAATATAAGAAATTTAGTCAACGTTTTAAAAGCAATTGAAGAGAAAAAGTAAAAGTGATGCTAATTCGCGTATGACATGCGACTCCCTTTGCTGAAGCTCTGGAAGTTAAAAATTATGCGGATTACGAATACTTTAAATAATAATTAAATAAGATTTTTGAGATTTTTGAGACTATTGAGATTTTTGGGATTCCTAATATCTCAAATAAATTAAAAATCCCGAATAATCATAAATAAAATTATGGCTGATGAAAATAAAATTGTAGCTCAAGAAGAGCAGAAAGAAGAAAAGACTTCTCAAGCTGCATCTACTAACCCAGTAGTTGGTAGCGAAGATAAGGCTGAAGAAGCCAAGGAGGAAACAAAGCCGCAACAAGAGCAGGCTGCTCCTGTAGAGGAAGCTAAAACCGATAATTCTCCTTCCGCCAATGCCGAGGCTTTAGCAGATAAGGATGATGATAAGCCAGTGGAAGTGCCTGATAAATTTAAATCGCTCGTAGAAGAGATTGAAAAGATGAGCGTGCTAGACTTAGCCGAACTTGTTAAAATTTTAGAAAAAAAATTCGGTGTTAGCGCCGCCGCTCCGGCCATGGCAGTAGCAGCTTCAGGAGCAGGAGAAGGTGAAGCAGTAGAAGAAAAGAGTAGTTTTGATATTGAATTATCAGAAGTCGGGGGAAACAAAATAGCGGTTATTAAGGCAGTGCGAGCCATAACTGAGTTAGGCTTAAAGGACGCTAAAGACTTAGTAGATGCCGCTCCTAAAGTAGTAAAAGAAGGCGTTAAAAAAGAAGAAGCTGAAGAAATTAAAAAGCAGCTTGAAGAAGCAGGCGCAAAGGTGACCCTGAAGTAAGTAATTTTTCACCACCCCTCCAGAGGCGGGCAGGTAGTGAAAAAGCCCAACTACGGAATACAAATTACGCTCATTCGAATAATGGGGCGCAGCGAATAGTAAGTGAAATTTAATAAAACAAAAATAATTTAAAAAAAGAAAGTGCCCTGGTATCACCAGGGCACTTTCTTTTATGTATAAAATACAATTAATTTTTAAAATGCGTTCCTTCAACTTCATAGACAGAAGTTTTATTTAAAAAATAAATCATCTTTGTTTTTTCATCAACTATAAAATCTTTTAAATCATTAAAGTTATCGGATTTATATTGCATTATAAAATCACCTGTTTTGTCAAAAATAGCTAAACGTTTATTCACTGGTTCTAAAATGTAAATAAATTCAAGTTCTTGAGAAACTTTAATTTTAGTAGGATTTTCAAAATTAGGTTCAATTAAATCCAGTTCAAAATTTTCTGCTTGTCCCTTTAGGTATTTTAGAACTTCTCCGTTTTTATTTAAAACATATATTTGTCCATCTATAGAAAGACTAACCGCCTGCGATAGATCAGTTTTTTCTTTTATCCAGTTTTCTTTCTCCCCAAAATTATTACCTAATTTATTAAATCTGTAAATTTGGTTATTGTTGCTATCAACTAAATACAAACGATTATTAAAACTGGCCATGGCGGTAATTTTAGTAGATTCCACTCCTAAATTAATGCTTACATTAAATAATTCTTTTGCCGTAGAATCTAAACGAATAATTGAGGAATTATTTAGGTAATAAATATTTCCGTTTTTATCTTCAGACGGATATAGTAAACTTATTATTGGCTTTTCAATGTCGGTTATAGCAGTGATAAGATTTTTTTCTATATTTAAAATATAAATTGTTTTCTGTGTTTTGTCGCTAGCATAGATAGTATTATTAAGTAATGCGATATTAGATATTTCAGCATGGCTATTTAAGTTAAAAAAATCTCCTATTTCATTAATATTTTCTAATTTAACGACATGCCTTATTTTTTCAAGCTGCGCTTCATGTTTTTTCAAAAGATTGTTATAGATTTCAATTTGCTCTTCTGTTTCCTGCGGCAGTTTTACATAAAGCTCTTCCGCCTCCTTTAGTATTTTTATAGCACCATCCTCATTATCATAAAGCAAATTTGCATCTATTTGATTTTGCTTCTGCTCAATAATTTTTATTGTGTTATCAAGAATTAGCCTCTCTTTTATATTATTATTCTTTGCATTAATTACCACTAAATTAATAATGAATATTACTAAACATAGTGATGAAATTGATAATAAAATTTTACTTTTTTTGCTTAATCTATAGAACCAATTTTTAATAGACTTAAATTTATTTCTAATCGCAACTAATAATAATATAAATTCCCCCAGAGCTTCTTTTAATTTTTTTTTGCTTGTAATAATTTTAAAAAAGTAAAATATTAAATTAATTAAGAAAAATAATATAGTTTTAATTAAAAGAAAAATTCTATTTACACTTAGTAAGCTTGGCTTCTTTTTAAAAAATATTTTATCTTTAAGAAAATATTCTTTCTTGGCATTATTTAAATTATCAGTAGGTCTATAAAATAAACTATATAACTTATTTAAACCTAGTTTAAATAACCGGCCTGAAACGCCAGCCCATTTTTTAAAATTAATAACTCCCGAGGGAGCTAACAGCCTTTCAGTTTCATCTTCAGCATTATTTAATCCAGAAATTGAATCTTTGGGAGTGGATGTAATATCTTTAATTACTTTATTTTCCTGGCTTACTAAATCTAAGCCGACTGTATTTTTAATCAGGATACTTAAAAAGGGTATGTAAGTATTTACTTTGTTTAATAAATTTTTTATTTGTTCAGAGGCGCTAGTCGGCGGTAAATTTGTAACTATTTCAATTAATTGTTTATTCGATAAATATTCTAGTAAGGCTTCGTTTGTTAACAAAAAATATCCATTAGTAGGTAATGAGCCGCTAATAACGTCTGAAAATATTTTTTTAAAATTATTTTGGTTAATTAATTGCTTAGCTTCAGAATAGTTATTAACTCCTTTATTTATTTTATTCTCGGAAGCATTATGACGGCTGTCTTCAAGTTTTGAATCCCCAATTTTTACTATTTTATAATTTGATTCATTATTATTTTTATTTATTTGTGATTTTCTTTTTTGTTCTTTTTCTTTAAAAATAAGAAGGGCTTTATTATTGCCAGAGTTAGAAAAATAAAGATTATTTTCATGAATGATACCGGCAGTAATATTCAAGCTTTTTCTATTAATTTTAATTTTTTCTCGAGACATGAATTCAATAAATTCTTTATTAGTTTTAGCTATAGTAGTTTCAAAAATATGTTCAACACGCAATGAATTTATCCTTTCTCTCAAGATTATCTTTTCATTTTGATAGTAGTTATAATTAAGATTGTTAGTTAAAAAATTAATAATTTTTAAAGCCTGACTTTTTTTGGAATTTATCTCAATTAAAATAAATAGTCTGCCGCCCAAAGATTCTTTGTTCGCATCAGGTTGAGAAATAAAAACTTCTCCAGTAGAATCACTGGTTTTTCCTAGATTTAGCATTAAGGAAGCTATTTTATAAAACATATATTTATTGACTATTACTTCATTATATTATACTATAAAAGTATTAATTAAGTAAACAAGGTAATTTTCGATTTAAGATTGTCGATTCGCGATTAAACTTACTATATAGTAGTTATAAATCGTTAATCATAAATTTTTTAATATGCTGGGAAAACTTTTTGGGTCAAATGCTAGAGTTAAAATATTAAAGATTTTTTTGCTTCATCCTAGCCAAAAATATTATATAAGGCAACTAGCGCGCGACTTAAAGCTGCAAGTTAATTCAGTCCGTCGCGAGCTTGAGAACCTAGAAATATTTGGCCTTTTAACTTCAGATTTTAGTATTAATGGAGATAATAATAACCACGAAACATTTGAAAAAAGTAAAATAAAAGGCCAGGAAAAGAAGTATTATAAGGCTAATAATGATTTTATTTTATTTGAAGAAATTAAAGCCCTGGTAATAAAAGCGCAAATTCTTTATGAAAAAGATTTTATTGAAAAGCTTAAAAAAATAGGTAAGCCAAAACTATTTTTATTATCAGGATTTTTTGTTAATGATAAAAATTCATTAACTGATATTTTATTAGTTGGCCGCTTTAATAAAATTAAATTATTAAAATTGATAAAAGGGCTAGAAAATGAATTAAATATAGAATTAAATTTTACTTTAATGGATAATCATGAATTTAGATATAGAAGGGATATTACAGATGTTTTTCTTTACGATATCTTAGAGGGGAAAAATATTTTAGTAATAGATGAAACGGACTTAAAATTATAAAGAATTGAGTATAATATTTTTTTGTAACAGTTGAATTAATTTACTAATTTTTACAAGTTTAATAATAAGGCAGTTTTTTATATTAACAAGCTTCTTAGAATTGATTAGGGCTTGTTTTTTTATTTTTCAGATAGTTTCTAGCTATGTTATTGACAGGTAGTGTATTTAATGTTAAGGTAATTTGCTAATAGATTTATATTAGCGTATCAATTATGTTTATTAAGTAAGTAATAAAAATGCTATTTTGACAGATAAATGGCTAATTATAAATATATAATATTATTTTATATGGATTTTAATGAATTTATAAGCTTGATAAAGAAAAAAAAGCAAACTATTTTATCGATTGTTTTAATATTTTTATTTGTTGTTTTAATAGCCACGATGTTACAACCTCTTAAGTACAGGTCAACTGCCAAGTTATTAATTGTGCAAAGCAATAATTATTCTGATGCTTATAGTATTTCAAGGTCAAACCAGTTTTTAGGTAATGTTTTATCTGAAGTTGTTTATTCTAATTCATTTTTTGAGCAGGTGATGGATTCCGGTTATAATATTAATAAAAATATATTTTCCGCTAATCAAAATAAAAAGATAAAGCAATGGAGGAAGACAGTTTCCGCCGAGCCTATTAGTGATACCGGGATTATAGTTATTTATACTTACCACAAAGATAAATATCAAGCCAGCCAAATAAATCAGGCTATTGCCTATACCTTAAAAGCTAAACATAATTCATATCATGGCCTCGGAGATAAAGTAGCGGTAAAAATTATTGATAAAACAACAACTTCAAACTGGCCGGTTAAACCGAATATTGTTTTAAATACGATTTTTTCTGTATTTCTGGGTCTTTTAGCCGGGATTTGTTTTATATATTTATATCCTGAAAAAGAACTAAAATTTTGGTCGAACAGACAAAGAAATGCAAAGCTAAATAGCTATAATAAACGTCAGGAAATTAATAGTATGCTGGAAAAGAAAGATAATAGTTTACCCAGATTAAATAATTCTCTTAATGTGAAAGAGGATGAAATATACTCGGAAAAAAATGAGCCAATAGATAATGCTACTGGGCCTAAAAACCCGGAAGGAGGGGATATTCCGGTAGGTGATATAAATAATATTTTTAAATTATTTTAAAATAAGCTTTAATTTATATGGAAAAGTGCAGAAAAGATAAATTAACCGTATTAATTCCGACTTATAATTGTTCAAATAACATTGAAAAATGTATAAAATCAGTTAAATGGGCTGAGGAAATTTTGGTTGTTGATGGCGCAAAGGAAAATTACAGTACGGATAATACAGTTGAATTAGCAAAAAAAATGGGCGCTCGGGTTATTCAACATAAATACGAATATAGCGCTAAACAAAAAAATTGGGCGATTCCCAAAGCTAAAAATAAATGGATCCTGCTTTTAGATAGTGATGAAATAGTTACTGGAGAATTGAAAAAGGAGATTATTAAATTATTAAAATCAGAGGATTTAAATAAATATGAAGGTTTTGGCATAGCGCGCCGGCATTATTTTCTGGGTAAATGGTTGCGTTGGGGCGGACGCTATCCTTTATATAATATTAGATTATTTAGGTGTTCCTGCCGTTACGAAGATCGGGATGTACATGCCCATATAATTTTGCCAAAGAAGAAAGTAAAATATTTAAAGGGCGATATACTGCATCTTAGCGATCCCAGCCTAGATCATTTTTTTGAAAAATTTAATCGTTATACTACCTATCAAGCTAATTACATGCTAAAATTTATTCAAAAGAAGAATAAGATAGAATGGCCAAAATTTTTTACTCATTATATTTATGCTAAATCAGTTATTAAAGATTATTGGTATTTCTTACCCCTAACCTCATTTATGCGTTTTATATATATGTACATAATAAGGTTAGGTTTTTTAGATGGAAGACATGGTTTTTTAATCGCTACCCTTTATTCATTTCAAGATTTTGTCAGTAAAACTAAATATTTAGAACTTAAAGGAAGAAATCCAATATTAAGATTTACTATTCAAAATTATATTAAAAAAATTATTCCTAAAAATGAATATTTTAGAGAGATTTCCGATAAAATTACAGTTATTTAAATTATTCCTATAGAAAGTATAGTTAATCGCCCCGAAGGCATTTTTAAATGTTATTCGTTAATTTATTTGTATACAATAAAAGATTTTGTAAAACCGAGAACTTTTTCATTAATAATTTTAGCCTCTGGAAATAAATCTTTTAATTCTTTTTCAGTAAGCAGCCGGACTGATTTAGCGTTTTTTAAAGCATCTTCCTTGGTCGGTGTTTTTTCTCTCCAGCCCAGATTAAAATGCCTTATTAAAAATACTTTAAACCAAATTGGAAAAAATTGAAATAAAGGAAATAAAAAATGTGGTTCTATTGGGAAATAATAATTTGGAGTCTGGAGAAAATATTTTTTACCGATTCTTTTTATTTCTTTAGCCATTTTATTTTGATCATCAAAATCCCCAACATGCTCAATAACGGAATTAGAAAACACTACGTCAAAATGCTTATCTTTAAATTCCTTCATATTTCTAGCATCTCCAGCTACACTTTTAACGTTACTACTTCCCTGTTTATTTTTAAATATATTTAAAACAGTGATTTGATAGTCATTATTGCCAGCAAATCCCATTTTTTGCCAATAGACTTCAGTACCTCCCACATCAAGAATATGCACTGGTCTGGATAAGCCGGAAATAAAATTTTTAAAAATTATATTTCTTTTTTCGCGAAGCTTTAAAGCAAATGACTTATTATCCTGATAATTAGCAATTTTTCGTAAGCTTTTATTTAGCATATTTTTTCTCGCTTATTTTTAAGCTGAATAAGCAGCCCAAGATCGCCCAAACTACAATTTGGGTAACGATTCTTCTGGAAATTGCTTCAAAGCCATTGGCTAATAGCAAAGACAGAAAAATAGCCATAATGCCGAAGCTTAAAATTTTAAAATTTATAATAAATTTTTTATTATAAATTTGCACGGTTTCATATTTATTATTCAGGCAGATAAATGTTTTCCGGCAGTAATATATTATGCCAATAGTATAAGCAAAAAATATTATAATACCAATGATCCCTAGCTCTAAACCGTAAAGGACAAGATCATTATGCGGTCGAATCGTGCCTCCCTGCCAACTCTTGGCCTGCTCTATGATTTTCTCCGATGTGCCAATCCCGTTTCCAAAAATAGGTCTTTTAACAATCTCGGAAAAAGATATTTTCCAAATATTTAAACGAGCTGACCATGAACTAAAAAGAGAGCCGCTGAACGTTTCAATGATTCGTAATCTTATATTTTTTATTGAAATCGCTAAAATAGCGGCTACCGGAGAAAAGGCAATGAAAAGAGCAATTAAATTTCGACGTATATAAACAAGAATGAGTAAAAACAAACCAAGGCAAGCCCAAGAAACACGAGAGTAAGTCAGAACTAAAATTGCTAGAAGGATTAGATTATATAAAATAATAAAAAGATTATGTGAGATTTTTTTATCCTCTTTAGCAAGATAATAGGAAATAAATAAAGCGATTATTACGAATATATGTAATCCCAGCAAATTAGGATGGTTAAAAGGACCTTGCAATCTTCCCAAATTTGAATCAGGACTGAAGAAATATTGTTTATGTATAATTTGATAGAGTGTAATAAATACTGGCACAAGGGAAGATGCTAAAGAGGCCAATAATATTTTAAGCAGGCCCTCTTTTCCAGAAAAATAACAAAATGCTATAATATAGATAGCTAAAGGCGGCAGAAAATAGACTAGGCCTACTAAACTATCCCCGAGGTAATCAGACCAGAAAAGGGATATAATCATGTAGAGAGAATAAAATAATAGAAGGTTTTTAAGAGGAATTTTTTTAACCTTTTCCCAATGTGTAAAAATAGTCAGAAAGCCTAAAAAAATAAGATAAATTAAAATTATAGCCGAAAAGGTTAAGTTTAAATTATAATATTTAAGCCATGGAAATAAATCAGCCAGATTAATTACTTTATCATTATAGTTAAAGCTAATCGGCAGAAGTATGATTAATAAAAGTATAAATTTTTCTATACTAAATCTGCTTATAACCAACAAAATTAAAAAAAATAAAAAAGCAAGAAGAATTAGCCAATCATTTTTCCAGTCAAGTAGTGAGATGACGAATAATGTAATAAAGATAGTAATGGCTATTAATATGGATAGTAATGAATTAGTTAATTTTTTCATGAATTATTTTTAAGCTAATTTGCATTGAAGTTTTTAAATTTATTTATAATAATATAAAACCTATGATTATTTTTAGAGAGTATCTTTTTACATTTGGCTGGGCTTTAGTCGGCGCTATCACTATGGCCATTGCTTTAGCTTTGATGCTTAAGGTATTTAATTGGCTTACACCAATTAAAGAGTGGGACGAAATTAAAAATGGCAATATTGCCGTAGCAATTATTATGGCCTCGGTTATTATTGGCGCCGCCCTGGTTATCGGTAATGCGATTACCTAATTAGAAAAATTAGTTTAATCAGAATATGAAACAAGCAAAATTTATTCCGCTATTTTTATTTATGGTAATTTTAGGGATTTTAGCGGTTGATTTAACTGTGCAAGCGGGCATACTTAATTTTTTTTATAGTACTAAAGATGAATTGAATATAGCAGGAAATAAGATTTTTTACAATAACCAGCCTATAATCATAAAAGGATTAGCAGTTGGCGATCCATATTCAAGGGAAGTTATTTATAGCCGCACGGTAGATGATTATAAAACAATAAAAAACGATTGGCTGGGCAACGCTGTTCGCCTTTCTTATTATCCTGGAGATTTTAGAGAGAAAGGAGACGAGGCGGAGGCGGTTTTTGAAAGGCAGGTAAAATTCGCTCGCGATCAAGGTCTAATAGTTATTGTTGACTGGCATGCTATCGGATTTCCTGATGGCTGGTTTGAGACCCAAGCAGGCGACAATAGTCATTATTACTATAGCAGTGATTTTAATTATACAAAAGATTTTTGGAAATATATGGCTATTAAATACCGTTCTGATAGAGGAGTAATATTTGAACTCTGGAATGAGCCGACGGATAAAACAAGAAGTATAAGCTGGCAGGATATTAAGCCATACTTGCAAAGGCTCTACGATATTATCAGAAGCAATGGGGCGGAAAATATTGTAATTGCTTCAGGTGTATCCTGGACTTATGATTTAAGAGGCATAAAAGACAATCCTTTAAAAGGAGATAATATAAGCTACGCTTGGCATAGTTATCCCGGAAGCGATAAACTTCTTAGCTGGGATCAAGCGACCAACGGTTTAGACTCTTATTATCCGCTTATTATTACTGAATGGGGATTTAATACTTCGTCCGTCAGCAAAGATCATCATAAGACCACTTTAGATGATTACCCGCAAAGAATAAAAAGTTTTATTTTAGAAAATAATTTGAATTTTACGGCCTGGTGCTGGCAAGCTTTTTGGCAGCCGAATATGCTGGAAAGAAACTGGAGCGATTTAACCGATTATGGCCGATTTACAAAAGATCTGCTATATGAAATGGAGACAATAGAAGATACAAAAACAAAAATAAATAATTTTATTGGCAGTGGTGTTGACTATAATTCTATATATTTAGGAAGAGGAGAAAGGCAAGCGGTAATTTATTCTTTTAAGCAGGCCTTTGGGAGACAAGCCGCTACCTATAAGGATTATAATGATATTTTAAAAATTGTTAACGGCCGCTGGCCAGTGCAAAGAAGCAAATTAGCTGAAGACAAGGCAAAAAACAACTTTAAATTTATTTATAAACGGGAAGCTAATTTAAATAATCTGTACGATAATGCTGCTATAACAGTCATGGCTTATGGACTTAGGCAGAAATCATATAATAGAAATTTAAATAGTGAAAGGCAAGCATTAGGAATTTTCGGAAGGATTTTTGCGAAAATGCCTGATACAACCGAGGAGTGGAATATTTTACAAGCTATAACTTATTCAGGCGCGACAAGATAAAATTAGCAGATAAAAAAAGCCTGTAGGTGATATAATTACCTACAGACTAATAGCGGGGAGTTAATCAGAAATTTTTTCCTAATGCATCTTCGTAGGGGCCCCCTGGAGAAAGTGGTTTTTTATCCTTAATCTCGTCTATATATAGGATGACTGGATCACCGGCTAATGGCTTTTGAGTCGTGTACGCCACGACTAAAACCCAATTTCCTCCTCCGATCTTTGGGTCATAGTTCCATTTCCCTCTGGCTTTATAGTCTGGCATCTTTGACAGATTGCCATCCCATTTTACAAGTTTAATTCCTTTATTTAGGTAGTTCCTGTCCACTACTTCCCAGTTGTTGTTGCCCAAGTCCCTTGCAAGTGCCAGGGAAGTAACGGCCAGGACAGCCAATGCCATTAAAACAACAAATACTAATTTCTTCATTTTAAACCTCCATTTTAATTTTGACTCGAAAATTTGAAAATTCGAGTATTTATTAGGGAAACAATTTCCCTATTTCTTCTGGTTTTGCCTAGAAGAGTTTTAATATAATAACTTACCAAATATAAATTAAAATGTCAATAGCATTTAAAATAGCTAAAATTAGCTATTTTTATTTTATAAATAAAAAAACCTGGCAATAAAACCGCCAGGTATTGATTAAAAATAGGTTATTCTATGACGACGACGCATCGATTTTCCGCATAATCTCCAAATTGTCTGGTCTCGCCGCCGGAAATTATCGAAACGTTTGGGGAAACATCAGCTTTTATACTTTTTAAGTATTCAAGGGTGCTTTCCGCTCTTTGTCTACCCAATAGTTTGTTATATTCAATTTCCCCCTGGATATCGCAGTAACCGGTGATTGAGGTGATTTTGCCCATATTCTGGCTAGCACTTCTTAATTCAATTTTTAACCAGTCTGTAAGCGCAAAAGAATCAAAAGCGAATCCAGAAATTCGAGTAGCGCCTCGAGTAGCGCCTATAGCTGAGGAAAAGTCTACTGTTTCACCGCACTTGACTTCCGGAATGGTTTGATCGTTTGGGCTTTTCCAATCAAACCCGCAGAAATCTTGCCAGAGATTAGCCGGCAGAGTAGGCTTTTTTAGCCAGATTTCCGAAAGATAATTCCAGATTGGGTGCGTAAAGTCCGGGGTTTTCATTTGTGAATCCAGTGCTACAACAAGAATCCAGTTTTTATTGGTATCAAAGTTGAGTTTCCCACGCATTTTGCCATAGCCTTCTTTTTCAGCGACTTTAACCTCAAGCCCTTTGTAACTTTTCATTTCCCTAATTTTAAAATTATCATCGGCTAACGCAGTTGATATAGCGTTTGTTCCTATTCCCAATAAGCTTACAATAAAAAGAACAATAATTTTTTTCATTTCAATTCCTCCTTCTTGTTTTTTTAATTATTTTTATTCGGAAAACGAGTACCAAATATTTAAATTCTTTCCCCCCTTTCATTTTGAAATAACTAAAAGATGCCAATATACAAATTTAAACAAATATAAATTAAATTGTCAAGGATATTTAAACTTGTGTTATTTCGATTTTAAAACCGGACGTTTTTGGTCATTTTTCGACATTAAAACCGGACGTTTTTGTAAAATTACTTTTTGCTAATTTTAGCTATTAATATTTTTGATATTATCGTAGTATCTTAGGTTAATTAAATAATTTAATCTAAAATTTTATGACAAAATCACAAATACACAAAAGACTTTCGAACGAACAAGCTAAATTCATTTTAGACAAGTATTCTAAAGGGGAAATTAAGGCCGGTAACGCCAGAGCAAAACTCGGCGTGGGTAAATCCAGATTCTATGAACTATTTCATGATTACGAAAATGACACAGCTAATTTTAGTATCGATTACAAGCGGATTGACTCAACCAGAAAAATTGATCCGGAAATTGAAAAGAACATTTTAGCTGAGTTAGAATTTGAAAAAGTTAATATTATCGATAGAAAAGATGTTCCAACCAAACGGTATAATTACAGCTATATTAAAAATCTAATAAAAGAAAAATATAAGCAAAAAGTTTCTTTAGACACGATTATCGACCGAGCGAAGAAAAATAATTATTACCTCGGCAAACCGCCGAAGAAAATTCATGATCGTGAAGTGATTACTAATTTTGTCGGCGAACTTATTCAGCACGATTCATCGCATCACATGTTCGCTCCGAATAGCCATGTCAAATGGTACTTGATTACCAGTTTAGATGATTATTCGCGGGCTATTCTTTATGGGGATTTATGGGAGCAAGAAAGCAGTTTTAAGCATATTTTAGCGGCTCAAGACGTGGTTTTGAATTATGGCATACCGCATGCATACTACGTCGACCAGCACCGGATCTTCAGATATATCAAAGACAGGGACAATCCATCAAGCTGGGTTAATTATACTAAGTTTACCGACGATGTTGATCCACAGTGGAAACAAGTCATGATTGAATTGAATATTGATCCGAGATATGCGTTGTCACCGCAGGCGAAAGGAAAAATTGAACGGCCGTATCAATGGCTGCAAGATCATTTGGTGCGGACTTGCGTCAGGAATAATATTACCAGAATTGAAGACGCGAGAATTATCTTAAAAGATGAACTTTATAAATACAATTACAAAAGAGTTCATTCGACCACCAGGGAAATACCGATGATTAGATTTGAAAGAGCGATACGCGAAAATAAATTATTGTTCAGGGAATTTAAAATTTCAAAACCGGATCAAACTGTTAAAGATATTTTTTGTTTGCATGACACGAGGATAGTAAATGCTTATCACAAAATTAATTACAAAAAATTGGTCATAGATCTGCCGCATGCTATTCCTGGGCAGACTGTTGATTTAAAAATATATCCAGATCCGCTGACCGGAATCACTGAAATCAGGATATGGCACAAAGATAAATTTTTAAAGGGATTTAAAACGAATGAATTTATTGAATAATAGTCCGATTTTAATTTCGAAAGTGTCCGGTTTTAAAATCGTCCTAACAGGATATTTAAACTTGTGTTATTTAAACTACTAATTTTAGCCCTTATTATCTTATTGACTAATATAATTATTTATGTTAATATTAGTAACTATTTAATAGTAATAATATACATCTATTTTAGGATTATATTAATTTTAAACAATGAAAGCAAAAAAAATAACAATAATAATAATATTAAGTATAATAGTAGGAGTTTATTTTTTGATTATTAAAACTTCTACCCATGCTGATATCGTAAAAGAATATAGAACCGGAGAAATAGCTTATATTAATGGCCGAGATTATTTAATTGCCAGCAACAATGCTTTTGCGGAAATTTTAGAATTTACGCCGGATAATAAACTGGTCCAGATAAGCGAAGTGCATGGCATGGAGAATGTTAATGATTTATGCGTTTCTCAGGAGCGCGGAAGGACTTATCTTTTTGTTTTATCAGGAAGATATATTTATAAATACGATATTAGCAATCCAATAATTCCGAAAGTTGAATTTAGGGCAGACCTCTACCAATGGAATAGAGGGAAAATAAGCACCGGTTATATGAAGAAAATCGCTTGTAATAATAATTACGTTTTTACTGCCGGTCCAAAAGGCGTTAGAAGCTTTTTAAAGGAGAATTTAATAGTAAACAAAGTCTATACCTATGAACCAAGTTATGGCTTGGCCGCTGATAATAATAATTTATTTGCATTATTAGAAAACAAAAGTCAAATATATGATATTAAAAGCGGTAAACTCTTAGAGGATTATAATACAAAAAATATAGATTTATATACCAGAGAACCGGCCATAGATTATAATGGAAATATATATTTAATATCAGATAATAGTATTAAAAAAACCAATGGCGGAATTGTTAAAGAATATTTTAATCCAACCAGTCCAGGCATAAATTTCAGCTATTCTGCCAGCGTTTTACCTACTGGGGAAGTTTATTATGTAAATGGCTACGGTTTAACTAAATTAAACAGCCGCTTGGAAAAAGAGAATTTTTTCCATTCAGCCAAACCGCAGGTTTATGGACCAAGCTCCTGGGCGGTTGGCGTAGAGGCAAAAGAAGTAGCCCAGGGAAAAAGAGTAGTAATTTTTAATAAATCTTCTATCTTGTTATTAGACGGTAATTTAGATTTATTATACCAATATATATACTCGCCGATTTATTCCGATGAAATATCCACGGAATTAAAAATAGTACCTGGAAAATATTGGGGAATGCCTGGCGAATCAATTGAATTAAAACTTTACGGCTTCTGGCCGAATGAAGAAGTGGATGTTACTTTCGGGAATAATAAATATTTAGTTGAAGTAAATAATTTAGGCTACAGAGAAATAGAATTAACGGTTCAGGAAGCAGAAGCGGGGAGAATTGTTATAGGAGCGGTCGGCCAAAGCTCAAAGTTTAGATATCAAGTAAGCTTTGAAATAAGATAACATATAATTTTAAGTTTGAAAGTAAAAGAGTTTTAAGCTTGTAAATAAATTATTACTTATAAGCTTTAAGCTCTTTTTAAAAAAAGAGATGATGTTTAAAATAAAATATAAAAGGGGGTGAAGAATGATTACTAGTTGAATTAAAGAAAGATTATTTGGGTTAACCTTTTAGCAGTTATAAGGAGGATGAAATGAAGAAGATAATTATTAGTTGTTTGTTTATTGCATTGATGTTAGTAGCGCCTTCATTGATTTTTGGGGCTACGTTGGACTATTCCGGCGCCGAGAAGCTAGGCGCTGGCACATTTGAGGTTAACGGCGAAACCGCTACTTATACGGTCATAGACGCGGATCCTTTAAATCCCTATAAGGAATCGCTAAAATGGTCTGTTACGGTTGAAAACGGCAAGGAATACGAACTGAAATTGAATGTATCATCAGAAAATTTGCCGGTGGAAATAAGGTTAAAGAGTAGCGTAGATCAAACTGAGGTTTATGCAAAGGAGAGCAATGTTACCTGGAACGGGAATTTAACTTTTATTTGGACTGTAAAAGTTCTCGCTGGGGTTGACAACAAAGCGGTCCTAGGCCTTTACTTTGCAAAACAGGCAGGAGAATATACTTTTAATTCACCTCCTGAATTTAGCGAAGTTTCCGTTTCAACAACAACCACGACAACGACTACGACGACCACCAGCACGACCACTACGACAACCATTCCGACAACAACCACTACCACAACAGTACCGGAAACAACCACAACCACGACGGTCCCAGATACTACTACAACCACCGTGGCGACCACCACTACGACTACACCCACAACCACGACTTCCACTACCACCACGACGACCCTGCCCAAGGTACCTCCGGATAAGGTAGCCAATTTAGCAGCGGCGCCTGGGAGTGGAATGGTTACTTTGAGCTGGGACAAATCTCTAACTACAGTATATTATACCTTACAGTATGGAGATAGCGCCGCGGTCGACCTTGGCGACGTTGATCAATACACAGTCATCGGCCTCATTAATGGGATGGCCTATACTTTCCAGGTTCAGGCCTGGAATGAGTATGGCTGCAGTGAAGCTGCTACCGTGCCTGCTACCCCGCAGGCAAGTGATTTAGCCGCTCCTATATATTTGGCGGTTGATGTTGATCAAGGCGGCGGTGCCACGATCAGCTGGGAATATCCGGAAGAAAGCCCAGCCGAAGGCGCTAGGATTTATGTTGATGGCGATTTAGCCGAAACAACTGATGGGCAAAGTGTAACTTCCTACTTATTGGCTGGAATACTAATAGGCCAAGAAGTTAAGCTTGAAGTGACACTTTATATTACGGAACCCGATGATAGCGTTACAGAGAGTCCAAAATCTTCTGCTAATTTCACTATTCCTGATACCTATAAGCCGAAGAAGGTTGTTGCTCAAGTTTGCGACGGTCTTCTTACGCTTAAGATTGACGGAGTGAAGCCAGAAAGCGGCGCTGGATATGAGGTCATGATTAATGATGTAAAAAGCAATATCGACTCTATCCAGTATAAGGCCTATACTCTTGAGAAGCTGGCTACTACTCTTCCTTTTAATATTTCCGTAAAAGTAAAGTACCTCAGCGGAGAAGGAGAGACAGTCGACGCGGTCACAGGACGGCTCCTTGGTTCCTTGGCCTTGTACTGCATGAACGGAATTTGTTGGCCGTTTGTGCAAACCTCTTCTGATATTGTTGAGGTTACGGCTAAGGTAAATGAGGGCGAAGCCTTTTCCTTTGAAAACGGAAAGCCATTTTCGGTTAATTCTGGAGATGCTGTCACAATATACTCCAAGGATACTGCAACTGGCATTTCCGGCATTAACTTCCAGACCACTGTAGGCGATGGAACAAACCCTGAATTTTATTTATTTTTTGAGGAGGGTTGGAGTATTGGTTCTATTCCCATTTCTGACGTAGATATATTCCAAGTCCTTAAACAAGAAAAGGACAAGATAATATCAGCTTGGAAATGGGAAAATAATACGTGGGTTGTCTATCTCTTCGGGGAAACGGACGAAGGAGCCGCCTATGCGATCAGCAAAGGGTTTAACTTGCTTACCAGCATAAACTTCAGCGATGGATTTTGGATAAATGTCGCAGAAGCCTTCTCTGCAACAGTTACCGGACAGCCTTCTTGGAATAAACCAGTAGTATTTCTTAAGGGCTGGAATTTGAAAGGAGCAAACAGCATTTTTACTGTAGATGCTTCAGATTTACAACCTGAAGGCGAAGATCTACAAACTGTCAGCGCCTGGAAATGGGTCGGAGATAAGTGGGCGGTTTATTTGCCCGAGGAGCCAGACGGAGGGGCTTCCTATGCCGCCAGCAAGGGATTTATAATTCTTGAAGAGATTTACCCAGGAGAAGGATTCTGGATAAATGTAAGCAAGAAATAACATTTTTACCGGGATGTGTAGATTTAATCGCACACCCGGTTTTTTTTATGTTATTTTTTGCTACCGCAAAAAAGCCCCACTACGAATGTAGTTATTAACGCGCATACTACAAATTGCGTTCATCCTAATGATGGGGCACCTTCCTCCGCATAAAGCTACGGTGGGCAGGCATGCGAATTAAAATAATAAAATAATGTAATTTTTTACCCAAGAATCGGTTGACGGATTTTTTAATACTGCTAAAATAAATTTATATGACATTATATATAGATACAACTAAAAAACATGATATTGAAATAGCTATTAAGGATAGTAATAGGGTAGTAGCAAAAAAGAAATTTAAGGCCAAATATAAGCAGGCGGAAAAATTGCTTCCTGAAATTAATAGCTTAATCAGTAAAAAAGGCTATAATTTGAAAGATATTGATAAAATTGAGGTAAATAATAATTCTACGGATAAAACAAGCTTCACTGCCCTAAGAATAGGGATTATTACAGCTAATACCTTGGGTTATGCTTTAGGAATACCAGTTATCGGGGCAAAAAGAGGTGAAAAGAAGTTTCAACCCAAGGCTGATCCGCCTTTGGCGGGAAAAGAGGTCGCCAGGGGTAATAATAAGTTTGACATAATTAAGCCAGTTTATAGTAAAGAACCAAACGTGACAATAAGTAAAAATAATTAATTACTTTGAATTACGAAACGAAGTTTCGTAAACATAATCGCGAAGCGATTAAGAATATCTAATGAATAAGTCTAGGCGATGCAAAATCAACTTGGATTGTCCAAATTTGTTCATTAGCATGGGTGATTGTAATA
>JBDRJA010000100.1:0-3647 GCA_043815345.1 Patescibacteria group bacterium | reverse complement strand
GAGTGTGGAATATTATCCGTTCTCCGGATGAAATCCAGGAAAACTATAACCAAGAGTTCATTGGAGACGAATACGGCCTCCAGGGTTATTGGAAGCTGAACGGAGACCTGAATGATTCCAGCCCGAATCAGAATCATCTCTCTTCAAGCACCACTCTTGTGTTATCTTCAGACATACCATTCTAGAAAAATAACTTTAAAAAACGAGGGAACAAAGGGAGGAACTCGCAAAAGAATCATTTCAAGTCTTGAAGTAAACTCTAAATAGAGTAAACCTCAAGATTTTTTTTAGATTTAAAAAATAACTTAATTTCAAAACTTTTAACCGGGCGTATTCTGATGAGGATGCGCCTATTTTTTTTCTCCTTGTGGATAATATTTTAATTGATTTTTTGTCCCCGCTTATTTAATTAGTAAGACAATTGGTATAGAATTTTTTTAGCTAATTTTAGAGAAATATTTTAAATAAAGGTAATGGCGGGCGATATATTGATATTTTTATTATACAACTAGCTGAAAAATAATTAATATTCTGCTATAATATAAGAAGGCAAGCTCTTTAGTAAAAAATTAAGCATAAATAACAATAGATAATTAACTATTTAACAATTACCACTATGCCTAAAAGAATTTTAATCATTGAGGATGAAGAATATTTATCCGATATGTACAAAATGAAGTTTGAAGAGGAGGGGTATGAAGTAATAATGGCCAATGACGGAGCCAGCGGCATTAAGGTTGCCAAAAAATGTGAACCAGATTTGATTTTACTAGATTTAGTTTTACCAGAAATGAATGGTTATGAAGTATTGAAAATACTAAGAGCTGATAAGAAAACAAAGGATATAAAAATTTATATTCTTTCAAATTTAGGGCAAAACTATGAAATTAAAAAAGGCTTGGAAAGTGGAGCAGATGGTTATTTAGTTAAAGCTAATTTGACCCCTACACAATTAGTGGAAAATATAGAGAAGATATTTAGCGGGGGGAAAGTAGGCATTAAAAATCAAGGTTTAATAAGAAAAGAAAAGAAAATTGATGATATAAGCAACGAGGCTTTAAAAAATGATGGTCCGAAAGTGTTATTAATTGAAGACGAAGGGGCTATTGTGGAGATGTATAAATTGCGTTTAGAAAAAGAAAATTATCAAGTTGAGATTGCAAGGAACGGCGCTTGGGGAATAAAGCTAGCCAAAGAAAAAGATTTTAATATTATTATCATGGACATGGTAATGCCGGCCATGGATGGGTGCGAGGCAATAAAGCAAATAAAAAAAGACAAAAAAATTAATAAAGTGCCTATTATTGTTTTATCTAACAGCGCTCAAGACGGGGATATTGAGAGAGCGAAAAAATGTGGAGCTAATAGTTACTTGCTAAAGTCGCAGATTACCCCGGCGAGGCTGGCAAAGGAGATAAAGAGGGTATTAAAAGGCTAGGGTTTAATTATAGCAAGTTAAATTTATTATTAAACTGAAGACTCATATCCAATAATTAATTATTATAAATTAGAATTTTATTTTGTAATTTAATATTTTATGTCCATAAAAATAGATAAAGAGCTTTGCATCGGTTGTGGCACTTGCGAGGCAATATGTCCTGATAACTTTAAAATGAATGATGATGGGAAAGCGGACGTTATAAGCCAGGAAGAAAAGGATTGTGTTAAAGCCGCAGCCGAAAGTTGCGCTGTGCAGGCGATAAAATTAAGTTAAAAGTTAAAATCATAAATCAAAAATGAGGAGGCCCAATATTTGGGTTGTTTTTTATTACTTCTACTAATATGAAAATCCATTACAAATTTATACAAATATATGCTAAAATATTACTTAATGAATTTGTGAATTTATCTGCCTGATCTTCTTAAGTAAGCAAGGCAGGCGGTATGCGTAGCTCCGGCCGGGGTAGATTTATGGGAGTAATTATATGAATTTAGAAAAAATAAAAAAACTTAATATCCCTAAAGGTCCTGGTTGCTATATGTTTAAAAATAAAAAAGGGGATATTATTTATATTGGCAAGGCCTCTGATTTACGCAACCGGGTTTTCTCATATTGGCAAAAAAGCGCTAATCACTCACCGGCTAAAAATTTAATGGTTAAAGAAGCGGAAAAAGCAGAATGGTTAGAAACAGATTCGGAAATTGAAGCCTTGCTTTTAGAAGCTAATTTAATAAAAAAACACCAACCCTATTATAATATTTTATTACGGGACGATAAGCGTTTTTCCTATATTAAAATATCTACCGAAGATGAAATTCCTGGGGTGTTTGCTACAAAAAAAATAGATAAAAGCGGTAAATATTTCGGTCCTTTCACTTCGGGTTTAGCGGTACGGGAAACTATTAAGACTATTAGAAAAATTTGGCCATTTTGTACAGAAAGAAAATTAAAGAAAAAACCTTGCTTTTATTATCAGATTAATCGTTGCCTGGGAGTGTGCGGAGAGGTGATTGGCAGAAAAGAATATAAAGAGAAGATAATTAAACCGATTGGAATGTTTTTGTCTGGAAAGAAAATGAGTGTAATTAAGAATTATGAATTACGGATAAAAGAGTTGGAAAACACAAACACACAAAAACACAAAAACACACAGGAGATTATTTTGCTAAAAAATCAGTTGAGAAATATAAAGTATGTATTAGAGCATACTAAGATTTTAAGTTTAGGAGAAAAATATGCGGCTGATGTGGTAGAGCTGGCTAAAGTACTTGGTTTGCCAAAGGTGCCGGAGCGCATTGAAGGATATGATATTTCAAATATTTTCGGCAGAGAGGCAGTCGGATCGATGGTAGTTTTTTCTGACGGTGAACCAAACAAAAGTGAATATCGGAAATTTAAAATAAAAATTGGGCAAGGCCAAGCAAGCGATGTGAGAATGTTAAAAGAGGTTTTGGAAAGAAGGTTAAATAGGGCTGATAAGGCTAAAAAGGGGAGAGAGGCGTGGATGTTACCGGATTTAATTATTGTTGACGGAGGCAAGGCCCAGCTGAATGTTGCCTTACGGATTTTAAAAAGAGCAAAACTAGATATTCCTGTTTTAGCGGTTTCAAAAGGCAAGGGATTAAGAACTTCGCAGGCGCCGGATAAGATATTTTTTCCAGGTGAGAAAAAACCTCTAGAACTGCCCTTAGCTTCTCCGGCTTTGCATATTATAAAAAGAGTGCGCGATGAAGCGCATCGGTTTGCGATTTCCTATCACCGGTTATTAAGGAAGAAGAAGTGGTTGAAATGATTTATATTTAAAGAAAGATATGATATAATTTAAATATGATGAAAAAGAGAATACACAATCCAAAAACTGGAAAGTATTACAAGATAAGACAAAAAACTACCTCTAAAGGGAAACGAGGGCAAATTAAAGGTACTTTTAAATTTAAATCTGTTGAGAGGGCTGGCAGAGACTTTGGAAGTGCAATCAGAAGATTATCTACTAAATAAATGGAGTATAAATATTTAAATAAAAAACATCTACCAGAAATATTTAACACAATACATACATATTATGATACACTAGCGTTGCGTTAAACAAAATTAAAAGTTAATATATTATTTATTTTTAGCTACAATTTGCCCCTTTTAAAGTTTTTCGATTTAAAATGAAAATGGGATAATTAACATGAATTTTAATAAATTTAATGTTAATTAT
>JBDRJA010000099.1:0-15973 GCA_043815345.1 Patescibacteria group bacterium | reverse complement strand
TCTAAAGTGACAGATGAGGAGATTTATGCGATCCAAGAAAGGCTGAATAATCGCCCTAGAAAATCATTAAATTATTTAACGCCGAATGAAGTGGCTGCCAAATTTATTCAAAGTGGTGCAGTAAATCCTTGAATCTACTTTTTAAGTAATTTTCTTGCATAATTAAGCTAATTTTGGTACGGTAATAAGGTATGAGAAAAGAATTACTAAAAGCATATGAGCCGTCTAAATATGAAGATGGTATTTATAAAGAGTGGGAAAAATCAGGGTTTTTTAACCCTGATAGTTGTGTTAAAAATGGGACTGTTAAAAAAGATGCTCCTAGTTATTCAATAGCCATGCCCCCGCCGAACAGAACCGGTACTTTGCATATCGGGCACGCGGTAATGCTAGCAATTGAAGATATTTTAACTCGCTATCATCGGATGAAAGGCGATAGAACTTTATGGGTACCTGGCACTGATCATGCGGCTATTGCTACCAATGCTAAAGTAGAGAAAATATTAAAAAAAGAAGGGACTAATCGGCATGAGTTAGGCCGTGAAAAATTTTTAAAAAGAGTTGTAGATTTCGCCCAAGAATCTCATGATACAATAGTTAATCAGGTTAAAAAAATTGGCTGTTCTTGCGATTGGTCGCGAGAAGCCTATACTTTTGATGATGTTCGTGAAAAGGCAGTAAATAGTGTTTTTAAAATGATGTATGACGATGGGCTTATTTACAGAGGAAAACGGATTGTTAATTGGTGCCCAAGATGTCATTCTACTTTGTCTGATGATGAAGTAGAATATAAAGAAGAGCAAGGTAAATTTTATTGGATAAAATACGGACCTTTTGTTTTAGCGACTGCTAGGCCTGAAACTAAATTAGGCGATACGGCCGTAGCGGTTTATCCGGGTGATAAACGGTATAAAAAAATGGTAGGTAAAGAATATATGATTCCCGGAGTATTGGGTAAATTTAAAGTAAAAGTTATCGCTGATAAATCCGTTGACCCTGATTTTGGATCTGGAGCCATAAAAGTTACGCCGGCCCATAGTTTAATTGATAATGAGATGGCAGCTCGACACGGAATTCCAATGAAGCAAATTATTAATGAAGACGGCAGGATGATGGATAATTGCGGTAAGTATGCGGGCATGACCACTAGCGAGGCAAGAGTTGCGATCGTTAAGGACATGAAGAAGATGGGCTTAATAGATCATATTGAAGATAATTACACCCACAATATATCTGCCTGCTACCGTTGTGATACGCATATAGAACCTATTCCATCAGAACAATGGTTTATAGATGTTAATAAAAAGATTCCTAAGTATAAAAAGACTATTAAAGAATTATCTGTTGAAGCAGTCAAGAAGGGCGTTTTTAAAAAAGATAAAATTAATATAATTCCCAAACGGTTTGAAAAAAATTATTTTCATTGGATGGAGAATTTACGGGATTGGTGTATTTCAAGACAGATCTGGTTCGGGCATAGAGTGCCGGTGTGGTATAAAACAGTAAACAGTGAACAGCGGACAGCGAACAATGGGAAAGTGGATATTACTTATTTTCCTCATGGCACTACTACTGATAATGAAAATAATATTTCTACTGGCTGGAATCCGGGAAAACTTTCCAAACTCGGGATTAAACAGTCAAAAGAGTTGTGGGGCAAGACTAAGCATAAAAAATTTGATGTTGTTATCTGTTCAGACTTAAAAAGAGCAGTTGATTCCGCAGAATTAATTTTTAAGAATAGAGTTCCGATAATAAAAGATCGAAGGTTAAGGGAATGTAATTACGGTGATCTGAATGGAGAGGATTCAAAGAAAGTAGAGCCATTAAAGCCTAATCACATTGAAACTTCTTTTCCAAATGGCGAGAGCTATAAAAATGTTGAAGAAAGGATGAGAGATTTTCTTAATGATATTTCGGAAAAGTATTCTGGTAAAAAGGTGGTGATTATATCTCATCATGCTCCTCAACTAGCCTTGGAAGTTATTGTTAAGGGAAAGACATGGAAGCAGGCATTTAAAGACGATTGGCGTAATCATAAAGCGTGGAAGTTGGGGTGGGACTATAATCTAGGAGAAAAAGAGGAAATGTATGCCGGGGTTAAAAAACCTAAAGGTAAAGAGTGGAAGCAAGATGAAGATACTTTAGATACTTGGTTTTCTTCCGGGCTTTGGACTTTTTCTACTTTAGCTAGTTCACCTGATCAAATATCTATTAAAAATAATAAATTGCATATTAATTCAGATGACTTTAAAAATTTTCATCCCACGAATGTTTTAGAAACCGGTTATGATATTTTATTTTTCTGGGTAGCTAGGATGATTGTTATGACTACTTATGCGGTTGGCGATATTCCTTTTCAGGACGTGTATTTGCATGGTTTAGTTCGCGATGAAAAAGGAAAAAAGATGAGTAAATCAATAGGAAACGTAATTGATCCTTTAGACATGATTAAAAAATACGGAGCAGATGCCACTCGCTTATCTTTAATAATAGGTACTACTCCGGGAGGAGACACAAATTTAAGCGAAGCGAAAATAGCCGGATATCGGAATTTTGCGAATAAGCTTTGGAACGTTGCAAGATATATCTTGCAGCAAACAGCAAACAGCAAACAGCAAACAGAAATTAATTTTAATAATTTGACTTTAGCTGATAAGTGGATTCTATCAAAGTTACATGATTCTATTAAACAGGTTGCAAATGATTTAAAGGATTATAAATTTTCAAGCGCTGGTGAATATTTACGAGAATTTACTTGGAATGATTTGGCAGATTGGTATTTAGAGGCAACTAAATTTCAAAAAGGAACAGAAACAGAAAAAGTATTGTTATACGTGTTGAGAAATTTGCTAAAACTTTGGCATCCATTTATGCCGTTTGTTACCGAGATTATATGGAAAGAGTTTAATGATTCAGATTTGATTATAGAGAAATGGCCAGAATACAATGGAGAAGAAGCAGTGAAACTTATGGGAGATGCAGGGGGATTTGAATTATTGCAAGGTATAATTATTAATATAAGAAATGCCAGAGCCGAAAATAGAGTTGATAATTCAAAAAAGGTAACTACGGTTATAGTTCCAGGTATATATGAAGCATTAATTGAGTATAATCAGGAGTTGATTAAGAGGCTTAGAACCGGAATCAAGGAGTTAAGAATTGAGGAAAGCGGGGAAAAATATAAAGATGAAATACATATTAGAATTAGCAATATTGCCAATAATATTGATGACAACATTGATATATATTTAATCGGCGCGATTGATAAAGATAAAGAGTTTAATAGAATAATGAAGGAAATAGATAATTTAAAAAAATTAATATCTTCATCAGATAGCAAGCTTGAAAATAATGAATTCATTAGTAAAGCACCAAAAAAAATTGTAGATAGGGAAAAGAAAAAATTAGAAGAAGCAAAAAAGCAACTTAATAAGTTAATAAAATAATATATTAATACATTCATGTCATTGCGAGCCGCAGGCGAAGCAATCTCTGCCTTTTGAAATATGGTAATTTAAAAGAGATTGCTTCGCTTCGCTCGCAATGACAATACGTAGGATAACGATAATACAACACAATAAAGGATTATAATTAAATTTAAATATGTCTGAACAATTTTTAAATAACTATCCTTTCCTGAGCTACATTGTTTTAGGAAATAATATATTTTATTGGTTTAAGGCTTTAATAATTTTTATAGTAGCTTTAGTATTGCTTAAGCTATTTAAAACAATATTAATCTCTAAATTGAAAAACATAGCCGAGAAAACGAAGACAGAGATTGACGATGTTGTAATCGGCGCAATAAATGCGATTCACTGGCCGTTTTACATTTTAGTTTCAATTTATATTGCCCTGCAATTTATTGAAATAAGCCCAGTTGTAATGCAATGGTCTTTTTATATTATATTAGTGGCGGTGGCTTTTTACGGAGTAAAATTTTTAGAAAAAATAATTGATTATGGGGCTAAAATAGTAGTAGCTAAAAAAGAAGCAAGAGAGGAAAGCGCGGGGATTGTTAGACTAATTAGTTCTGCCTTAAAGGTTGTGCTCTGGATTGGAGCGGTTGTTTTGATATTTTCTAATATGGGCTATGACCTTACTTCTTTAATCGCTGGGCTAGGCATTGGCGGCATTGCGATTGCTTTAGCTTTGCAAAATAT
The DNA here is from genome assembly GCA_043815345.1 of Patescibacteria group bacterium. Taxonomy (GTDB): domain Bacteria; phylum Patescibacteriota; class Patescibacteriia; order Patescibacteriales; family CAYMCJ01; genus JBDRJA01. The sequence goes on along the minus strand of JBDRJA010000099.1, from coordinate 11,807 downwards.
TTTAGGAGATTTATTTAGCTCGCTGGCAATTTATTTTGATAAGCCTTTTAAAGTCGGTGATTTTGTAGTTTTAGGAGACCAGATGGGGACAGTTAAAAAAATAGGTCTAAAAACTACTCGCATTCAAGTTCCGCAAGGGGAAGAGCTAATAGTGGCTAATAGTGAATTAACTAAAGCGCAGGTTAGGAATTTTGGGGTAATGGAGCGTAGGCGCGGTTTAATTCACTTAGGAGTTACATATGATACTTCTCATGAAAAATTAAAGAAGATACCGGAGATGCTTAAAACGATTATAGAAAAACAGGACGACACCGAAGCGGACAGGATTCATTTTAAAACTTTTGGAGATTCCAGTTTGCTTTACGAAATAATATATTATGTAAATTCAGGAGATTATGCTACTTTTATGGACATACAGCAAAGCATAAATTTAGCGATAATTGATAAATTTGAGAAGGAAAAGATTGAGATAGCGTTCCCAACGCAAACTTTGTATTTAAAAAAATAAAAGCGATGCGAATCCGCGAATACATACGAATGATGCGAATTGCTAATGCTGCGAATATATTATTCGTGGTTAGCATCATTCCTACCTGCCGGCAGGCACGGTGCATTTTATTCGTAGATTAGAATCACGTAGTATATGTTTAAGGATGTGAAATCTATATTACCTAACTCATTAAAGCGCGCTGGAATAAGCAAGAGGATTAAAGAAGAGCAAGTTGTAAAATGTTTTAATCAAATAAAAAATGAAATTTTACCCGAAAATTTAGCTAATAAAGTTAGAGCCATGTATATTAGTGAAGGAATATTAACTATAGCCTCACTTTCAACTTTAGCCACTCAAGAATTGTATTTTAATAAAGACAAAATAATTTTAGCTATTAATAATAAACTTGGTCACGAAGTGGTCATGAGATTAAAATATATAGCTTGAATTTTACTAGTGTAATATGGTAAAATTATTAAAGGTTAAAGAAAATTTTTTGAATTTTAACTAATCATTGTTATGTGGTTATATTGTTATATTGTTGAATCGTAGTTTCTGGCCATATAACAATATAACCATATAGCCATTTAAATAATGACTTTACGTTCTTATCTAATAATAGTATCTATAACCGCGTTATTGTGCTGGGGGGCCTGGGTTTTTATACTTCGGACAGTTAATCCAGAAATTACAAACTGGCTTGGTTTTTTATTATTTTATTTATCATTATTTTTAGCTTTAATCGGCACGGCGGCAATTATCGGTTTTTTAGTAAGATTTATTTTTCTAAAGCAGGAGCTCGCATTTCGTTTAGTTAAAATTGCTTTTAGGCAGTCATTTCTATTTGCTTTTTTAATAGTAGCCATTCTTTTTCTATTAGCACATGATTTATTTACCTGGTTAAATTTAATTTTATTAGTTCTTGGTTTGTCAATTTTAGAATATTTTTTAATAAGCTATGGTAAGGGAACAAGGAACATAGAACATGGAACATATAATTCTGGTGAAGAAGATATAACAAATAGTTTAGATAATTAATATGGGCATAGTTGTTGAATACAATCCGGATTTAGCCTTGAGAAATATTGAAGAATTTAAAAATGGTGATCGTAAAGTGGAGGAATGTATTCCAAAGGACTTGAAGGAGGGCGAGATATATAATTTTTTAAAGAAAGACCAGAGAAATTATTGGCTTTTCGGTGAAATTCCATTACTTGAGACTAGAGGAGACCAGGTTTTGTCAAAACCCATAGCAAGTATAAAAATATTAGAAGCAACACATTTCGTTAAAGAAAAAATTGTATACACGATGGGAAAATATAAAGTAGTTGAGATTTTTAAAGACGATAAGATTCATTTTAATGGGTTTGAAAAGGTAGGTAAGCAAGCAGGATAATAATAGCATGTAATAGTGCAACAAATATGAAGAGTAATTTAGAAAAACTAAAAAATGAAATTTTAGAGAGTTTAAAGGATGTAAAAAATTCTAAGGTTTTGCGTGATTTAGAAGTGAAATATTTAGGAAGGAAAGGTGAATTATCTAAAATTTTAAGGAATTTAAAAAATTTAGATAATAAGCAGAAAAAAGAAATTGGACAGCTAGCGAATGTAGTTAAAAAAGAATTGCAAGAGAAATTTATGGAAGTGAAAAGTATTTTAGAGGGGGGCAGCAAGAAAGAAGAATTTATTGACGTTACTTTGCCGGGAGAAAAAATAGAAAGAGGGCATCTTCATCCTATTACTCAAGTACAAAATGAACTAGAAGATTTATTCATGTCTATGGGTTTTATGGTTTTGGACGGTCCAGAGTTGGAAAGCGATTATTATAATTTTGAAGCTTTAAATATTCCCCGCTATCACCCGGCCAGAGACATGCAGGATACTTTTTATATTGATAAAAAGAATGAAAAAGGCGAGTATGATTTATTAATGCGCACCCAAACTTCGCCGATGCAGATTAGGGCTATGGAAAAGTACGGGGCGCCTTTAAGGTGTATAATTCCGGGTAGAGTTTTCAGATGCGAAGCAACTGACGCTTGCCATGAGCATACTTTATATCAGCTTGAAGGATTAATGGTCGACGAAGGAATATCAGTGGCAAATTTAATTTCCGTAGTTAAAGAAATGCTGGGAGGGATATTCAAACATGATATAAAAATCAGGGTAAGGCCCGGATATTTTCCATTCGTTGAACCAGGCCTGGAGTTTGATATGGATTGCCAGGTTTGCGGCGGTAAGGGGTGTCCTAGTTGCAAATATAGCGGCTGGGTAGAAATGATGGGGTCGGGCATGGTGCATCCTGATGTTTTACGAGCCGGCGGAGTAGATCCTAAAAAGTACAGCGGTTTTGCTTTTGGCATGGGTATTGATAGGTTGACTATGATGAAATATGGGATTAATGAAATTAGATTATTTGAAAGCGGGGATCTTAGGTTTTTATCTCAATTCTAAGATTCGCGAATCAAGCGCGAATTTAAAGCGCCCTCCTTCGCTAAAGCTATGGCGGGTAAAAATATAAAGAATAAATTATGCAAATAGAGAGAGATAAAATTGTAAAATATTGTGAAGATTATTTAAAGGTTAAAGACTTTAAGGATTATTGCGTTAATGGTCTACAGATTGAGGGGGATCCTAAGGTGAGTAAAATTATTACCGGGGTTAGCCTATCAAAGCAGTTAATTGAAGTGGCAATAAAAAAAGAAGCTAAAATGATAATCGTCCATCATGGTATTTTTAAGAATCAAATAGGCGAGCTGCCGCAAATTAAAGGTGTTTTAAAAAATAGATTAAGAATATTATTAGAAAATAATATTAATTTACTTGGATTTCATTTACCGCTGGACGCACATCCAATAATTGGCAATAATATTAGTTTATTAAAATTACTAGATTTAAAAAAGGTTGGGGCTATTAATACTCCTGATTATGGAGAAATCGGCTATATCGGAGAAGTAAAGCAAGAGATAAAATTTAATGATTTTGTGGCTTTGGTTAATGAAAGATTGCAAACCAATTCATATGTCATACCCTCCGGACCTAAAATAATAAAAAAAGTAGGCATAATTTCTGGCGGGGCTTCTCCAAATTTTAAAGAAACTGTTGAGCTGGGCGCTGATACTTTCATCTGCGGAGATATAAGAGAAGAGATAGTTAGAGCGGTTGAAGAAGTAAAGATTAATTTTATAAATGCAGGGCATTATAATACAGAAAAATTAGGCATCCAAAATTTAGGAAATTTAATTGCTAATAAATTTAAAATAAAGGTTGAGTTTATTGATATCCCTTGCGATATTTAAACTAATACACCATCAACTATGTACCTAAGTCTAAATTGGTTAAAAGATTTTGTTAATATACCGAAGAATATTTCTGCGGAAGAGTTAGGGTTGAGGCTGACTATGCATACGGTGGAGATTGACTCGGTGGAAAAACAGTCTGAAAAATATAAAGATGTAGTAGTTGGAAAAGTTTTGGAAATTAAAAAGCATCCTAAAGCGGATAAATTGTGGTTGGTGAAAGTTGATATTGGCAAGGTTGGTTTAAAGAAACAAGATTCTATCGCTGCGCTCCAGAATGACATTTTAAGCGTGGTTTGCGGCGCTTCTAATTATAAAGTTGGTGATTTTGTGCCAGTAGCTTTAGTCGGGGCAGTAATTCCCAACGGCATGGAAATAAAAGAAGTGGAAGTAAGGGGGGAGAAATCTTGCGGGATGATGTGTGCGGAAGATGAGTTAGGGATGGGAGAAGACCATAATGGAATTATAATTTTAGATAACAAGGCAAAAGCGGGGCAGAATTTTGGAGATTATTTAGGCTTGAAAGATGTTATTTATGAAGTTGATAATAAGTCAATTACCCATCGGCCTGACTTATGGTCGCATTACGGTATGGCGAGGGAGATAGGCGCTTTTTTAAATACACGAATGGCCACGAATGTAGAACGAATGGCCACGAACAAAATTAAGGTGGATAATAACAAAGTTAAATTGAAAGTAAGGGTTAATGATTTTGGGTTGTGTCCGAGGTATATGGCAGTAGCTATGGATGATATTAAAATTGAAGAATCACCAAAGTGGCTTCAGGAAAGATTAATTGCGGTTGGCCAGAGGCCGATTAATAATATAGTAGATATTACGAATTATGTAATGCTTGAATTAGGGCAGCCACTCCACGCCTTTGCCGCTAATTTAGTTGACGAAATAGTTGTGCGTAGGGCTAGGAAAGGTGAAAAGATGAAGACTTTGGACGGGCAAGATAGAGAGTTAGATAATGAAACATTAGTAATAGCTGATAGTAAAAAGCCGATTGCTATTGCCGGAGTAATGGGCGGGGGAAACAGTGAAATTAATCTGAAGACTAAATGTATTATTATAGAATCCGCTAACTTTAACGCGATTAGTATTAGAAAAACTTCGCAAAAATTAGGTTTGCGCACCGAGGCTTCAATACGCTTTGAAAAATTTCTTGACCCAAATTTATGCGAGTTAGCAATTGCCAGGACTGTAGAATTAATTAAAAAAGTATGTTCAAAAGCGGAAGTAGCCAGTAATTTAGTGGACGAGAAAAAGTTCAAATTGAATCAAGGACCAATCAAAATAAATGTAGATTGGCTTAATAAAATGATTGGAGAAAAGATTAGTAAGAATAGAGTAATAGGAATTTTAAAAAGCCTTGGGTTTAAACACACCCCCGTCCCCTCTCAAGGTGGGAATATTTTGGTGACAGTGCCAACCTGGCGGGCCACTAGGGACATATCTATCCCAGAAGATTTAGTTGAAGAGGTCGCTAGAATTTACGGCTATAATAATTTAAAACCGCAAATGCCGGCCGTAGTTATGAAAGCGCCGGAAATTAACGAAGAGAGAAAATTGGAGAGAAAAATAAAGCTGATATTGGCGCAGGGGGCTAAATTAACAGAAAGCTATAATTATTCTTTCGTTTGCCAGGAGCAGTTAGCTAAATTAGAAATTAGTAACACGGGGTATATTGAATTAGTTAATCCAATAGCTAGCCATCAAACAAGGCTCCGCCAAAGTTTGCTTCCAAATTTGCTGGAAAATATTGAATTAAACCAATCCAGGTATGACAAGATTGGATTATTTGAAATTGGGAATATTTTTAAAGATGAAACAGGAGAGATTAATAAAGATAATAAAAAAAATGCCAAATTACCCTTTCAAGGAAAAAGTGTCGGAATTATTGTAGCCGGAGAGAAAAAAGATGAAGTTTTAATTAGAATGAAAGGAGTAGTAACTTATTTATTGAATTCATTGAATATTGTTGTTGAATTTCAGCCTAATAAAATTAAAGATGAAAAAGTCGACAATATTATCAAGGAAATGTCTTTAGTGATAGTTAATGAAGATAAGCATATTGCGCCGATAAATTTATTAAATAATAAAATAGTTCGCGGCATAGGAATCAAGAAAGAAGTTGCTTATACTGAAATATGTCTTGAGGTATTATTTAATTTGGCTTCAAAAAATAGTGGGAAAAAGTATGAAGAAATAACTAAATATCCTTCGGTTGTCCGCGACTTAGCCTTTGTAGTTAGCAGTGAAGTATTGTATAATAATATTAGAAAAGAAATTGATGAATTTAATGAGCTTATTAATGATGTTGAGTTATTTGATGTATTCCAAGGCGATAAACTCGGACATAACAAGAAAAGTTTAGCTTTTCATATTTCTTATAAAGCCGTTGATAGAACTTTAACAGCCGAGGAAGTAGATAAATTGCAAGAAGGGTTAGTAAAAAATTTAGAAAAAAAGTTTAAAGCGCAAATAAGGAATTTTTAAATTTAAGCATAAAACCAATAAACAATGCATGAGATAAAGAAGATAGAAAATATAACCTTAGCTAATATGGCAGCCGTGTTTTATGCATTGATATCTTTTTTTGTATCAATAATAGTATCAATGTTTACCATGGCTGAAATTATTATCCAGAATGAATATAGCAGCTCAATAATAGTTGTTACCTTAATTAATATTGGAGCCGGGGTTTTATTAGGATTAATCGTGTCTTTAGTAGCTGGATGTATAGGCTGGATTATGGGGTATATGTCAGCAATTATTTATAATATGTTTGCCAGACGGGTTGGCGGAGTTAAAATAAGCTTAGAGCAAGTCGATGGCAGGAGAGAAGATAAAAAAAAGGAAGAAGGCAAAAGCTAAATTAATAATCTACCCCGTTAGAAAATTCCACCGACTAGTGGCACTTTTCTAACCGGGTTAATAATAATTATATGGAGCTAATTCAAAGCAGTAAAGATTTATTATACGTCGTAATTGCTTTTTGTGTACTTTTGTCGACTATTTTTTTAGTCTGGTTTATTTATTATTTGGCCATGATTATGCGCCAAGTGTATGGGGTTATTAAAGATACAAGAGAGAAGGTCAATAAGGTAAGTGAGGCCATAACCGAGTTTAAGAAGAAAATGGAGCATGGAGCGGCTTACTTGCATTTAATAAATCAGGGGGTAGATAAGATAAGTGACATGGTTAAGAAAAAAGGAAAGAAAAAAGGGAAAAAGAACTAATTATTTTGGTGTTAGCTTTGTAGTTTTTTATGAAAATAAGCCGTGAATTTTAGTATATGCTTGTAAATCTTAATAAAGTTGCTATAATGATTTATAGTTAATTAATAGAGGATGCAGTTATTAATAACTGCATTTAGTTTTATGAAAAAATATGGACAAGGCTAAAAGTAAGAAAAAAATATTAGTTATTGAGGATGACACAATGATATGCTCAATGTATAAAACGAAATTTGAGCATGATGGTTTTGAGGTTTTTTCTGCTAATTCGGGTATGGCTGGTTTAGAGATTGCCCGGAAAGAAAGGCCGAATCTTATCATGCTTGATATAATTTTACCGCAATTAGACGGCTTTTCAGTTTTAGAAGAATTAAAAAAAGACAGTAAAACTAAAATGACTCCGGTTATTATGCTAACTAATTTAGGCACAGACGAGGATAAGGTTAAGGGAGAAAGGTTGGGCGCAGCTGATTATCTAGTGAAAGCTAGCTTAACTCCGGCGCAAATTAGTAAAAAAATTAAAGAATATTTAAAATAATAGTGTGATGCGAATCTGCGAATAAATGCGAATGACACGAATTGCGAATAAATTTATTTATATCTTGGGATCTCGGGATTTGTGACATTAGTATGTATCTATTGATTCGTATTATGATTTTTTATGAAAAATTACGAGAAAGATTTTCCTTTATCATTAACAAAAACTAAAGTTGAAGGACTTGATACAGAATTTAACTTATCTAGCACGGACGGAAGAAAAAAATATTTTGAAGCTAAGGCAGGAGAAGAAATAAAAAAATTAAAAGAGTATTTTAAGAATAATACTTTTATTGCTTATTGGCTGGGAAAGAAAAATGCAGGCAAAGGGACTTACTCAAAGTTACTGATGGAGATTTTTGGAGAAGATAAGATCGGCCATATATCGGTTGGAGACGTTGTTAGGGGCGTGCATGAAGATATGGCTGATGAGATTAAAAAGAAAGAACTGCTAGGTTATTTAGAGAATAACTATAGAGGTTATATTTCAATTAAAGAAGCAATAGAGGCGCTTATAGGCAGAGACACAAAAAGCTTGCTCCCTACGGAATTTATTTTAGCTTTAGTTAAGAGGGAGATTGACGAGATGCCAAGAAAAACTCTTTTTATTGACGGTTTTCCCCGTGAATTAGATCAGGTTTCTTATTCACTTTATTTTCGGGACTTAATAAACTATAGAGAAGACACAGATATTTTTATAGCGATTGATATTCCTGAATCAGTAATTGACGAACGCATGAAATATAGGGTAGTCTGCCCAAAATGTAAAACTCCTAGAAATTTAAAGTTATTTACTACGCAAAAAGTCGGTTTTGATAAAGAAAAAAAGGAATTTTATCTAATGTGCGATAATGTAGATTGTGGCGAGGATCGTATGGGGAGTAAAGAAGGTGACAATTTCGGCATTGAATCAATTAGGGAAAGGCTTGAGTTAGATGATAAACTAATTAGTAAGATTTTTACGTTGCATGGAATCCCTAAAGTACTATTAAGAAATTCAATTCCGGTTAGTGAATCTAAAAAATTAGTAGATGATTATGAAATTACACCTGAATACGTTTACGAATTAGATCAAGATGAAAATGCAAAAACAATTGAAAAACCATGGATAATAAAAGACGATGAAGGCCAGGAGGCATATAGCCTATTGGCTCCTCCGGTAGCAATTTCTTTAATAAAACAGTTAGCTAAATTATTAGTAAAATAGTGGTATTTTCTGTGTATAAAGTAGTAATAAGTATTTTAGTTAAAATATTTTTATTTAATATTAGTTAAAATAATAGGCATTGACATTTATTATAAAATCATTAAAATTAGTATATAGATATTATGAAAAAAGCTACCAGACAATTTACGTCAATAAAAGAAACCGCTTTATTAGTCGGAATTATTTTAGTGGATGTTAAGTCTTGGGCGGCTAAAGTAAATTGAGTTAATAAAAAAATATTTTAGATAAATTAGGAAGCCGCCCAAGGAAAAATCAGGGGCGGTTTTTGAATGTAACGAATCATGAATCGCCAATAAACGCGAATATTGAACGAATATAGCGAATAATAAAAAATGTTCTTTATAATTATTCTGTGCCTGTTGGTGTTTCTTTAAATTAGGAGCTACCAATGGGCACAGAATTGGCCGCAAGAAAGACAGTGGATACCCCACTGCTTTACTGCTTCGGTAACTTAAAGACAGTGGATACCCCGCTGCCTTAGTTCTGGACAATTCATCTGATGGTTTTGGGTTAATCTAATTTTTTAAATCTGATTAACATTTTTATAAAACCATCAGAGCCTACCATTTTTGGTATGTGTGTGAGAAATTGATGATCTTTTACTAAATAAGGAGGGGGGTATGTTTCCTAACGGTGATGAAGGCGACCTTGATTTAGGGGAAGTAGGACTAGACGAACTTGTCGGAAGAATGTTCGTTTTAGAAGATTCAATCAGACGGCAGGTAACTGCGGAAGGTATAAAAAGCACTAAGTTCAAGGATTTATGTGCTGAACTAAACTTGCCTGAAGACAAAATCATCCAAGTAGTAACTGCGGAAGGGGTAAAAAATGCCAGTATCAGTAATTTATCTATTAGTTTAAACGAAGTTAAAGAAAGGTTGTGTGCATTTACACCGCTCCACGCAGTAGCTATTTGTTAGGGCCAGTTTCCAATTCAGGAAAGAAATTATTTTTAAACTTTTTTTTCCCTGAACTTTTTATCAATTATTAATTTATATATATTAAAATAAAAAATACATGAAAATTATTCAGAGGATTAAAAATATTATTGAGATTATTATAATCATTATTATTAATGATAATTTTTATTATCCTTTGAAGACACGATTAAATTAGTAAAATAATGAAACCTGCCCGCAGCAGGCAGGTAAGAAAAATAAAAGGTCGTCTTCAAAGGGAAGACGACCTTTTATAAATTATGAAGCTCTTTTTTAAAATCTAATAAATTAATAGGGAGGGGAAAGGATGAATCAGTTAGTGTTGTTGTATGATACTTTATTAAGGGACGGTACACAGGGAGAAGAATTTAGCTTATCTGCTGAAGAAAAATTGAGAATTGCCAAAGAGTTGGATAAAATCGGGATTCATTTTATTGAAGGGGGATGGCCAGGAGCGAACCCAAAAGATACTGAATTTTTTAGCCTGATGAAGGAGGTGAAATTAAAAAACGCAAAGTTAGTTGCCTTTGGCTCTACTCGACTAAAGGGTGTCCGAACTAAGGAGGACAAGAATTTAAAGAATCTTATTGAAGCTGGAACAGAGGTAGTTGCCATTGTTGGTAAATCTTGGGATTTACAGGTTAAGGAAGTTTTAAAAACATCCTTAGTAGAGAATGAAAGGATGATTAAAGAAAGCGTTCAATATTTAAAAAAGAAAGGTAAGGAGGTTATATTTGATGCTGAACATTTTTTTGACGGTTATAAGGAAAATGTGGAATATTCTTTAAAGACCTTAATCGCAGCCATAGAGGGAGGAGCAGATTATATTGTACTTTGCGATACAAGAGGCGGTTGTCTTCCCTGGGAGATTGAACGAATAATCATCGAGGTAAACAAAGCCTTAAGTTCGTATCCTGATGTACAACTTGGAATCCATACTCATAATGATTCTGGATTTGCAGATGCCAATAGTGTATTAGCTGTAAAAGCTGGTGTAGTAATGGTTCAAGGGACAATTAACGGATACGGCGAAAGATGCGGTAACGCAAGTTTAACTTCTGTTATCCCTAATCTAGTATTGAAGATGGGGATAAAATGTATGTCTGCAGAGAATCTTGCTAAGCTTAAAAAACTATCAATTATTGTTGATGAGTTGGCTAATAGAACGCCGTTTAATGGCCGCCCTTTTGTTGGTAAAAGCGCCTTTGCTCATAAAGGAGGTTTGCATGTTAGCGCACTCCAAAGACTTCCAGAAGCATATGAGCATGTTGATCCATCACTTGTTGGGAATGAGCGCCGTATACTTGTATCTGATTTAGGTGGTAAAAGTAATATTGTTTTAAAGGCAAGAGAAATGGGCATCGATTTAGATACGCAAGGTGATGATCCTGCAAAATTGATTTTTAAGATTAAAGAGTTAGAAAAGCAGGGTTTTCAATTTGATGTCGCAGACGCTTCATTTAAACTACTTCTATTAAGGTATTTAGGCCAATTTAATCCTTCATTTAAATTAGAATCCTTTAGAGTTACCATAGAAAAAGACGCTGATGAACCCTGTAAATCACAAGCTACAATTAAAATAGCGGCTGGAGGTAAAACAGAGCTTACTGCGGCTGAGGGCAATGGACCTGTTAATGCCTTGGATAACGCACTCCGTAAAGCACTAGAGACATTATTTCCTAACTTTGATTCCTCAATGCATCTTGTAAATTATAAAGTTCGCATAGTTGAAAATGGAGGAAAAGGAACAGATGCTATTGTTCGCGTATTAATTGACTCAAGAGATGAAACTGGTGAGTGGAGTACCATAGGCGTCTCGGAGGACATCATTGAGGCAAGTTGGCAGGCTTTGCGAGATAGTATTTTATACAGACTAGCAAATTAACCCACATTTCAACCCTTTTCAAAATTTTTGGAAAGGGTTGCTTTTTTTTCGGTTTAATGTAAATAAATAGTTGGTAGAATAGTTAGTTTAATTGTAAAATTAGGTTAAATTTAATTAATTTTGTAAATCATCTTACAATTATGACTAATTAATAGCTAACTTTACTAAGGATATGCAATTTTCACCAACTA
>JBDRJA010000098.1:0-2573 GCA_043815345.1 Patescibacteria group bacterium | reverse complement strand
ACTATGTATGCTATTATTCGGGGGCTTATGAGCGATAATTCTCAGTTTAGGTTTTTAATTGCGGCTATCGGCCTTATAATCGCGCTTGTTTTGGGCTATATAAAATTCATTCGCCAAAAAAATAATCTCCAGCAAAAATAATTATTCTGCTTGCGCGCCACCGAGTGGTTAACATAACGTGCCACTCAAAATTTCAAAAGTTTTTTCAACGCGTTCTTCTTTGGCCAATGGTTTTGCCGTAACAAAAATTTTCATAAATTTATTTATCCCGTGATGAAATTTTACGGGATTCTCCTAATTTTCTTGCCCCTTAAAAAGGTTTTTCTGGTGATTTAAATTGGCACCACTTGCAATTTGAAGATAGTTTAGGCTCCGGTCCACATAAAACCTCTTCGATATCGCTAATAAATTTAAAGAAGCGAGGCATATTTTCTTCTATTTCAAACCAAACAGGTTCGGTATGATAAATCGGATTACTATCTTTTATTTCAATACTTTTAGGGGATATTATTAATAAACCCATTCTAGTAATTGATTTTACTATTTTTAAACTCTCATCAAATGGATTTTCTAAGGCAAATTTATAAGCATGTAATTGTCTGCCGAATTTATAAAGATCAGAATCATTGGGATCAGTTATCTTTACATCAATTAATCCATGTGAACCATCATCAAATTCTGCTAATAAATCAAATCTGCCATTTATAAAAGATTTATTAGACTCAGGAATAGAAACTGATTTTAAAAAGCCTTCTGTTTTAATAAACCTACCGTTTGATAAATCAGGATGTAAATCTTTAGGATTGGTATCTTTTAAACTATCCTGAAGGAGTTTTGACATTTTTGAAAAAATACCTGGCATTCCAATAGAAGGTTGTATAATTCCAAAATGAACTTTTCTATAAAAACAATGTTTACATTCTTCCCAAAGATACTTAAAATCAGAGGGACTCAATTTGTATAATTGATTGTTATTCATGGTTTAGTTTATCCACAAGCATATCCGACAATATGCTATAATTAATAATGCGAGGGAGCGAGGGAGCTACCTCTAGAAAGTAGCGATCCTCGCTCTCTTTTTTACCTTTTGCCGCAAGGTGGGTCCCCGTTTTCTCTTATCTCGTTCTCTATCTCTTCTCTATCTTCTATCGAATATTGACTAGATGGCATCCATCTCACCGCGAACCACTTGCCATCATATCTATCCCAACATAGCTTACGTTCATGATTTGCTAAACGAGTTCCGGTCTCTCCACTTTGACCAACATCAACGACGCTATCATTACTATCAAGAATCACATAAACAGCAGCACGATCTATCAATTTCTTACCTATTTCATATAGACCCTCAAAAGAATATCCTGAAATAATCATAAGTTAATTTTAGTCTCCTCTGTTTAATAATTATTTTGAATCGCCGGAGGAACGCAATTCAGTTTCGACCTTTCATAAACCATGGTTTATTTTTTACCAACTTCTTTTAATTTAATGACAAAAACCTCAGGAACTCTGCAAATTTTTCATCTGAAAATTTTATTTCATTTTCTTCGCAATATTCCTTGAATAATTTCTTTATTTATAAAATTTTTATAATTGTTTTTTGCATAGATTTTAAGAATTATTTTTACTTTTGATTATCTATTTTATCGTGTTAAGTAACTCATTGTTATAATCTCGCATTATTTCTTTATTTATTGGCTTATACAAAATATTTTCTTTGTATTTTAAATAAACTTCATTATTAGAATGATCGGTTAAAGTTATGTCATCTTTTATAACTTCTAAAACAATATTTCTATTTTTATTTTGAGTAATTTTTGCATGACTAAAAGCGTCAATATAAACCATATTTTCCCACTTATCTAATATTTTAAAATGTTGGATATTTTCTGACCATGCAAGCGGGACAACATGATGAATCTCGAAACCAAGAGTTTTTACAACTTTTTGTTTTACAAAATATTGATACTTTTCATTTAATGATCTATCTAACCTCGTTGTTGTCTCACTGAAACTATTTTGCCCCTCTTTTAGTACTAACTGTTCGCCTCGCACTTCAAAATATACTGTCTGATTTAAAAGATAATATACTTGAGCGGCTTTGTTATGCCAGTTATGAAAATCTCTTTTACTGGGTTTTGATCCAGAAAAATTTTTGGGCCTTAATTCCACTTTTAGTGTTTCTACAACAGATTTTCTTTGTGTTGGAGTTAAATTTCTGTATTCCTTGATAAGTTCGACTGCTTTATCTGTATTGATATTAAAACTAGATTCTGTGCTAATGGCGGAAATAAAAAATATATACTCATAAATACTAATTTTATCTATATCGTATTCTTTATCCCTTAAAATATCTAAAATTATATCAATGTATCCGCCAAGCAAGCTATCTATTCCTTTTGAAAAGATAAAATATTTGTCCAGAATTGTTTTTGCATTTATTAATTTTAGTCCTTGGTCGCTTATTGATACATACTTAACACCTTGTTTAGAAAATGGGTCAGTTTGGTTTTTATCCTTACCATATCTAATAATAAATCCCATTCTATGTAAATCAGGAAACAAATTTTTCC
>JBDRJA010000097.1:0-2376 GCA_043815345.1 Patescibacteria group bacterium | reverse complement strand
TCCATAGCGGTTTCACGAATAGGGTAATTATTATAGAAGGGCTGGCGATAGCAGACTTGGTCCACCCTGGTAAACCCTTCAGGAGTAAAGCCGATTTCTTTATTGCAGGATATGCCGGGGTTGGGGACTGGGTTGGGGTCGAGTTCGGAGTCGCCGCCGCCGCCTGGGTCGTCACCGATACCAATATTGTAAGTATTATTACTACCTTTACCAACTTTAACCCAATCTATATTCCAATACTCATCATTGCCATTGCCACCCTCGCTTAACTCCAGACTAAACTTTTTTACCTCCAATATATCTGGAGTAATATTAGAATTAGGGTCATAGCATTCAACTAATGAGAGATTTACCATAAACGCCCGGTATAGATCGCTTGCTGGAAACTCTCCGATATAAACTTTGTTTGTCCAGCTCCCATCCTTATGCATAATATAGAGTTCTGCTTTAACCGGGCTGTCGTTGCCAATAACCCTGGCGCTAAACGTAATAATAGTATCCTTGGCCATAATACCCGCCGGCAGTTCAGGGCTGATAATGCCTGGATTAGGGCCTGTTACATGGACCGCAAAGGCACCGGCTTCACTAGGGTCTGTCCACGGTTCAGTATCATAGCCGGTGGTCCAGCCTTGGGGGTCAAAGGAGTTATTATCTAAGTTTGTGAAGTCATACATAGCTATTATCTCCTCATAATCAACTATTAATATCCCTTGCCAAGCGTTTCTCAATTCAGAAATTTTGTACCATTTCAGGTGAGAACCGCTAGCTTGGCTATGGCCTGGATCAACGACATGAACTTCATCATTGTCATCAAAGAAATCACCATCATAGTTAGTGTCCCGTAGGCCGGTGATGACCATGAAATGGCCATGATCTCGATGATAAATCATGTTTGTGTAATCACCCACAATAACAGGTTTATTACTTCTTAACGAATATACAATCTTTTCTTGAGAGTTAGTCCAATTGCTAAACCATTTGGAATTATAGATTCGATAATATTTTTCTAATATATCTTCGAGATTACCATAATTTGTATCATACCCATAATAATTATTAATATTTGGATATATCTTTTTTTCTGCCATCCAATCAACCAGGTCTTTTACCTTTTGGCTTGAGGGCGACTCACCATATAAATACGAAGTGGCGATTACCAAGGACACAGGGCCGCATATTTTAGTTGGGCCCCAATCAGGAATTTTATTGCCATAACTATCTGTTTGATATACCCATTCTCCGTTCGCGTTTTGAATCTTTTTGTACAAGCCAATACCGTTAGGGACATCCACCTGGGGCGTATGCTCTACTGGCAGTAAAATTTCCTTTGCCCATGTTACATTGCTGAAAATCATAAGGCCTAAAATTAATGCTGCCATGCCGAAAATCTTCATTTTTGCTTTCATTTTCTTTCTCCTTTTCTTCCTTTTCTGATTAATTTGTTTGATTGTTAATGTTCCTTCTTTGTTACAAAGTGCCAATAAAGTTATGTTAATTAATAACTTCTAATGTGGTTAGTATGTTCCAATCAATATCTCTAGTTATGTTATGGTCAGGAGACCAAATACCGTCATAATAGTCTGGAGCAAGTTGATTAGAATCTATGGACAGATCAATTTTATAAAATTCATTCTCTAATAATGCCTCAATACAAGGCGAGCCGCTACACCCAAAATTAAATATTACCCCATCTTTAAAGGGAACTCCTATATCTCCCCTTCCTTTTTTGATATTTTGAATTAATAATGTTTCATTTTTATCAACGGAAGTAATATTAATTAACGAATAAACATCATGCTCCTTATAATCAGTTTTAAAAATAAAACATTCATCATTAACACAATAATCTTTATTAGATTTAGTAAGCAATTCTCTGACTTTGGTTTGAGTTGTATAGCAATCTCCCCACTTTTCGGGATATTTAATCTTAAAACCTAGATTTTCATTCACGCATGTTTTCCAATCACTGGTATTCATTTCTTCTATACCCATATCAGCTAGGGTGCCTGTTTTTATTTGGGAAATATCAATTTCATCACCGTTTTGCTTATTTTCTTCTGGCCGTTTTTGCTCTGGCGGTGATTGTGGGCCTTGCGGTTGGTTGTTATCTACTTTTCCTGGTTCAAGCTGATTATTAGCCGGTCTATTTACATACCATAAAACACCGGCCAAAGCTATTACAGCAATTAAGATTATAACTAAAATTAATAGTCTTTTAGATTTCATATAGTTTAGTTTAATGATTAACTAATTTAATATTCTTACCTAAACATTAGCCAAAAATATTAGATTTGTCAAATATTTTCTCTTGATATTAATTCTTAAATCTTAAATCTCCAATCTTAAATTCCTATACATCCCGCCCCAACTATCCCA
>JBDRJA010000096.1:0-12900 GCA_043815345.1 Patescibacteria group bacterium | reverse complement strand
TTATCATCATAGATAACTATTCTAACTCATGTACCATATTTTAGCTAAATTAACAGTAATTGCCAAATTTAATTCTGTTCAGGCTCATCTTGCATGAGAAACACAGGGCTTGTTCAGGCTCATCTTGCATGAGACAAGACTAACTATTGACAAAATTGAAAATATTTGCTAAACTGTATATAGATGGTAAAAAAGTGCCATCCTGAAATAAATATAAAAACAAAAATCCGTCTTCGCTAAAAGCTATGGCGGACAAAAAAAAATGACAAATACAAATCTTCTAGCCAGGGGCGATAATTTTAGTTTTATTGGCTGGAAATCTTACAAACAAATAAAAAAGAAAGCAATGGAACAGGAGTTCAGCTGGTCTGGACTTTTAATAAGTTTGTCCATTGCTTTTTTTATTGTTTTAGCTAGCGCTCAGCTTTTAAGCTTATTTTATCAATCAATGGAAAAAACAAGACAACATGAATTTTTTATAAATCAAAATATATACCATTTAGAAAATATCCAGCATATAAATCAGCACGCAGGGATTAAATTCTATATTAGTGATAAATTTAAATATACAGCCTAGACTATAAGCGCTGTAGAAATTATGTTCATTAAAAAATTGTTCATTATTTATTATTAATTTTAAGAATATGTGAAGTATGAATTTTCATTCTGATTTCCATTAAATGATGATAATATCGGGGCTGTATTAGTTTTTAGCTGCTATAAAGACAGGCGAGAATTAATATAGCCCTCTCTTTCTTGGTTTGTTGGTCTTTAAGGCCAGTTAATCAAGCATGGGGATATAAAATACTACTTTGGTTTTACCAGAGTAGTATTTTTTTATCCACCTTGCTCTCTTCTAATAATGTTGCTAAACTAAAACCACATATTGCATAATTCATAACAATATTTCTATATGCCAGAACAATTAACATCATTTTTATTAGTATTTTTAACTGTGGGGGTTATCATAGTTATTTGGATCTTATTGCATAGAAAAGGAGAGAGAGGTAATGATGAAAAATTAGCGGCCATGATGGAAAGGCTTATGCATTTATCAGAACAAAATAAAGAGTTAAGGGAAACGATGGATAATAAATTATCTGAAACTCATAAAGCTAATCAGGAGCAATTCGGGCAAGCCACTAAAATTATCCAAGGAATAACAGGGCAATCGGCCAAGTTGATAACCGAAGTAACGCAAAAGCTTACTAAATTAGACGAAACCAATAAGCAAGTAGTAAATTTTTCTTCTCAATTACAGAATTTGCAGGACATTTTAAAAAATCCAAAACAGCGCGGAGTTTTAGGAGAGTATTACTTAGAAGAAACTCTAAAAAATGTTTTACCGCCAAACTCTTATCAAATGCAATATCCCTTTAAGGACGGTAGTGTTGTTGACGCTGTAGTGTTTGTTAAGGAGAAAGTTATTCCTATTGACTCTAAGTTTAGTTTAGAAAATTATGAAAAGATTTTAAATTGTAAAGATGCAGATACTAGAGTGAAGTTGGAAAAACTATTTAAACAGGATTTAAAAATTCGTATTGATGAAACATCAAAATATGTTAAACCGGCTGAGAAAACTATGGATTTTGCTTTTATGTTCATTCCTTCGGAAGCTATTTACTACGATTTGCTAGTTAATAAGATTGGGGCGGTTAATGTTAGTACCCGCGACTTAATTGAGTATGCTTTTAGGGACAGGCATGTAATAATAGTTTCACCAACATCATTTTTGGCATATCTGCAAACAGTTTTGCAGGGCCTGAGAGCAATGGATATTGAAGAAAAAGCAAAGGATATTAGAAAAAATGTTGAAAAATTAAACAGGCATATATTAAATTATGACGACTTCATGAAGAAGCTTGGCGGAAGCATGTCAACGACCGTTAATCATTATAATAATGCTTATAGAGAATTTAAGAAGATTGATAAAGATGTAGTAAGGATTACTGAAGGTGAATCAACTGTGGAGCCAATGGTTTTAGATAAGCCAAGAGCAGAAGAATAAAAGTATAAATATGGAGTTAAATAATAGTAAAATTAATGGCATTGAAAAGGCAATTGTGGAGACGATTGCTTTTTTTGATTTATTTGATTATCCAATGACCGCTTGGGAGATTTGGAAATATTGTGGTGTTAGATGTGAGTTCTTGGAAGTGGTTAAGACACTAGAGAAAAAAAGCCACTTGGTGGCTTCTGAAGCCACCAAGTGGCTTGACAGTGAAGATGGTTTTTGTTTTTTAAAGAGAAGAAATGGTATAATTAAGATAAGAAAAGATAGGTATAATTATACTAATAAAAAATTTAAACGGGCAATCTGGGTAACTAGGATTTTTAAATTTATTCCATGGATAAAGATGATCGCGATAGGAAATATTATTGGCGCTCATAATTTAAAAAAAGAGAGCGATATTGATTTATTTATAATTACGGAAAAAAGAAGAATTTGGATAACTCGGTTATTTTGCGTATTGGTTACTAAATTATTAGGACTAAGGCCCAAGGAGGGTTGTGAAAAGAATAAAATTTGCCTTAGTTTTTTTGTGAGCGAGGAAGGGATGGATTTGGAAAAATTGATGTTGGGAAATAACACACCCCCAACCCCCTCTCTAGGAGGGGCTATTTCTATTGATATTTATTTTATTTATTGGCTAGCTGGATTAGCGCCGATTTTTGAAACTGATGATATGTATAGAAAATTCATGAAGGCAAATAACTGGTTAAGCAAATATTTGCCTAACTGGCAGCCTGGTGAAATTAATTATCGCCGGGATGCAGGCAAAAGTTTATCCAGGTTTTATCATGATTCGGTTGATTTATTTATTGGTGGACTTGAAGATAGTGTTAGAAAAGTTCAGCTAAAAGTAATGCCAGCTGAATTAAAAAATATAATGAACAAGGACACTAGGGTAGTGGTTAGTAATAAGGTTCTAAAGCTGCACGCAAAGGACAGAAGAGGAGAATACAGAAAAAAATATACTGAAAATATTTCTAATAATGTAAAAAAAGATATTAGTGAAATTATTAAAGAATTTGCGAGTAGATTGCCAAAGTTTCCTGACGGCAGGATTGATTACTCAAATTCTGACAGCGCTCCGGTATTAATGGTGTTTGTTAAGTATAAAGACAAAGTATTACTTTTAAGAAGAAGCGATAAAGTTCGGGTTTACAAGGGAAAATGGAATGGCATCGGAGGTTATTTAGATGAATTGAAATCAGTAAAGGAAAAGGTGCTGGAGGAGTTAACAGAAGAGACTGGTATTAATAGTGAAATTGTTTCAGTTATAAAAATAGCAGATTATTATAAATATTTCGATTCTAGTGTAAATAAAACCTGGTATATAAATTCAGCGTTAGTAGAATTAAAAAAAGAACCGGAAATAAAATTAGATTGGGAGCATACCGAATATAAATGGGTAGAGCAGAGAGATATTACTAATTATGACGTCGTTTCTGGTTTAGATGTTAGTTTAAAAAAGGTTTTGTGAAAGAATAAATATGGGATTTAAACAGATTAGCATAAAAAATACAAACAAGATTATTGAATACGGATTATATTTACTAGCCTTTTTACTGCCTTGGCAGACACGGTGGATAATTAAGGGCGGGGAAATTAATAATAGTTTTTGGGAGTATGGGACGATTAGTTTGTATGGGACGGATATATTATTGATTATTGTTATATTGTTATTTATAATTAATGTTCTAAAGTTCAGCCATCATCCAAGCAAAGCTAGGAACCTTCATTCAGATGCGCCAAACCCTGGATTCCGCATCAAGTGCGGAATGACAGTGTGTTGGTGGTTTATTGCTGGATTGGAGTTGATTATCTTTATTTCAATATTTTTTGCTTCTGATAAAGTACTGGCATTGTATAAATATGGAGTGTTTTTATTAGGCATTGGATTGTTCTGGCTAATAGTTAGCGCTAGTTATAGTAGAGCAAAATTATTTTGGAGTTTATTGGCTGGTATAATATTGCAAGCGAGTTTAGGAATTTGGCAGTTTTTAAGCCAGTCAAGTTTTGCTAATAAATGGCTAGGCATGGCTTTACATAATCCAGCCGATTTGGGCATTTCTGTTATTGAAACCATTGGAGCAGATGGAATTGGCGAAAGATGGCTTAGGGCATACGGGGGGCTTGATCACCCGAATGTGCTGGGAGGAATATTAGCAGTTGGAATTTTATTGCTGATAGCACACTCAAATACCAGTCAAGCTGGCACAAACTTACAAATGAAACGCAAATATACAAATATTCAGTTATCTTATTATCTTATTATCTTATTATTTTTGATGGCTATCTTTTTTACTTTTTCCCGTGGAGCATGGGCCGGTTTGTTGGTTGGAATAATTCTGATATTAGTTATTGCTGTAATAAAAAAAGATTTACTATCCCAGAAGAATGTTTTAAATATTATTTTTATTTCCAGTATTTTTATTTTTATTTTATTTAGTCAATTTAGTAATTTAGTTTTAACTAGATTATCTAAAGACACAAGGCTGGAAATTAAATCTAATATTGAACGAGTTGAATCGTTTAAAGAGGCTAAGATTATTATTAAGAATAATTGGTTATTTGGAGCTGGGATTGGCAACTACACATTAGCTTTAAATGAACAAAAACCTGGATTATCCGTTTTTTCATATCAGCCGGTTCACAATGTTTTTTTACTTATTTTGGCAGAAGTTGGATTACTTGGATTATTAGGATTTTTGGGATTGTTCGGATATCTGGGATGGTTGGCTTGGCAGAGGAATCCTAGTATGGGTTTGCCAATATTATTGGCAATAGCTATAATGATGATGGTAGATCATTGGTTCTGGAGTTTGCATTTTGGGGTATTATTTTTTTGGATGACCATGGGTTTAATTGCCAAAGAAGTTGCCATTAGTAAGATTTAATATTCTAATATATGATTGGCTGTTCAATAGTAGTTCCTACATATAATCGGGTTGATTATCTTAAAAGATGCGTCAACTCTTTACTTAATCTGGACTTTAGTAATTTTGAGATTATTATTGTAAATGACAATTCAACAGATAGTACTAGGGATTATCTTAAAAATCTAAATAGAAATAAGGTTCAGATAGTTAATCATAGCAACAATCTCGGTCCAAGTGAATCCAGAAATAGTGGAATCAAACAGGCTAGTTTTGATTATATTGTATTTATAGACGATGATTGCCTTGCTGGCCAAGATTGGTTGAAAAATTTTGAGATTAGTTTTAATAACAGTAGCGCTGACTTTATTATAGGCCAGACTTATTATGTAAAAGAAAACTACAAAGGATATTTTCCAGAAAGGTTAACTAGAAATATCAACGCTAAGTGGCCCATGGGATGTAATATTGCTTTTAAAAAAGGAGTATTTAAAAAGATAGGAAGTTTCAATAAAGAATATGATAAATATCATAACGAAGACTCCGAGATAGCTATTAGGTCATTAGCAAATAATTATAAATTTTCAAGATCCGTAAAGGCGATTGTATATCATCAGGCCATGAATTGGACCACGGAGTCATTATTAAAGTCTGCTCGGAATGCATCAGTTTGGCCGGTTTTAAAGAAAAAATATCCAGAAAATTATTTAATTTTTAACCCTCCAATTAAATATAATATATTTATTAATATTGAAGATTATTTATATATTTTGCTAATACCTCTATTAATTCCGGTTTTATTAATTAGATATATTTTACACGGCAAGAATGATTTTAAAATATTTTTTACTAAATGGCCGATTTATCTATTTTTAAGAAGATATTATATTTATAAAGAAGCAGTTAAAAACAAAATTTTAATGCTATAATTAAAGCAAAGATTATTATATGAACAAAATTAAACAGACAACATTAAAGAACAATTTAAAGTTAATAACTGTTCCTATGACTGGCACTAAGACTGCTACGATTTTGGTAGTGGTGGGAACAGGTTCTAAATATGAGAATAAAAAAAATAACGGCATTTCGCATTTTTTAGAGCATATGTTTTTTAAGGGTACAAAGAAACGGCCTAACACTTTAGCTATTTCATCTGAATTAGATGGGGTGGGTGGCGAGTATAATGCTTTTACGACTAAAGAATATACAGGCTATTGGGTTAAAGTTGATAGCAGTAAAATTAAATTAGCGATTGATATAGTGAGCGATATGCTTCTTAATTCTAAATTTGATAGCGAAGAAATTAATCGGGAAAAGGGAGTTATAGCTGAAGAAATTAATATGTATCATGATAATCCGATAATGTATATTGAAGACGTATTTGAAACATGCCTTTACGGAAATAGCCCGGCCGGTTGGGAAATAATTGGCACAAAGAAAAATATCTCAAGTTTTAAGAGACAAGATTTTATTTCCTACTTAGAATCGCAATATGGAGCAGGCAATACAGTTATTTGCGTAGCTGGCAACATGAAAAATGATATTGATAAATTAATTGACAAATATTTTTTCAAGTTAAAACAATGCGGCTTTAAAGAAAAACAGGCGGTTAAAGAAAAGCAGGGAAAGCCAAATGTTAAACTGCATTATAAAAAAACTGACCAGGCCAATTTATCTTTAGGAGTACGCACTTACCCGATTAATCATAAAAACGAATATATCTTAAAAGTATTGGGAATTATTTTAGGAGGTTCAATGAGTTCGCGTTTGTTTACAGAGTTGCGGGAAAGAAGGGGCCTTGCTTATTACGTTAGAACGCAGACCGAATTTTATACTGATAGCGGCTATTTAACAACGCAGGCCGGGGTGCCGGTTGATAAAATCGAAGAAGCTATTAAGGTGATTTTGAAAGAATATAGAAAATTAACAAAGGTATTAGTTAGCGAAAAAGAACTGATAAAAACTAAGGATTTAATTCGCGGGCGATCTACAATTCAATTTGAATCATCAGACAATGTGGCTGGCTGGTATGCAAAACAAGGGATATTAAGAGAAAAAATATTAAGCCCGGAAAATTTTTTTAAGGAGATTGATAAGGTTAAGGCTAGTGATATTAAAAAAGTAGCTAAGGAAATTTTTTCGAGCAAAGGCTTGAATTTAGCTTTGATCGGACCTTCCAAAAATGAAAAAAAGTTTGAGAAGATATTAAAATTGTAATAGAAATAATTATTTTATGAATAAATTAAATATAAATTTATTTAAGTAGGAAGATATGTCTAATATTGCGATTATCGGTGGCTCTGGTTTCAAGGACTATCAAAAAGAAGGAGTTATTTTTTTGCCACGGCATGGAGAAGGAGCGCCGCCACACACGATTGACCACCATAAAAATATCAGAGAACTTGAAGAAAGAGCTGTAGATTCTATTATTGGTATTTTTTCAGTTGGATCTGTAAGGCAAGATATAAAACCAGGAACAATTGTAATTCCCCATGATTTTAACAATCTATTTACTGATATCCCTACCTTTTTTAATGAAAAAGCTAAGCATATTGTGCCGGTTTTAGACAAGGAGCTAAGAGATAGAATAATAAATAGCACACAAAAATGTGAATTGGATATTGTAGATGAAGCAGTTTATTTCCAGACCAGAGGGCCAAGATTTGAAACTCCTTCTGAAGTGCATTCAATCCAAGTTCTTGGCGGGGATATTGTTGGCATGACCATGGGTAGTGAGGCTACTCTGGCGCGCGAACTAGGTATTCAATACGCCGCCTTATGTGTTGTTGATAATTATGCCAATGGAGTGACAAGAACGCTTGAAGTTAAAGATTTTGAGACAGAGCAAAAAGAGAATAAAGAAAAAATAATCAGAATTCTAGATGTAATTTTTGCATAAATCTATTTTCAAAGACCTTAAATTTTAAAGGTCTTTTTTATTTGCTTGAATTATGATTATTATGTAAGATAAAAGGGGGAATGGCAGAGGCGCTAAGTACCCAATAGAGCACTTAGTACCTTGTTAGAAAATATGGAAAATTTAATGGAAAAACTTAACAGAGAACAGCTAAAGGCTGTCCAGCATAAAGAAGGGCCGCTTTTAATTGTGGCCGGCGCTGGAACTGGCAAGACTACGGTTATTACCCAGAGAATCGCTTATCTTATTGAGCAAGGCCGGGCAAAGTCTGATGAAATTTTGGCTTTGACTTTTACAGAGAAGGCAGCCGGGGAGATGGAAGAAAGAGTTGATCGGTTGCTGCCGATGGGATATTTAGATCTCTGGATTTCTACATTTCACTCTTTTGGCGAGCGAATTTTGAAAGAGCATGGGTTAGCAATTGGCTTACCAAGTGATTTTAAATTATTAAATGAATTTGAGCAGTATGCTCTAGTTAGAAGAAATTTGGACAAATTTGATTTAGACTATTATCGGCCAATGGGGAATCCCACTAAGTTTATTAGAGTTTTAATAAAGCATTTTTCAAGGGCTAAGGATGAAGATATAGAGGCAGATAATTATTTGAGTTATTCCCAAGAACTACAGCAAAATTTTGATTCAATGTTAAGCGGAAAAAGTAAAAAAATTTTTAATTCTAAATTTTTAATTTCTAATATTACTAATGAATCAGGTGAATTCGATAAAGAAATGGCAACTCAAGAGGCGGCAAGGATTAATGAGGTGGCAAATGCTTATCATGTTTATCAGCAATTGCTTTTAGACAATAATGCTTTAGATTTTGGTGATTTAATAAACTATTGTTTAAAGTTATTTCGTGAACGGCCGGCTATTTTAGAAAAGTACAAAAAGCAGTTTAAGTATATTTTATTAGATGAATTTCAAGATACTAATTGGGCCCAATACGAATTAATAAAGATGTTAGTAGGAAAAAAGGGTAATTTAGTAGTGGTGGGAGATGACGATCAATCTATTTATAAATTTAGAGGCGCTTCAGTCTCGAATATTTTACAATTTAAAAAAGATTTTCCTAAAGCCGAGCAAATATTTTTAATAAAGAATTATCGCAATAAGCAAAATATTTTAGATTTGTCGTATGATTTTATAAAGCAGAATAATCCGAATCGGTTAGAATATCAGCTAAACAAGGAACAAGGAATAAAGAATAAAGAACAAAAATTTACCAAAAAGTTGAAGGCTGAGGGAGGTGATGAGGGTATAATTGAGATAATTGAAGGGAAAGATTTACAGGATGAGGTTAGACAGGTGGTGGAGAAAATTGCTGATTTAAAAATTAAAGATAAAGAGGTAAGCTGGAATGATTTTGCTATTTTAGTCAGGGCGAACAAAAGCGCCAATGATTTTTGTAATGCCCTAGATATTGCCGGTCTGCCTTATCAATTTTTATCATCACGAGGATTATACGCTAAGCCAATTATAATAGATGTTATTTCTTATTTAAAGATGCTTGACGATTACCACGAGAGTATAGCCGCGTATAGAATTTTAAATTTACCTATTTTTAATTTTTCCTATCGTGAGTTAGTTAATTTTAATTATGCGGCGAATAAAAAAGCCTGGTCTTTGTTTACGGTATTAAGAGACGCTCATGGTAAATTCGGTATTGAAGTGCAGAAAAAAATTAATATTGTTTTAAGATTAATTGAAAAGCATACTGCTTCAGCACGGGAGAAAAATGCCACAGAAATAATAATTTCTTTTTTAAACGAAAGCGGTTATTTAAAATATCTAGCAAAGCAGGAAGATAGGAAAAGCAGAGAAGCTATTCAATATTTAAACCAGTTCATGAAAAGAGCTCAAGAATTTGAGGCGGCTAATGATGATAAAAGCGTTAAAGCCTTTTTACTTGAATTACAAATGGAAATTGATGCTGGCGAAGAAGGAAGCTTGTCAGTTGACATTGAATCAGGTCCTGAGGCAATTAAAATAATGACCGTACACGGAGCCAAGGGTTTAGAATTTAAGTATGTTTTTATTACTAATTTAGTAGATAAACGTTTTCCAACCATTGAGCGCCGAGAGCAAATTTTAATTCCCGACGCTTTAATTAAGGAAATTTTACCTAAAGGCGATATTCATCTAGAGGAAGAAAGAAGATTGTTTTACGTAGCCATGACTAGGAGCTGCGAGCATCTTTATTTTTCCTGGGCTCCTGATTATGGCGGGCAACGAATCAAGAAACCATCTCGATTTTTAATAGAATGTGATATAATACCAAAGAGTACGGAACTTTCTAAGAAGGCTCTCCGGCTTGGCGAGCAAACTGGTGAAAAGAAAAATAAGAATAGTGAAGACAAAGGTTTAGATTTTATTGTTAAGGAAAAAAAGATTGAAAATAATGGAAAGATCAATATTAGTATACCGCCTTATTTTTCTTTTACACAATTGGCGGCTTTCTCTAACTGTCCTTATCAGTATCGTTTTGCTCATATTTTAAAGATTCCAAGGCAAGGTAAAGCCGTTTTTTCTTTTGGCAAAACCATGCATAGCACTTTACAGAAAGTATTTGAATTAATTAATGAAAAAAAAGGATTAGGGCAGTCGGATTTATTCGGATATAAAGCTAATAAACAACAAGGGGCGGTAAAGAATGTAAAGATAAACATTGATGAGATCCTTGGATTATACGAACAGAGCTGGGTCGATGATTGGTATGAGAGTAAAAAACAAAAAGAAGAGCATAAGAAAAAGGGCAAAGATATCCTAAAAGATTTTTATGAAAAATACAAAGATAATTGGCCAAACATAGTATTTTTAGAAAAAGGTTTTAATACTAAGGTTCAAGTTGATAGCCAGATTTATACCATAAGAGGAGTTATTGATAGGATAGATGAGATTAATGGTAAAATAAAAATAGTTGATTATAAAACCGGCAAAGCTAAGGATAAGTTGAGTTTTGAAGAAAAAGAACAGTTATTACTTTACCAGCTAGCTGGCCAAGAATTATTCAGGAAGGAAATAGCGTCTTTATCTTTTTATTATTTAGATAATAATAGCGAGATAGAATTTTTAGGTAGCCAGGAAGATTTAGACAAAGTGAAAGAAAAAATAGTTAATACAATTATGGAGATTAAAAAATGTGAATTTCTGCCAAAACCCAGCGCGCTTTGCAAATATTGTGATTTTTTTGATATTTGTGAATTTAGAAAAACATAACACGAATGACACGAATTATATGCGAATGACGCGAATAATTTAAAATATTTGCATCATTCGCGTGTTATTTGCGTTATTAGTGTTTCTACATATGGATATAATTTCTCATGGACTATGGACAAATTTAGTTTTTAAGGAATTGCCGGCTGAGCAAAAGAGCTTAGTTATTGTATTTGGAATATTGCCCGATGTTCTTAGTTTTTCATCAGTTACCTTAAGGCATTTTTTTAAGAGAACTATGCACTTTGCCAGGCCTTCCCTTGCTGTTTTTCCTCCTTATGTTTTTAAGATCTATAATGTAACCCATAGCTTGGTAATTTGGTTGGGAGCATATATGTTTTTTAAATTGTTTGGTTTAAATTATTGGACGTTAGCTTTATATGCCTGGGGGTTGCATATTCTTTTTGACATTTTTACTCATACTAAATCATTTTTTCCCACACCGATTTTTTGGCCATTCTCTAAATTTAATTTTTCAGGCATAAACTGGGGCAATAAGTGGTTTATGATATTTAATTATAGCGTATTGTTGTTTATGTATTTGGTATTTTATTTCTAGTATGATGCTAATAATGCGAATAATATGCGAATGTTGCGAATTGCAAATTATGCGAATTTAATTTTTATATATAAGTTAAATAATTGAATCCCTTGTTCGCAGTAAATTTGGGATTTTTTATTTGCAAAAATCAGGCTAAATAGCTACAATATAGATATGAAAGAGATGGAAAAAGAAAGAATAATAAGCGCTAAGGAGGATAACGGGGATAAGGTCCTGGATTTAACTTTGCGGCCGAAAATAATGGATGAATACATCGGCCAGCAAAAAGTAAAAGAGAATCTAAGTATTACTATGGAGGCGGCAAAAAAACGGGGGGAGCCGATTGAACATGTGCTTTTATACGGCGCGCCAGGGCTGGGCAAAACCACTTTAGCCCATGTTATCTCTAATGAAATAGGAGCCAATATTAGAGTTACATCCGGACCAGCGATTGAAAAAAGCGGTGATTTAGCGGCTATACTTACTAATTTAAGTGAAGGCGATATTTTATTTATTGATGAAATTCATCGGCTTAATAAAGTAATAGAGGAAATATTATATCCGGCCATGGAAGATTATGCTTTAGATATAATAATCGGTAAAGGCCCTTCGGCTAGAACTTTACGAATTGATTTACCGCGATTTACTATTATCGGCGCTACTACAAGAATAAGTTTATTATCTGCGCCATTGCGCGATAGATTCGGCTTAACATATCATTTGGATTTTTATGACGAAGAAGATATTAAGAGTATTATTGATAGGAGCGCTCAGATACTATCCCTGGAGACCATGGAAGAAGCTAAAAAAGAAATAGCCATTAGATCTCGACGTACTCCCAGAGTTGCCAATCGCTTGCTAAAAAGAGTGCGTGATTATTGCCAGGTAAAAAGCGATGGTATTATAACGAGCGATTTATGCCATGATGCTTTTAAGATGTTAGAAGTAGATAATTTAGGCCTGGATTGGATTGATAGAAAAATAGTTGAAATTATAATTGATAAATTTAATGGCGGCCCAGTCGGCCTTAATACTATCGCCGCCGCTACCGGAGAGGATGTGGCTACGATAGAAGAAGTTTACGAGCCTTATTTAATGCGAGTTGGTTTCCTTGACCGCTCTCCTCGCGGCCGAATAGCTACTGATATTGCTTATAAACACCTGGGAAAAAAGAAAGAGAAACCAAACACTTTATTATAACTTAAGACTGTAGAACAATACCTCTTTTAAACGAGATATTTACTTCAAATTTATTTACTATTACAGGTAGGGCGGTAAAAACAAGCTTACAACCCTGCCCGTAGCAGTGAATATTGATATTATTATTTGATTTTGAATGTTC
>JBDRJA010000095.1:0-2943 GCA_043815345.1 Patescibacteria group bacterium | reverse complement strand
ATTTTTAGTTCTCTATAATGAGTCCTACCCTCTCCCCCTCTATAGCATTTAGCTTCCATAGCAATGGCTAATTCATCAGCACGTCGAAATGCATTAACAAACAAGGGTATTAAAATAGGTATTAAATTCTTTGCTCGGTTAAAAATATTTCCGCTTTCAAAGTCTGCACCTCGAGATATTTGAGCTTTCATTATTTTTTCTGTCTCTTCCAATAAAGTCGGAATAAATCTCAGTGCTATTGTCATCATCATAGCTATTTCGTGAGCGGGTATACCTATGAATTTAAAAACAGACAATAATCTTTCTATTCCATCAGTTAAAGATATAGGAGAAGTAGCCAAGGTAAGCAGGGAGGTAGTTATAATTAGGATAAATAATCGAAAAGAAATAAGCAGTCCTTTTACCAATCCTTCCCGGGTTATTTTTAAAAAGCCTAACTGATAAATCACTTCTCCTTCAGTCATAAAAAGATGGATTATCAGAGTAAATATAATAATAAATAATAGGGGACGCAGACCCCTGAAAACAAATTTTGGGTGTACTTTAGAAATAATAATGCTAATTAATACAAAGCATCCTAAAATTAAATATCCTGAAAATTTTGTTATTAAAAACAAGCTTACAATTATAGCCAAACAACTCAATATTTTTATTCTGGGATCCAAATTATGAATTAAAGAATCCCTTGGGATATATTGACCAAAGCTAATATTCCTTAATATTCTCATCTTTCCCCATCTTTTTAATAATAATTTATAAATTACACTCTTTAAACATTTATCTCTTTATTGGTTTTTTCATTTTTTTTAACACTTCTCTTTCAGCATCATCTACGGTTAATACCCCGGTATATACATCTTTTCCTTTTGCTTTTAATTTATGCATACACTCGGTTACCTGTGGAAGTCCTAAACCCACTTTCACTAGATCGTTAGCATGCTTCTCAAAAATTTCTTGGGGAGTACCATCTATAATTATCTCTCCTCGATGCATTACTAAAAGACGCTTCACTGTCTCGGCAACCTCTTCCATATTGTGTGAAACTAATACCACAGTCATACCGAAGTTATAATGTATTTTTTTTATCTCAGATAATATATTATCCCTACCTTGCGGATCAAGATTGGCAGTAGGTTCATCTAAAACCAACATTTTTGGTCTTATGGAAAGTATACTGGCTAAAGCGACACGACGCATCTCCCCTCCGCTTAGAGAAAAAGGAGAACGTTCTACATAGAGGTTATAATCAAGGTCGACCATCTTTAAGGCTTCTCTGACTCTTTTTTCAATTTTTCCTTCTGGTAAACCCAATTTTCTTGGGCCAAAGGCTACTTCTTGATAAATTGTTTCTTCAAATAATTGATTCTCGGGATACTGAAACACTAAACCTATTTTTTGTCTTACTAACCTAAGGTTTGCTCCTCTTTTATTTAAATCCACTCCTTCAACGTAGATTTTACCAGAAGTTGGTGTAAGTAAACCATTAAAATGCTGAATTAAAGTCGTTTTTCCGCAACCAGTATGCCCGATTAGACCAATAAATTCACCTTTATCAATCTCTAAATTGATATTCTTTAATACTTCTGTTTCAAAGGGCATTCCCAAACTATAGGTAAAGCATATATTTTCTAAATGTATAAACATAAACTTTCCACCATATCCTCAACTTTCAATATATGGGGAGATATATCTATTCCCCTTTTGTTTAATCTTAGAGCGAGTTCGGTTATTTGAGGAACATCCAATCTTAATTGTTTTAAAACCTCTATTTGAGTAAATACCTCCTCAGGTTTTCCTATGAGAGCAATTTTTCCTTTATCTAATGCGATTACCCGGTTAGACTCAACTGCCTCCTCCATTAAGTGAGTAATATAAATGATAGTAATGTTCTCTTCTAAATTTAACTTCTTAACAATACCTATTACCTCTTTTCGGCCCCGGGGATCGAGCATTGCCGTAGGTTCATCTAAAACCAAATAGGAAGAGTGCAAAGCAATTGCCCCAGCAATTGCTACTCTTTGTTTTTGTCCACCTGAAAGCAAATGCGGTTCGCTTTTTTTGTACTCTCTCATTTCTACAACTTCTAAAGCCCAATCAACCCGTTCTCTCATAAGTTCTGTCTTTATTCCAATATTTTCCAGGCCAAAAGCTACATCATCTTCCACCGTAGTTGCAATAATCTGATTGTCTGGATTTTGAAATACCATACCAACTTTTCGTCTTATTTCCCATGTTTTGCTCTTATCCTTGGTATTCATTTCATCTACCCAAATATCTCCGGTAGTAGGAAGCAACAAGCAATTCATGTGTTTAGCTAAAGTAGATTTTCCAGATCCATTAGAACCTATAATAGAAGTAAAATCACCTTTTTTTATTTCTAAATTAATAGAATCTAAAGCTTTTATTTGATCTTTCATATGATAATTGTATATGTGACTTAAATTTTTTATTTTAATCAAAATGTTCACCACTTCTAATATAGTATATAGGTATTTAGTATATAGTAAAGAAGTAAAGATATAGAATACAGAATCTATGTTTTAGCATCTCTTGATTCGTATCTCGTGATTTAGCGTATAGCGTACAGCGGATAGGAAGTAGGGGCGTATTGCATACGCCCATAAAAAAAATGGCAAAACCATAGAGAGTATAAAAATTTAGTGTAGGGGCTTGATTTATCAAGCTCACAAAACTCGGGTCGAATAAACTCGACCCCTACATTAAAAACAATAGTTTATATACATAGTTTTGAGTTTTGAATTCTGATTTTCTTAACGCAGCAATACGCAATACGCAATACTATTCATGGAGGAAGGAAATAAATGAAAGTAAGGTCATCAGTCAAAAAAATGTGTGCAAAATGCAAAATAATAAAAAGAAAAGGTAAAATAAGAGTAATTTGTAATAATCCAAAGCACAAACAGAGACAGGGGAAATAATTTT
>JBDRJA010000094.1:0-22655 GCA_043815345.1 Patescibacteria group bacterium | reverse complement strand
TCTAGCTCTAGTTACCTTAGCTAGCTCCTTTTTAGTCATATTGGTCATATAGTTGCCATAATTATTTATTAATAACTACGGTAACATCTTATATGTCCCAACCGATAAGAGCAAAGTAACATTATTTATGTCTCAATGCGTATGCTTGATTTATTTTATATATCTGTTATAATTATCCACAGGAGGTTAAAAGCCTCTAAAATAAAGAATATGAATAAAACACTACAAAAAATGGCTTTCTATTTTGGATTTTACTTTTATGGCTCTGCGAAGAGAGTGGTTTTTTGTGGTGTTTTAACTGAGTAAAGTTCAAGCATCATTAGGGAAAAAAGACTGGCCTCTTCGCAAGAAGGGGCCTGTTTTGTGTTGTTATTGCCTTGCGGCAAGCCCCGCTACAAATGGGGCACATGCGAATAAGTGTTATTGCTTGTAGCAAGCCCCGCTACAAATGAGGTACATCCGAATTAAAAAATGTTCTTTTAAAACAGGGTATTGTCTCTAGATTAGTTACTAATGAAATATATTTTAGTGATTATTTTAGGGACAATATTAACTTAAATAAAAAATGAAAGGAGGAAACAAAGATTTGGCAAGACAGGCAGAGGAAGTTTTGGTTTTAAAATCCAATAAACTAAAAAAGGGAGGGGGAAATGGCCAAGGAAGTAAAAAAGTTGGAAAGTGATTTTAAGATGTATGACGGAGCTATCACTGATTTGGAGATGCATAGCGG
Organism: Patescibacteria group bacterium; assembly: GCA_043815345.1. Classification (GTDB taxonomy): domain Bacteria; phylum Patescibacteriota; class Patescibacteriia; order Patescibacteriales; family CAYMCJ01; genus JBDRJA01. Next base: position 21,925 of record JBDRJA010000094.1, on the reverse strand, counting down.
TGATGGCGACAACCGTGAAGCAATTGAGGCCCTAAGAAGCAAAAGAATGAGAGTAGGACAAGCAATTAATATACTAAGTTGCCCTAGCTTTAAAGGCGGAAAGTCATGTTTTTTTGTTAAAAATCAATAGAAACGGAGGAAAGAAAATTATGTGGTATGCTGTATATCAGAAGTTTGGGGGGAATAATATGCGATTGGTGAGCGATATTACCAAAGATAGACCTAAGTTGAACGGGATGCAGAACTGTGTTTTGCTTTCGGGCGAAAATTCGACCTCTTTTGATGAATATCTTACTTTGAAAAGGGCCTCGTTAAGAGATGCCAAGTTAGTCATTGTGGAAAACCGCATGCCTGACTATTTATGGTTGAGACGGAGGGGCTAGGGCCGCTTAATTGGATGGGAGAAGATATGTGCAAAAGAGCACAACAGGAACCGATAGTATCGAAAAATTCAGTTCTTTTGTATCACAAGATTTTTGGTCCTTTACCCGATGAAAAAGGTGGTGGGGAACCAAGGATTCCCAAAAGACATGGAAGGTAAAACAACCTTCTAATAAGTTTAAGGTCATTAGAGTAGTTTGTTAATAGCAAATATACTCTAATGACCTCTTTTTTTTGGTAGATTTGATTTTTTTTAAGAATGGTGTTATATTAGATTAGTAAATAATAAAGTAGGAAAATAATTAAATAAGAGTAAAAAGGAAAATAAGAGAAATACTCTTCTTAATTTTCTTATTTATCATATTTTTTATTTTTTTAAAAACCCATGCTAAGAAATTTTTTTAGTTTTACTTTTGAGCTTATTAAAATTGTAGTAATTTCTCTGGCAATTATTATTCCAGTCAGATATTTTTTAATCCAGCCCTTTTACGTAAAAGGGGCTTCAATGGAACCTAATTTTTATGATCATGAATATTTAATTATTGATGAGATTACATACCGCTTTAAAGAACCGCAAAGAGGAGATATTATTGTATTTCGATATCCAAGGAATCCGCAGGAATATTTTATAAAAAGGATAATTGGCTTGCCCGGTGAAAAAATTCAAATTGAAAATGGTGAAGTATATATTTATAACGATGAATATCCCGAAGGGATTAATTTAGATGAAAAATATTTATTTAATGATACTAAAACTTATAGTTTAACAGAAGAGGTTATTAGCTTAAGCGGAAAAGAATATTATACTTTAGGAGATAATCGAAATTCTTCTAAAGATTCCCGCAGCTTTGGCCCGGTTAACGAAAGTTTTATTACCGGAAGGGTATTGCTTAGAGGGTGGCCGTTTAATAGAATCAGCTTATTTGAGACCCCGGATTATGAATATTAGGTTGTTTTTCACTAGCCCTCCAGAGGAGGGCGGGCAGTGAAAAAGCCCTACTACAAATAGGGCACATGCGAATAAGTGTTATTTTGCCTGACCCTCCAGTTCGGCAGACAGGCGGCAAATGTCCTGCTAATCGCCGTGGACGAGATCACGCCCTTAATAAATAGATAGATGCGGCGGGATAAATAGGACACCCAGCCATTCAAAGGAGAAGGTAAACAAAATTATATAATTAACTACTATGATGAGAACAAAAAATATCAAAAATAAACAGCCAATAAGTAATGACAATAAAGGAAAAGGAAGGCAATCAAAAAGAATTTATCGTTTAAGAGGAATGAAAGATGTTTTATTTGACGAATACAAGTATTGGGAGCTTATAGCGAGAAAGGCAACTGAGCTTACAAAAGCATACGGATTTAAAAGGGTGATAACTCCTGTTTTGGAGAATTTAGCTTTATACGAGAAATCAACCGGAAAAACCAGCGATATTGTTACAAAAGAAATGTATTCTTTCATTGATAAAAGCGGTGAAAAAATTGCTTTAAGACCTGAAGCTACCCCGAGTTTGGCTAGAGTTTATATAGAGCATGGCATGTTTAATCTAACTCAGCCAGTAAAAATATTTTGGCTAGATTCAATATTTCGCCGAGAGAAACCCCAATCAGGAAGGTATAGGCAGTCGCATCAATTTAATTTAGAGATATTCGGAGAAGCAAGTCCGGTGGCAGACTTTTTAATGATTTTAATTTCCTATAATTTTTTCAGAGAGCTGCAGATAAATACCCAGATTCAGGTAAATAGCATTGGTTGCAGTGAATGCCGCCAGGAATATTTAGATAAATTAATTGATTTTTATAAAGAAAGAGGCAAGAGATCTAAATTGTGCGCTGATTGCAAAAAGAGGTTGCAGAAAAATCCTTTGCGTTTATTGGACTGCAAAGAGGAAAGCTGTAAAGAATTAACAGGCGAAGCGCCGCAGATAGTTGATTATTTGTGCGATGAATGCCGCGAGCATTTTATTAAAGTTTTAGAGTATTTAGATGAGCTGGATATGCCATATAATTTAAATCCATATTTAGTTAGAGGATTAGATTATTATAATCGAACGGTGTTTGAGATTTGGCCAATGGATGATGAGGGGGAAATTTCCCAGGGTAAGTTTGCTTTAGGAGGAGGAGGAAGATATGATGGTTTAATTGAGCATATGGGGGGGCGCCCAACCCCGGCCTGTGGTTTTGCTATCGGGATTGAGAGAACAATATTAATGATAAAAGAAAAAAATATACCATTTAAAAAAGATAATAAAAATATAATATTTGTAGCTCAACTAGGAGATCAAGCAAGGAGAAAAGTTTTAAATTTATTTGAGGAGTTGAGAAGAGCGGGATTAAATGTTAGGGAAGCTTTAACTAAAGACAGTCTTAAGGCCCAGCTAGAAGAAGCAAATAGAATCGGAGCTAAATTTAGTTTAATTTTAGGCCAGAAGGAAATGATGGACGGAACTATCTTGCTTAGAGATATGGAATCGGGAATTCAAGAAGTTATTGACTATAAAAAGACAAGGGTGGCAATAGAGAAACGAATGGATGAAAAATAAATCGTATAAGTTAATTATTCATTAATAACTAATTTATTATATAATGGCTAGATATTTTAAGACACTAGCCTAATTTTACTAGAAAGGCAGGTGGGAAAGTGGTAGAGTTTAAAAGAAAAAAAGGTGAGAGTTTTGAAGGTTTTCTAAGAAGGTTTAATAAGGGCCTGAAAAGAAGCGGAAAATTATGGACGGCTCGCCAATCTCAACATTTAACGCCAAAAAAGAACAAAAGAAAACAGAAGGAGTATGCATTGATAAGCATGAAACTAAGAGCTAAGAGAGAATATTTACGAAAAATAGGTAAGCTACCAGAAGAAACAGGTATGTTTAATAAGAAGAAAAATTAGCTTAAGATAAAATGTATGGTAAAAATGAAAGAGAGAATTGATAGTAATTTAAAGAAAGCAATGTTAGAGAAAGACAAAGTTATTGTTTCTGTTTTGCGCATGCTTAATAGTGAAATTCATAATAAAGAGATTTCTTTACGAGGGAAACAAGACCAGCTAAGAGAAGAGCAAATCATTCAAGCAATACAGAGCGAAGTTAAGAAAAGAAAAGATTCAATAGCGGCGTATAAAAAAGGAAATAGGCAAGATTTGGTAGCTAATGAAAGCGCAGAATTAAAAATTTTAGAAAAATATCTTCCAGAGCAAATGAGCAATCAGGATATTGAGAACATAGTAAGAGGAATTATTGGAGAGGGTAAAGAAGCGTCAATGAAGGATTTTGGCAGGATAATGGGAGAGACAATGAAGAAAATCAAGGGAAGGGCAGATGGGAATAAGGCAAGCGAGATAGTTAAAAAATATTTAAAATAATATTTAGATAAATAAAAAACGCTTAGTTCAAAACTTGAGCGTTTTTTATTTTCGCTTATCTTTAAATACTCCTCCAAGGGCGGTCATACGTTTTTTTAGGGGGGGGCATTTAGCGACAGACCTTATTTATATTTTTTAATATAATCTTTAATTAATTTTATATTATCAAAGGCTGATTTAGAGTTTTGCCTTATTTTACCTCTGGCTCGGTTTGTTTTAACAAATTTTAACCAATCACGATTTGGCCCTTTGCGATTTTTTTCTCTAATAATTTCAACCATGTCCCAGTTTTTCAATTTCTGATCTAAAGTGGCCATTTTGTCATTAATTAATGCGCCAGCTGTTTGGTCGCCAATATCACTATGGACAGCATAGGCAAAGTCAATCGGAGTTGCTCCTTCTGGCAGCTCAAACACATCACCCTCAGGAGAGAAAACGAATATACGGTCTTTGAATATATCAAATTTAATTTTTTTAATAAAATCATTTGTGTCTTCTGCTTCACGCTGGATATCTAGAATTTCTTTAATCCAGAATGGTTGTTTCAGGTTCTCCTTTAGGCCTTGATTTTTAAAATGCCAGTGGGCGGCAATACCATAAAGAGCTTCTTCGTGCATCTCTTTGGTTCTTATTTGAAATTCGACAGCTTTTCCTTCAGGTCCGAAAACAGTAGTATGAAGGCTGCGGTAGCCGTTTGGTTTCGGAACAGCAATATAATCTTTAAAACGCTTAGCTTTCGGCTTCCAAAGAGTATGGATTATGCCCAAAATTTTATAACAATCAGAAATTGTGGGGACGATGATGCGCAGGGCAAATACATCATAAATTTCGTCAAATTTTCTGTCTTTCATCTGCATTTTTTGGTATATGCTATAAAGATGCTTAAATCTGCTTTCTATTTTATATTCAATAACGGTTTCTTTAATTTTTTGCCCTAAAATATTTTTTATTTTTTGAATAAGCTGGTTGCGTTCAACTTTCTTGTCTACTTCATATTTATACTCAATCTTTTTGTATTCCTCAGGATAAATATATTTAAAACAGATATCTTCCATTTGCCATTTTAAGCGCCATATACCTAAAAGACCGGCAATAGGAGCGTAAATTTCAAGAGTCTCCTTGGCTATTCTTAGGCGTTTTTCAGGGGGCAAAGCGTCTAAAGTCCTAAGGTTATGCAGGCGATCAGCAAACTTAATTAATATAATACGTATATCTTTAGACATTGCTAAAAGCATTTTACGCAGACTCTCTTTATATCTCTCAATACCGCGATATTTAATTCGGCTTAATTTAGTAATTCCTTCAACCAGGCCGGCTATTTCGGAGCCAAAATTTTTTTCAATAGTTTCAAGAGTGTATTCAGAATCTTCCGGGATATCGTGCAGGAGGCCGGCAATAATTGTATTAAAATCAGCTTTAATTTGAGCTAATACAAAAGCAGTATGCAGGGTATGCTGGATATATGGCTCGCCAGTTTCCCTTTTCTGCCCCTTGTGGGCATTTTGAGCAAATTCATAAGCTAATATGATTTTATCTACACTAACTTCAGGTTCGTTTTCTTTAACTTTATTTATAATTTGTTCAATAGTCATGTGGTGTGATGCGAATACGCGAATTAATGTTATTTTGCCTGGCGGCAAAAGCCCTACTACGAATAGGGCACATGCGAATGAATGCCGCTAATTGCGAATACGCGAATTATGTGAATAGATATCTTAATGCCTCGTAAAGCAAGGGTCGAGATTTCGACTCACACGCCGAGACAAATAGGCAAATTATTTTTGCATTTATTAATTTATTTATGGTATAATAACATTAAATAACAAAATTGTGGATTAGTCAACCGATTTTAGATTGCAGATTGCAGATTTTTTGTATTAAATTTGTATTAGTAACTACCCATAAATTTTTAAATGAAATTTAATAGTATTTTTAATTCAAATTTTAATTCTTAAATCTAAAATTTTAAATCTTAAATAATTCCCCCATGCTTAAAATATTTAAAAAAATTATAAATATAAAAATAGCCTTATTAGGGATAATTATTTTATCAACGGCTGTTTTTTTATTGCCAAGCTTGGTTTTGGCGGCAGATATAGATGTTGGCCTAGAATTCGGCGAGCAAACAGGTCTAGGCAAGGCCGATCCTCGTATTATTGTGTTAAAAATAATTAGAGTCGCTTTAGGATTTTTAGGTATTATTGCGGTGGCTTTAATAATGTATGCCGGCTGGCTTTGGATGACAAGCGAAGGAGATGAAGAAAAAATTAATCAAGCTAAAAGGGTTATAAAAAACGTAATTATCGGCCTAATAATAATAATGTCATCATTTGCTATTGTTAGCTTTATTTTGAATAAATTAATTTTAGGCACTACGGGCGGTCCTGGAAGCGGCAACGACGGTCCGGGTTCAAATTGGGGAACCGGCGCTTTAGGAGCTTGTTCCATTGAAAGCGTTTATCCAGAACCATACCAGGAAGAAGTGCCAAGAAACACCAGTATTATCATAACTTTTAAAGAAGCAATTGATCCAGCCACAATCTGCAAAGATAAATTAGTTGATGGCGGCAATGAAAACGGAATTTGCGAAACTGGAGAATTTATAATTTCAGATAATATTAAAATATTTCATGATAATGAAAGTGATGAATGTTTAACAGAACCGCCAGGACTATGCGCTAGCCAGGTAAAGGAAGTAAACATAGCCACAAATGATAACAAAACTTTTGTTTTTAAGCCGGTGAAATATTTAGGTTCTAGCGGGCAAAATACCCAATATGCAATTTACTTAAGTAATGATATTCTAAAACTTGCGGATAGCGAGCCGGTATTTGAAAACTGTACAAATGATTATTTTGAATGGAATTTTTGGGTTAGTAATTTATTAGATTTTATTCCGCCACAAGTTAAAGAAGAAGGAGTTTTTCCTGCTCCTGATAATAAGCAGGACAGCGTTACTTCAGAAACGGCCGCTAAACAGGCAAGCGGAAGTATTACAGTAAAAAATCAGCCAGATGAATATACTGCTTCTAAAAAAACTGATGTACCATTAGAAAAAGTGGTTGGTGATACAGAAGCAAATCTAACAGGTACATATATTTGCGATGAAGATTTTACAGGCGTTGAAGTTTCTGTTGATCCTGATGTTTTGGGTGTAAGTATTGATTTTCCATTTGTAGGAGGTGAAATTATTGGAGAGGAAGTATATTTAGGTTGTGGAATTACTCTTGTGATTGGTGATGGAGTTGAAGGCGGAGATTTATGGAAGTTTAATGTAACTGCTGAAAAAATAGCTGATATATTAATTGTTGGTAATAAGACTTATACTTTTGGTATTGACATTGCTAGCGATCCTGCAAATAGTGTTACCGCAAGCAATATAGCGACAGCCCTAGGCGCTCACACTGAAATAGATGTTGATCCTGTATATGTTCCAGGCAGTGATACTGTTAATATAAAAGCAAAAGTAGCGGGGACTGCCGGAGATAATATAGTTTTAACTTCAACCAGTTTATGGGATGAGATTGAAAATCCAACCGGAGCATTAGAAATGTCAGGGGAAAAATTTACTGGAGGGATAGATAGTAAGAAGCAAAAAAGCATAAATAGCCGAGCAGATAAACCCAGAAACGCTGTTATTCATGTTGAATTTAATGAAGCAATTAATCCTTTAACTGTGTCTGGTAAGTCTGACGATGTTAAGAATTATATAAAAGTAGTTAATATTCTTAAGGTTAACGGAGAAAGCTGTAATCAGAACACAGAGTGTGCTTCAAGTAATTGTACAGGCAATGTTTGTGCAGGTGTGCCAAATTTATTAAACGATGGAGATCCCTGTACCTCTGATCGGGAATGTAAATCATTTAAATGCGATGGAACTTGCAAGGGTGATAACTTAAAAGGGAAATTTGAGGTTTCTAATCAATATAAGACAGTCGAATTTATATCTGATATTAAATGTGGCACTAATTCTTGCGGAGAGCCGATTTACTGTTTGCCAGAAAATAGTGGTTTAAATGTAGAGTTAACGGCAGCAATGCTGGGCGAAAGCTGCGCTGCAGATGGAGATTGTATTGAAGATCCTTATCTAAAGTGCCCCGATAGTGTTTGCGCAAAAGAAGCTGGTAAAAAACATCCTTTATCCTCTGACTCCCTTAATGGAATTATGGATGTAGCTTTTAATTCATTAGATGGTGATCGGAGCAGTGATAATAGTGATAAGGTTAACGGTGATGCTGAAGGGCCTAAATCGCAGAGCGGAACAGAGCCTTATAATGAAAATAATTTATTTGGCGTGTGCGCTAGCGGTGAATATCAGGGGCGGGTTTGTACCAACGCAGACAAGGTCAATACTTGTGGAGAGGGCATGGATTGCACAGAAGCAACTCCTTTATTAGATTTGAAAAACAATCAAGGAGATAGTTATAAATGGTCATTTTTTATTAGCGAAGAGATTGATTCAAGCTCCCCAATAATTATTGCCACGAGTCAATTAGATGAAAGTGGAATAGAGAAACCATTAGGGCATGGAAAAACTGGAGTTAATTTATATAACCCAATTTTAATTAATTTTAATAAATTAATGATGTCGTCCAGTTTAAGGACCGGTAGCACAGATATTCTTAATGGCCAAGACCCGGTTAATCATAAATTAATTAATTTAAGGAATTTTACTAAAGAGCCTCTAGGTTATTGGATAGCTAGTGAGAATAAGGAATTTAGCGGCGGAGCTGGAGGATATCCTGGACCAACTCCACCCACGCCAACTCCGGACGGGGAAATGGATTGGACAAAAGCGAGTATTAAGCACTCTGAATTTTCTGATTCTACAAGTTTTAGAGCGCAATTAGGATCAGGCATTAAGGATATTTATCAGAATTGCTTTAAGCCTTCATCAAGTGATATTTGCGCAGGGGGGCCTTCATGCTGTGGAGACATATCAACTGCCAGCAGTGAGTGTCCGTAGCATGAAGCACTAAATCCTAAAGGTTATTAGCGCTTAGGATTTTTTGAGAACATAAGGTTTATTGATTTTTATGCCTAAAATATTTAAAATTTTAATTTTAGCATGCGTTGTAATAGCCGGTTTTGTCGCGGTTAATTTTTCATTGGCAGCTGAACCTGGCGACTTGGACGTTTGGGGAGAAGGCAGTGATTTTGAAGTTGATGAAGGAACGATACAGGAAGGAATTGGCCTGGGTTCGTCAGATCCGCGGACAATTGCGGCTAACATTATTAGAATTTCTTTAGGATTTTTAGGTCTTATCGCGGTGGGCATGATTATGTACTCCGGCTGGCTTTGGATGACGGCCGGAGGTAATCAGGAAAAAATAGATAAGGCGAAAAAAATATTAATAGGCGCTATCATCGGTTTAGTTATTATTTTATCTTCTTTTGCCATAGTTACCTTTATTATAAATAGGATGCTAGAAGATGTCATAGGCGGCGGAGGCGATGATCCGGGCGGCGGAGGCGATGATCCGGGCGGCGGTGTGGGAGGTACTCCGTCTTTTTACACAAGATACACTAAGCCGTCCAATGAAAGCATTGATAATTTTAGAAATTCAATAGTAAAATTATATTTTAATACAAATGTTGACTACACTGTTTTTAATGATGAAAATAAACTAGAAGATAATTTTAAAGTATTTAAAGTTGGCGACGCTACCTTAAATACCGAAGATGAATTTGGCGAAATAATATTTAATAAGGGTTTTATTCCGCCGGTAGAAGTAGCAGTTAAGGAGAAAATTGGAACAAATAATAAGGATATTGAATTTATTCCTGCTACTACCGAAGAATGCAAAATAGGAGAAATAGAATATGATTGTTTTGATGAGCTAGTTAATATTGAAGTTAAGTTAACTCAGAGCGCTTTTAAGTCAGTTAGCGGCATAGCTTTGGGCAATAAAGTCGGAGCTCTGGATTGTGAATCAGAGCCTGGAATTTGCAAATTTATTTTTAGCACCAATAATTTAATTGATAATGGCATGCCAGTCATTTATGATATTTCCCCCAAAGGAGGATTCTGCGACGGAAGTCTAAATACGCCGTGCCAGAGCGATAATGATTGTTCTAGCTTTGATCCTAATATTTGCAACGACGATACTTCTAACGGCGCTATTGGAAATTTTATTACTATTACTGGAAGGAATTTTGGCACTACAGCTTGGACGATTGATTTCTGTACTAATTATATAGCAGAAGGTGGTAAATGCGGCGCTGGAGATGATGAGTGGATTGTTGCAAAACTTGCCGATGACGAATTTGAAGGCAATCCAAAATGCGGGAGTGAAGCATGGAAAGATACACAAATTATTGCGGTAGTACCATCAGGAGTAAGCGGAAGTTCGGTTATTAAAGTAACAACCGTTGATAGTTATGAAGATACTACTGCTGATGATTGGGGAGATAAAATTGATTTTATAGGAAATACTATTGCGCGGCCAAGCCTGTGCAAGTTAGAAAATAGCGGCTTGGGCGACACAACATGTGTTGATGACAGCGAATGCTTGCCGGCAGTGGAATGTTCTAGTGGGAATTGCATTAAGAATCATGGAGAGTCTGGCGATACAATTAACTATGATGGAATTAAATTTACAGGCGGTGAAGTATACTTTGGGAATTATAAAAATTATATAGAAGCTATAAATTCTGTTATTGGTGGTGATAAAATTGGTGTAGCTGATGTGCCTATTATTGCCAAAGGTAAAACTTCCAGTTTTGTAGCTAAAGACGTTGGAGGAATATTAGTATATGGAAATGCTTTGAATTTTATAAAAGACAAGGACATTCCAAAGCCCTATATAAGCTATTTCGATCCTACTCAAGGCGCGCCAAGCCAGTATGTGACAATATATGGCGGCGGTTTTGGAAAGTTTAAGGGGACAAGCAAGGTTTATTTTGTTTATGACACCGTTGAAGCAAGCTATGAGTTTCCTGAAGTTTGCGCGGAAAGTGTTTGGACAGACAATCAGGTAATAGTTAAAGTGCCTGACGGCCTGTCGGGCGACTATACTATTACTATGGAAATTGCTGGCTGGGAAACCACAATAGACACCAGCGAACTTACTCCGAGCCAAATTTTTGTTAACAGTACTTTAACTCTTAAGCCTAGTTTATGTAAAATTTCGCCAAAAACAGGACTTAATAATAGCGATATTAGCTTATGGGGAGAAAATTTTGGAAATCAAGCTACTGGCTTAGTTAAATTTCATTTAAATAAGGATCAAAGCAGCGGTATTTGGGGCACTGAAGAGGGGGCTGATAAAATAGATACTACTATTCCCTTGTTAGCGATTAGCGGGCCTGTAAAAGTAGTCCAGGATGGAGAAGGAGGAAATAGCATAGATATTATGGTTGGTAGTTGTAAAGTTGACGATGATTGCGGCGTTGATTATGTTTGCTGTCCAATTGATAGCCCGGAAGCGAATAAATGCAAAGCAGGAGACGATCAAAGTGTTTGTTATACTACTGTCACTAGCTCTGTTTATGAATGGGATTTTAGTACTGGAGGAGGAACTTGTCCTATAGGCCAAGAAGAATGTGGAGATACTTGTTGTTCAGAAATTGCTGGCGGATGTGAAGAACCGCTAACTAGCACTTGTGCTACTTGTGAACCTGGTCAATTTCTATGCGATGATACTAGTTGTTGTAATGTTGCTTGCGTTGGAGACCCAGGCTCAACTTATTGCCCAGGGGAAGAGATGACATGCTCTGGCTATAGTTATGGGCAATGCTCAGCTTCTGAACTTTGTCCTAATTCGCCTGGGCAATGTTCATTTTATGAAGGTGGTAGCACAATTATAGTAGGAAGTTGTAGTGATTCTGTATGTGATGATTTGGTGGCTTGCACTCCGGGAGCATGTACATATAATAGTAGTTTAAATAAATGTAGTAATGGTGTAAATTGCAGTTTATCTAAAACTGTTCAGGACAGTTTAGGGAAGGATGTAAATGCTTATTGCGCCGAATATGGAGATCCTTCTGAAGGTAGATGGCATATTGATACTGCAGTTAGCTGTCCGGATAATTGGTCTAGTATTGGTCAAGATAAATGCATAGAAGATAGTACAACGTGCAATTATTGCGATAGCGGTTTTGCTTGTTCTGACCAGGTCGGAAGCGGAGTTTGTGCGGTTGACCAGGATATTTGCCTTGATTCAACATGCAATGTCGGTACTGGCAATTGTGAGGCAGTTGATTCTAGTGAATGTGAGTGCTGCTGCCGGATTGATAAAGCTGACCAGGATTGTTGCGCTGATTTAGATTGTACTGGAACTTGCGGGAGCGACACCACTGACGATGAGGCGGGTTTTGGCCAATGTACAGGGTGTGCTTTAGCAGGAGATACTAAAGAAGAGCAAAATGCGGCTTGTAATTGCACAGGCACTTCAGGCAAGTTCTGTGATACTGGCGCGGCTAATGGTTCGGGCGTTTGCCGTGATTGTGCGCAGCTGTCTACCTCTGAATCGTGTTCTGCCAATAGTGATGTTTGCTGTATTGATAATGAAAGTGGTGATTCTTGCAAGGGCGGAGACGGAACATTGGTTGCTGGCGGTGGCGGTTATTGTGCTTACTATAGTTGTAAGGGAGAGCCTGAATATGGCTGCAACGAAGACACTCCAGATAAAACAGGTGCTTATAAAAAAGTAGATGCTTGTGAAGCTAAATGCCCAGGTGGACCAGTAGTACCTCCAGGAGAGAAATGTATAGAAGAAGTAGAACCCTTAACTTGCAGTCTGGATTTTGATTGCGGATCAACTGACTATAAATGCATAGACACTCCCGATGATGTTTGCGGAAGCTGTTGTTGCGACCCTACTATACCAGATGTTAGTTCTAGTGGTTTAACTTGCGTGGCGGATAAAGCGCCTTGCGACGGGGCTAGCCGAGGGCTTTATTGTGGTTGCACACAAGACACAGACTGCGGTGATTCAGAAACTATTGGCTGTGGTTCAGATACTTGTTGCCGGGCCAGGCCGAACGATAAAACAATTTTGCCGGCTTATGATGCCCCTGCTGTCTGCCGCAATGCCATGATTTCGGTTAAATTTGATACTGAAATGGATATAAGCAGTTTTACTGGCAATGTAATAGTAGCCGGAGAGTATACCGATGGTTGTCCTGACGGAACCGTACCTATGCTACAGGATTTCAGTTTAAAGAAGGATAAAAAACTACTAGCCAAAACATATTCTAAAATAATAAATTTATTTAAGAAATTATTAGAGCCAATAGTTGGTGAAAAAATATTAGCTTTTGTTGAACCTCAAATTGATAAAAATTATTGCGCGATTACCGGAACTGTAAGCGGGCAAGGCGATACTTTAAAGTTTGCTCCTAGTAAGTTGTTAGAAGCAAACACAAAATATTTTGTTATAATAAAAGGCGATGAAGATTTAAATGATGCTATTTCAAGCGGAGTGTTAAGCTCAAATGGCATTGGCATGAACGGAGACGATGATTATACTTTTAATGCAAATGCCTTTACTAATGCTGAAGTATGGTCGTTTACTACTTTACCTAAGTCCGCTGACAATGCAGGAATCTGCAAGATAGATACGGTGAAAATTGAACCAGATAGTTATTTGTTTAGGACAAGCGTAGACGTTGCTAGTGATAATAATCCGGGAGTTAATTATGATACTATTGATACAGATAGTGATAAGGTTTTTGAGAGCAGTGCTTGGACTAATGACGGACAAGAATTGACCTCTATTCCTGGTGATTACGAGTGGACTTGGGATTGGGAAATAGATAATACCATGGTTGCTAAAATTAAGGACAAAGGTGGAGGAGGTGGTGATGACGACGAGACTGACGAAGACACAAGGGTTGTCGGTCAAAAGAAAGAAGACGCTAAGACTTATATTTCTGCTACTGCTATTGTTGAAGGCAGTTATGAAGTAGGCGATGAGGAATATAGCGGAAAAGCAGATATCTACGTTATGACCTGCAATAATCCTTGGCCACCGTTTGAGGGAGAAACCTGGGAACCATGGAGGGATAGTGAGACTGGTGAAGGCAGTCAGTGTGATCAGTTACCAATACCAGGTGGTTGCCTAGTTACCAATTATGAATTTTATTATTGTCGAGATAAAGCTAGCCAGGGAACTTATGATGACCTACCGGCCATAAAGAAGGATAATATTATTATTGGAATAACTCCAAGTATTTGCATGAAAGGGGATAATATAAATGATCCTTGCGGTGCAGACAATGATTGTTGGGATGTACCGGGTGATGTAATAGAATATCTTAAAGTAAACAGCTGCCGGCCGGAAAAGATAAAAGAGTTTTATTTCTTTATGGAAGAAATACCTGGAATGCCTAGCAGTGAGTATCTTACAGGCAATGCCTTACCGCAAGGAGAAGCAGTTCAGTTAAATTGGTATACTCTAGGTAAATGTGATGATGGTTCAAGCTGTGGAGTAGGCCAGCCATCTGCGTGTGGATCTTGTTTGCCTGACCCTGATGTAATAGGGTATAAAGTTTATTATGGCGCAAGTACTGAATTCGCAGGGTATGGTTCGCCAGTGGATGTTAACGGAGTTATTACTGTACAGCTCGGAAAAGGAACAGCGTATCCTGAAATTATAGATTTAGCAAATAAACAAGAGTACTATTTTGCAGTTACAGCCTATTATGACGACGAAGTTGAAGGTTCACAATCTAACATATTAAAGATTACACCTTCTGATGTTACCGGTCCTTCTGCGCCAGTGATTTCAGAAATTATAGCCGGCGAGTTAGCTGGCGGAAGTGGAAAGATTAAATTATCATGGAATGAGATAGACGAGGCAGAGAGTTACTTAGTTTATATATCTACTAAAAGCGACGGACCTTATAACTTAAAAGGAGAAACTGATGATATTTTATATGTAGCAGACAGTTTAGTGAACGGTGTAGTTTATTATTTTAAAGTTTCTGCTTTAGATAAAGATGAAAATGAAGGCTTTTTCTCGAATGTTGTTAATAGTATTCCAGTAGTCGCGCCAACTGGTTTAACTGCAGTGGCCGGCGAAAAAGCTGAAGGCAGTGGAAATATTAAATTAAGTTGGACAGCGGCTGAAGGAGCAGAGAAGGGTAATTATTTTCAATATAAAATATATTCTAAAAAGGGAGATGAAGAATATAGCTTTGAAAAAGATGAAGGTATTCTTTCTACCGAGACCACGGTTACGGGATTAGTAAACGGTGAAATTTATTATTTTGTTATTAAAACCGATAATAGTAGTGACGAGAGCTACCCTTCAATTGAAGTTAGTAATGTTCCGATTGAAAAGCCAACTGGTTTAGTCGCTACTGCCGGAGACAATCAGGTTGCATTAAGCTGGACAGCAGCTGCGGGAGCTGATAAATATAAAGTTTATTATGATGACACAGATGACGGTACTTATGATAATTCTAAAGATGCTGGTAGTGATACTTCAGAGATTATAGGGAGTTTAGTAAACAGCACAACTTATTATTTTGTTGTAAAAGCAGTTAATAGTAAAGGTAATGAGAGTGAAGCTTCGGATAAAGTCAGTGAGACTCCAGTTGAGCCGTAAATTAAAAAATAAATATGATTTTATTATATAAAACAAAATATAAATTTATGTATTTGGGGATTTTAATATTTACTCTCTGGTTTTTAATTTTTAATTTTTCATCTATAAAAACTCCTGGAGTTTTAGCTGAAACTAGCAGTAATCCAGATGCGATCGCTATCCGGGTTATTCCAAACCCTAACTTTTACTCGGCCTCGCGTTGGTACTCTGAACAAGGTTTTACCGGCTCTCCACAAACAATAGTTGTTGATGATTATGAGGCAGTACGCGACGGCCGTACAGTGTACGTTAATGTTGGCAACAAACCAGGAATGGATCTTTACACTAACATTTATCTTATTTCATATAATCAAGAAGCTCAATCAGAAACATTAGACATTTTTTCCCGGCTATTATCACACTGGAAGTTTAATACTAATAAAAATGATTCTGATTATTGCGATATAGATATTAATTTAGAGGATGTTGCTGGGGCATGTATAAAAGACGAAGACTGTCCAGCCGGATATGCCTGCGCTGGGGCTGTGTGCAAAATACCTTGCTTAATAAACAGTGATTGCCCTAGTAATGATTGGTGTGGAAGCGAGAAAGCTAAAATTACTAGAGATACGAAAAGACTAGCTGATTTAGCCGAAATGAGGCTTGCTTTAAATAGCTATAGCGGCAGTTATCCGAAATTAGGAGCCGGCAGTTATTTAACCGGCAAGTCTGTTTCAGTCTGGCCTAGCTGGCAGGAAACTTTAGCCAGTGATTTAGGATTAAGCATTTTGCCGGTTGATCCTATAAATAAATTAGGAGATTGCGGCGATAGCAGTTATGATCCAGTGACCTGCTGGGATAAGCAGGATAAAAAATTTGCTTTTACAGACGGTGGTGGTAATTTCACTTTAGGAAGTAATGATAAGCCGGTGTATTGGTATGATGACGGCGAGTTTTATGTAAATTTAGAAGGAAGTTATAATAATTTTGGCGCTGACCCATTTATTAATACTTCGGTTATAAACAATCCTCCTGAAATTAAATGCGGTAACTTAACCGGCCTTCCCCACGAAAAATTTAGCGGCTATATTAGCGCTAGTGATGCTGATGGAGATAGTTTAAGTTTTTCCATAGTTACATCAGGCGAAATTTGGACAGGCTGGTCAGCTGACCCTGGATTAAAAGATACAGCCGTTCCTAATCAAAAAGAAATCTATGCCGCAGAAGCAGGGGATGAAAGTAATTATGATTTTATAGTCACTGTTGATGATGGGAATGGGGGGCAAGAGGTGAAAAATTGCACGATTAAGATTAAAGCCGGACTTCCGGTTGTTGAAGCTATACAAGACCAAACGTTAGTTGTTGGCCAAACATTGGATTTTACTATTATTGCACATGAACCTAGCGAGCAATATCCTTTAAGCTATAGTTTTAGCGGTTTGCCCGCCCCAAACTTATCCTGCAGCGAACTAGTAGATGGACATAATTGCCATGTCCAACAAATTGTAGAATACCCCTCGGCCAGTTATCCGGTTACGGTTGCTGTTGCTGACTCACAAGGCGACGAGTCAATCGCGTCTTTTTTTTTAACTATTACTAATAGCGTACCTGTAATTCAGGTTCCAAGTTGCGATTCTGGCGTAGTAGTAGGTCAACCTTATGCCGGCTGCACTTACACTGCCATAGATCCTGAAGGCCATACTATATCATTTGGTTATACCGGAGTACTGCCGACAGAATTGACATTTAGTGGAGGAATAATCTCTGGCACGCCAACAGAAACAGGTAATTTTACTATTTCTATTACTGCCACTGACCAATATGGAGCAGAGAGTAATCCAGTAAATTTCAATTTAGGTGTTACTCCAGGTTTTGTTTGCCCAGGAGTAGCAATTAATTCCATTGAAAATGGTTCTGTATACGCTTATCCACCAGGGGCATTATTACCTCTCTATCATGGACCAATCCAATTTAATGTTACTGCTAGCGTATCTACTCCTGAATCAGTCACCTTTAGTTTAGTTAATAAACCAAGCTGGTTATCAATTAACGTATATACTGGGCAAATGCAGGGGACACAGACAGATAATACTAATAATGTCTATAATATAACGGTAAAGGCAGAAAATGATTGCGGAGAATATGCTGAAGCAACTTTTCAACTTACTGTATTTCCTAATGAGTGGTGTGGCGATGATTCAATAAATGGATCAGAAAGCTGTGATGATGGCGATAAAAATACAAATACCCCTTGTCTTCCTGTTTGTGATGATGATTGTGTTTATTGTGACGAGTCATGTGTCTCCCTTACAGTTACTGGTGACTCTTGCTGCACTCCATATACTTGTGCAGATTACCCCGGACAATGCAACTCAAGTTTAGATAATAATTGTGGCGACACCATTGATTGTAGTAATAATTGCGCCGCTGGAGAATCATGCGTTTCTAATAGTTGTGAACCTACTGTTGAGATTATATTTACCGGCATAGAACCCCCGCAAACTGCTGTTCCGCCTGTAAGTGCAAATTCTGGACAATATTGTGAAACAATGGCTAGCGGCAGGCATTGCGTCAGTATTGGCTGTGATCCAGCCACTGGCAGTGATGGGAGAATTATTGCTTGTGAACCAGCCAAAACTTGCACTTCTGGTATAGGTGCAGTTGTCCCTTGGACTGATTCATGCGACTACGCCTTCCCTAAATGTTCAGCAGGAACAGGGCATCCCTCATATATTCGTTGCAGTTATTAAAGCTAATATTGCCTTATGGGCATTGATTGGGAGCAGTTGATTTTTGTTAATTATCAGAGTTTCCTATAAAGCCCAAGAAGAGTTAAATAGATTTATAAAGATAGTTAATAATAACAGCCCAGCAGACACCAAGGAAATATATTTATACTAAGATAACATAAATCCCAAGATTGTATATATTAACAATGATAAATATTTGGATGGAAATGAAGTAAATATCGGCTATAATCCAAATAGTGAAGGTAAGTTAGGGGGACTTTTTGAAAATAGAAGAAATATGGTATAATAAAGGCAATAAATAAACCTTTCAAAAAGCCGGGCAGATAATACATAGCTTATTAATAACTTTAATATATGTTTAACAATGTGAGTAATAAAAATCAAAATACAACCCCTCAAGACGGGGAAAATTCAGTTAACGAAAAATTAGCCTCATCAAATGAACTTCCTGCAAAAATTGGAGCAGGTAAAGTTGATGACATTTTTTCAGAAACTGATAAATCAAGGGGACAAGAAAAAAAGATTGAGAATATAAAAAGTGTGCCTCTGAACAATCAACCTCCTTCTAGGCCAGATATTTTTCAACCAAAACAGAAAGTTTCTCCTGGGCAAGATGGGTCTGGGGATTTGCCCCCTGCTTCTTTACCCAGAGAAAAGACTGGCGGCAATAATAAACTAATTATTTTAGGAGGAATTATTATTGCGTTAGCGGTTATTATTAGCGGTGGCTTTTGGGCTTTTAATAAATTTATCAATAAAGCCAATATAATTACTAATCCGCAAGGCGCAGAAGATATAGATAGCGGACCCATAGGTAAATTTGGAGAAGAAAGCAGTGGGGTTACCCCAGGAGAAGAGCAATTAGACGATGAAGTAGGAGAACCTGACGATCTTGTAGCTATCCCCAGCCCTAAAGACAGCGATAGCGATGGTTTAACCGACGAGGAAGAAAAAAAATTAGGAACCGATATTAATAATGTTGACAGCGATGATGATGGTTTGTTTGATCGGGAAGAAGTTAAAGTATACAAAACAGACCCCCTTAATGCTGACTCTGATAATGACGGCTACTTAGACGGCGAGGAAGTTAAGCAAGGGCTTAATCCCAAAGGTTCAGGAAAATTATACAGCATTCCCGGCCAAGTAGAAGAAAATGAAGACATTGATAGCGACGGTGACGGTTTATTAGACAATGAGGAAGTGAAGCTAAATACTAATATAAATAATACTGATTCTGATAGTGATAACTTATCTGATTATCAGGAAGTTAAAGTATATATGACTGATCCAAATAATCCTGACACTGATGGTGATAGTTATTTGGATGGCGACGAAGTAGAAAATGGCTATAACCCTAAGGGCGAAGGAAAATTAGTTGATTAGTTAATCAGTTGCATAGTTAATTAGTTACATAGTTAGGTTTTTTTATTTATATAACAACTAATATTAGTTACCTACATTGTTTTTGGCTGATGTTAAGATAAAATTACCTACACCTGTTAACAAACTATATTTCCCACCCCGCTCTTTGCGAGGGGTAGGGTGGATTTATGGGAGATAACTCTCAAATGATTTATACTCCTATATTAATACAAGCTAAATAATAATTACTGCTTAAGCCCTGTTAACTAAGTAACTAATTAATTAGGTAATTAACATATGCTAAATATTTTTAAAAAATTTAAAAAAGGGGAAGGAGATATTAGCGGCCAAGAAAAAGGAATTAAAGATATTAATAAAGAAAATGAAGATGGCAATAAAGCGATGGAAGCCAAGGATTACGATGAACAAGTAGATGCAGGAGTAGCTATCCATACTATGCCAAAGAAATTTCTTTTGGATAATAAGCAGGTTAAAAAAGCTAAAACTGCCGGATTAATTATTATAATTAGCGGAGCGATTTTTATAATTATTTCCTCTATTCTAATATATTTTTATTTAATTAGAGGGCCAGTAGAAAATAATTTATCATCTAAATTAAATGATTCTAACAAGGAAGATGATGCTGGAAAAGCAGAAGAAGGGGGCGAGGTTGAAAAGGAAGATTCATCAATAGGTTCAAAAGATTTAGAGTCGGCAACCAATACTGAGCGATCGCTAGAGATTCCGCCATTAAAAAATATTGACACTAGTACAGCAACTTCTACTCCAGGTCAAGATCTTGAGCCGAAAGCAACTTCAACCCCGGCCGACGTCATTACTTTAAGAGACAATGATAAGGATGGCCTGACCGATGCGGAAGAGGCTCTTTTAGGCAGTCTGAGCAATAGCCTGGATAGTGATAGCGACGGATATGATGATTTAATGGAGGTAATTAATTTATTTAATCCAGTTGGAAAAGATAAGCTAATTAACAATCCAAAAATTCGGGAGTATATAAATAAAACATTTGAATATAGCTTATTGTATCCGGCCAGCTGGTCAAAAAACATTGTGGGCGGGGACGATTCTGTGATGTTTAAATCAAGCAATAATCATTTGTTACAAGTAATTGTCCAGCCAAATGCCGACAAACAATCAATTAATGATTGGTATTTAGAGCAATTTAACGTAGAGTATATAGACGATGAAAAGATAATATCTACTGATACTTGGCAAGGAATTAGAGGCGAAGATGAGTTGACAGATAGTATAGTAGTTTATCTTATTGATAATAATAAAGAATATATTTTCGTTTTGTCATACGTTGCTAGCTCTAATGATAATTTAATTTTTAGAAACATTTTTGAAGTTATGGTTAAGTCGTTTGTGATTGGCGGCTAATAGTTAATCAGTTACAAAGTTAGACTGTTTCTAAATTAAACCAAATAGTTGAACTAAAGACTAAGTAACTAGTTAACTAAGCAACTAAGTAACTGGAAATCAATGATCGGAATAAATAATAGGACTAAAAGTAAAATAAATTTAGCTTTAGTTAAAAAGACTACAGCGATATTTTTAGAATTTTACAATAAAAACAATAGTGAAATATCAATTGCTTTTATCGGGGATAAGGCAATGCGTAAACTAAACAAAACATACCGCGATCTTGATAGAGTTACTGACGTCCTGGCTTTTCCGGCAGTAGTGGATAGAATGAGCCAAGAAAAATTAAATCCCGACTTAGAAGTTGGGATGAGTTTTTTAGGAGAAATTATTATTGATTATGCGCAAATTAAAAGACAAGCTAAAAAATTTAGCAATAGCGTAAATAAAGAAATGGTATTTATTTTAGTGCACGGGCTACTGCATTTGTTGGGTTACGAAGATGAGACAAAGAAAGGTAAAAAGATGATGGAGGATTTAGCAGTAAGATTTATTAATAAACTATGATAAAAATAACAAGATTAGTTAAAAGTTTTACTTATGCTTTTAGGGGTTTATTTAAAACATTCCGCGAAGAGCAGAATTTAAGAGTCCAAACTTTGGCCGGATTGCTGGTTACGTTATTGGGTTGGTATTTTAAAATAGGCTATTTTGAGTGGATTATATTAATTTTAGTAATTGGCTTAGTAATACTGATGGAATTAATTAATAGCGCGGTTGAACGGATCACTGATGTTTTAAAACCAAGGATTAATAGTTATGTTAAAGAAATAAAAGATATTATGGCTGCCACCGTAATGCTTGCTTCAATTATTGCTGTTGCAATAGGATTAATTATTTTCGCGCCATATTTTATTAAGGGGATTACTTAGATTAAAAACAATAAGAGATAAGCAATAAACAGGTTAATTTACGAATTTGATTTTAAAATGGTTCTTATTACTTATATATTAAGACCGTAGAAGAATACCTTATCCCTAAGGTATAAATCACATTAATAATTGAACATTTTAAAGTTATCCTCATTACAAACAGAGGTTTTTGTGCTAAAATTAAAGTATACTTACTAATATTTAACCACAAAAATCTAT
>JBDRJA010000093.1:0-9571 GCA_043815345.1 Patescibacteria group bacterium | reverse complement strand
CTTAAACATAGATTTTTGTGGTTAAATATTAGTAAGTATACTTTAATTTTAGCACAAAAACCTCTGTTTGTAATGAGGATAACTTTAAAATGTTCAATTATTAATGTGATTTATGCCTTAGGGATAAGGTATTCTTCTACGGTCTTATATTATAATGCGAATCCGCGATTTAACATTATTGCTTTCAGCAATCTGCAACTGGGAATGTAGGATACCCGCCCGACCGATTAACATCGTGAAGGCGGGCGCGGTGCGAATTAATGCTACGAATTGCGAGTATAAAAATCAATTTATTATTAACTATTTTTATTATATCCTATCTTGATTTTTTTTTCAATTTATTGTAAGATGAAAACAAGCAGACGACAGATAAAAGTTGTAATTATGTCGTCTGTTTTAATTAAAGAAGATTAAAAAATAGATTAGAAGTATCAGGGAAATATTCTTCTGTTATTTATTATCTTTTATTTGCTATCTAATATATGTCAGGGCATAGTAAATGGTCAACAATTAAAAGAGCAAAGGCGGTTACTGACGCGAAAAGAGGTGCTATTTTTACAAAGTTAGGAAATTTAATCACTATTGCCACCCGAGAAAAGGGCGGAGATCTAACTACTAATTTTAACTTGAGAATGGCGATTGAAAAAGCAAAGACCGCTAATATGCCAAAAGATAATATTGAAAAGGCAATAAAGCGAGGCACCGGCGAGTTAGGGGGAGAGATGATTGAAGAGCTGATTTATGAAGGTCTTGGCCCAGCAAAGTCGCAGTTTATTGTTAAGAGTTTAACTGATAATAAAAACCGGAGCGCAGCTAATATACGCCATCTATTTGCTAAATATGGCGGTTCTTTTGGCTCAGTAATGTGGAATTTTGTTAAAAAAGGAGTAATAATGATTGCCGATTGCCGATTGCCGATTGCCGATTTAGAATTAGACTTAATTGAAGCTGGAGCTGATGATATTAAAATAGAAGAAGAAGGGATTACAATAATAACTAAAGTTGAAGATTTACAGAAAGTCAAAGATTTTTTAGAAAGAAAAGAAATTAAAACCGAATCTGCTGAAATTGAATATGTAGCCAAAGATGAAATGGAGATTAGTGATGATGATAAAGAGAAAATAAATAAATTCATTGAAGAATTAGAAGACTGCGAGGACGTAGGTGATTATTATACAAACATAAAGGACATATGATATTTTATGTTTTAGGATTAATATTAATAGTAGTAATTATTTCTAGTTTAATATTTTTCTTTTTTGTTGGTTATACTATTTATATAATTTTGTTTACTAAAGTTCCTTTTGCCAGAACACCTTTGGCGAATATTATAAAGATATTTCAAAAATTAAAAGAGTATAAGTTTTCTGATAATTTAATAATTTATGATTTAGGCTGCGGTGATGGTGGTTTTTTATTTTTTGCTGAAAAATTAGGATATAAAGCCGTAGGCTATGAATTGTCGCTTTATCAATATATTAAGTGCGTTATTAAGAAAAGGTTATTAAAAAGTAAAGTTGAAATATTTAATAAAGATTTTTTTAGAGAAGATTTAGCCGAAGCCGATATAGTATTTATTTTTTTAGTAGACAAAGTAATGAAGAAAGTTAGTGATAAACTAAGGAGTAACTTAAGGCCAAAAACATTAGTTATTTCATATGGTTTTAAAATTTCTGGCTGGATAGAATTAGAAACACTTAATACATGCCCTAGCTTGACTTATATTTATAAAGTATGAAGAATGATTATAAGGTAATTTTAGGAATTGACCCGGGTATAGCTGATACAGGCTTTGGGGTTATTAAAAAAGATAAGTCTGGGAATTTAACATGTCTTGATTATGGCTCAATTAAAACCAAGGCCAACACTGTGATGGCTAGTCGGCTTGAAATTATTAATAAAGAATTAAAAAAAATTATAAGAAAATATAAACCGCAAATAATCGCTGTCGAGCAATTATTTTTTTGCCGTAATGTAAAAACCGCTTTAGTAGTTGGCCAGGCAAGGGGAGTAGTATTATTAATCAGCAAACAAAATAAAGTATCAATAGTTGAGTTTACTCCTTTGCAAGTTAAGCAGGCTGTAGCCGCATACGGCCAGGCATCTAAGATGCAAGTGCAAAAGATGGTTAAATTGCTTTTAAATTTAGATGAGATACCAAAACCCGACGATGCTGCCGATGCTTTGGCGATTGCAATATGTGCAGTCAATTCATCATGTAATATAAAGCATGCAACATAAAATAATTTGTGACTATCGGAATATTGAGTAAATATATTGTGTTTCAAACTATATATTTCGTGTCCTGTTAATATTATGACTAAAAAATTAAAAATTGTTTCAATATCAGCTGAAGTAGCTCCCTTTTCTAAAACCGGGGGATTGGCTGACGTTGCGCGCAGCCTGCCTAAAGCTATTAAAAGGTTAGGGCATGAAGTTATAGTTATTACGCCCTTGTATGGAAAAATAATTAATAAAAAAAAGAATGACTTAAAATTAGTTTATAGTAATATTAAAGTATTTTTAAATTCGCGTGAAGCAGTGAGAATTAATTACTGGAAAGGTTATTTAATGGAGGGTTTGCCTATTTATTTTATAGAAAATAAAAAGTATTTTTCCCAGCGCAAATCTTTGTACGGCTCTAAACATGAAAACGCCCGTTTTTTAATTTTTGACGTAGCTGCTTTAAAGTTAATTTCTTTACTTAAATTTGAGGCTGATATTGTGCATTGCCATGATCGCCATACTGGCCTCATTCCTTTTTATTTAAGAACTGATTTTCGTTATTCACGGACTTTAAGAAATGCTAAAACTATTTATACAATTCATAATTTAATTTTTCAGTTCGGCAAAAATTGGTGGGAGGTGCCGCCTGAAAAAAAAGATTATGGGCGAAAAAGAATTCCGCATATTTCTGACCCTGAAATTGAGTACATAAATTTTGCCAAAAGAGCAATTCTAAAAGCAGATTTAATTAGTACAGTTAGTGAGCACTATAGGGACGAGATTATGACAAAAAAGTTTGGCCAGGATTTACACCAAATTTTAAGAAACAGGCAAGACAGGCTGTTTGGTATAGTTAATGGCATAGATTATAAGGCTTTTAATCCGGCTAATAATAATGGTCTTTTCAGAAATTATAATCATCGGAAAATTCATAGAAAAAAATTAAATAAGGAATATGTACAGAAAAAATTTGGTTTGCCGGTTGACTCTAGCATCCCGATGTTTTGCACTACTTCAAGGGTTACTTTCCAGAAAGGTTTTGAGTTAATACTAAAGATAATGGAACATTTAGCAAAGTTAAATATCCAATTAATTATAATTGGCGCTGGGGACAAAACTTATCTTGAGCCGTTGGCTAAGTTAGCTAAAAAATATCCGAAAAAATTAATTGTCATACCATCCCATGACAAAAATCAGAAGTACGAAACCTTAATTTATGCAGCTTGTGATTTTACTTTACTTCCTTCGCACCATGAACCTTGTGGTATTAATCAGCTAAAAGCCATGCGCTATGGCTGTATACCGATTGTTAGGCATGTCGGCGGTTTATATGACACAGTAACAAATTATGATCCAAGGACAAATCAGGGCACAGGATTTAGCTTTTCTTCTTTTAATGAATTTTCCTTATATGGAACAATGATTAGAGCGCTAGAAACTTATGAGCATAAAAAAGTATGGCGGGACTTAGTGGTTAGAGCCATGCAAGAATCTAATAGTTGGGAAATACCGGCTAAGAAATATATAACTTTATATAGAACGGCGTTGGGATTGAAAAATGGAAATGGTGGGAAGAGTAAAGACGATGTGAAAAAAAAGAAGAACAGTGGGAAATAGTGGGTTAGGTAGTTGGGGTATTAGGATATTGGGAGGTGTTGTTTTTAAATAAAAAAAGAAAGATCTAAATTGATCTTTCGTTTGAATTGTTGGAGATGGTAGTTATTGCCTCTTAAGCCATTTTAAACCTTGTGCAAAAGCATGTTTGATTACTAATTCCCTTTTCTGACATCCCATAAAACTTTCAGGAACAGAATCGTCATCAATATAAGATGTTGCTTGCCAGGTGAGGAAGGCGAAGCCAAGGGGACGGTGTCTCCAAAAACTTATCATAAGTTCGTGATTTCCGGGTAAAGAGAGCGAGGTTAAAACTTTTTTCATTTTGCCTACGCACTGCTCAATCCAGCTGTCCAGTACTGTATAACCAGTTTTTTCGCCTGTAATAATAAGGGTAATGCCATTAACCTTTTCCTTAATTCCGAAGAACTCCATAGTCGACCTTCTTATTCAAAATTAATAAACGGTTACTATCATAATATAGATTTATTTTAAAAAAGATATTTAATTATTATTTATGCTAAAACAAAATAAAAAATATGTCAATGCCAATAAATTAACCTGGATAAATTTTTTACATTGGTATCAGCCGGCAAATGCTGACGGACATATTATTAAAGAAGCTACTGAAATGAGTTATTTAAGGATAATTCGGGCGCTAGAAGAGCATCCTAATATTAAATTTACTTTTAATATTTCCGGCTGTTTAATTTTACGCTGGGAAGAATTAAAATATTTTGATTTAATAAAGAGGATTAAAAGGCTAGTAAGAAAAGGGCAAATAGAATTAACCGGTTCGGCTGCTTATCATCCTATTCTAGCTTTAATTTCAGAAAAAGAGGCAAGCAGGCAGGTTAAGGAAAATGAAGACATATTAAAATATTATCTGGGGAATAATATTAAATTAAGAGGATTTTTTTTGCCAGAGATGGTGTATAGTTCTCGCGTTGCCAAGTTAATTAAAAAAATGGGGTATGAGTGGTTAATTTTAGATGAAATTGCTTATAAAGGCAATTTTGAAAAAGTAGATTTTGATAATGTTTATGAGGATAGTACAAGTAAAATGAAAATTGTGTTTCGTTCCCGTAAGTTTTCAAAATGTTATGTGCCGGACATGTTGCAAAAAGCCGTTAAAAAATTACAAGACTCTAACCCTAGTCAAAGCGGAGTCCAGAATGATAGATTAGTGATTACCGCTACTGACGCTGAATTATATGGCTTAAGACATAATGATCCTACCGCAGAATTTGAAAAGCTACTTAAAAATAAAAAATTAGAAACAAGGACTATTTCTCAATTCATAGATGAACATAAAGACGCTACTAAAATAAAACCATTGGCCTGTAGCTGGGAAACAACAGAAAAAGAATTAAAACAAAAAAAACCATATATTTTATGGTACGATAAGGATAATATAATTCATAAAAAACTATGGCAATTAGCAAGCTTAGTTTATAAAACAGTTGAAAAATATAAAAAAGATGATAATTACGACTGGGCCCGTTGGCACATGGTAAGAGGTTTAGCAAGCTGTACTTTCTGGTGGGCGAGCGCTAAAGATTTTAGATTATTCGGGTCTATTTCATGGAGCCCGGATGAAATTGAACGAGGTATTAATGAATTAATTAGAGCAATTAGAGCCATTGAGGATGTTGCTACAAGAAGCACAAAGATAAAAGCCGAGAGATTATATATTAAAATAAAACAGATGATCTGGGAGAAGCATTGGAAATATTATTGGAAAAAGTAAGATAATTCAAATCTACGAATGTATTCAAATACTTCAAATATTTATTTATATAATTTGAAGCATTTGAATAATTATTTGTAGTATTTGAATTATATTAATATGAATAAGATACTAAAATTATTTGACGAGCAATATGTAATTAAGCTTTTCAAGAAAGAAGTGTTGCCAAGATACCCTGATTTTTCTGATATTAAAAAAATACAAATTACGCCAATAAAAAAGTATATATGGGCAGAAACTTATCATGTAGTAATTAAGTTTGAGACATCATTTTTAACAAAAGATGGTAAGAAAAAAAAGCTTCCACTTTATTGTTCGGGCCATAGCGATGAACCAAGGAAGAACGTTTATAATGGCTTAAAATATTTATGGGACAATGGTTTTAGTAAAGGATATTTAACTATCCCTCATCCTCTATTTTATTCCAGCTATTTTAAAGCTGTTTTTTACCGAGGAGTTAAGGGTCATAATCTTTATTATTATATAGGGCGGAATAATTATTCTGAAATTAAAGCAATTACTATTAAAGCCGCTTCCTGGTTTGCAAAGTTGCATACTTCGCCCACGATAAAAGCTAAAAATTTTAATAAGGAAAATAGCCGGATCGCCACCGTTATTCCGAATCACAAAATCGTATTAAAATCAGTAAAAAGAAGATACGAAAAATATTATAATATTTACGAAAAAGCTTTTGAAATACTTATTGGCAGAGAGGAAGAATTTTTAAATTCTACTAAAAAGCGCTGGCTTATTCATGGCGATGCGCATCCAGAAAATATTATTAGGATGAGCAAGAATAAACTAGCAGTAATTGACTTTACAGATCTTTGTTTAGCGGATTTTGCCCGTGATTTAGGCACTTTTTTTCAACAGTTTGAATATATGTCTAGCCGCAAAGGAATAAGAAAAGATTATATTGTTAAAATGAAGGCTTTATTTTTAAAGAATTACCTTAAAGAATCTAAAAAAAATAAAGATAGTGATTTAAGGGAGCGTATTGATACTTATTATAATTGGACCGTTCTGCGAACCGCCACTTTTTTTTTACTTAAAGATAATGCCCGGCCAGATAGAGCTGACGAGCTTCTAAAAATATTAAAATCTAATTTAAAGCTATAGATTTTATGAAGATAGCAATTATAACCCGCTTTGGTACGCCCTTAGCTAGATATGTTCATGGTTATTATTATCGGTTATATTATTTAGTTAATGGTTTAGTTGAACGCGGACATAAGGTCACAGTCTTGGCTCATCCTAAGACTAAAACAAAAGCAAAACTAATTAAAGCATCGGTTAAGAATACAGAATGGGAAACCCAGCTTATAACTTATGTCGAGTTTTTAAAAAAGCATGGAAATGATTTTGACATCATTAATGCTCAGACAGACCATATGTGCTGTTTCCTTGCTCCTTTTATTAAAACTCCTATAGTGCACACTATGATTTTTGGCGGATTTTGGGCGCAAGTTGAAGAGATTTTAAAAATAGTGAAAAATCAATATTTTACTACCAATAGTAAAGCTACAAAAAATAAATATCCTTTCCTAAATTGGCAGGGTGTTGTTTATAACGGGCTGGATATTAGTCAATTCAAGTTTAATGCTAAACCGAGGGATTACTTACTATTTTTGTCAAGAGTCGTTTATGAGAAGGGGGTTGAAGATGCTATCAAAGTAGCTAAGCAAACAAGAAGTAAATTAATTATTGCTGGCCGTACTAATAATGAGGATTATTTTAACAAAGCCATAAAAACACAGTTAGGTAAAGATATTACTTATTTTGGTATGGCTGACTTTAAACAGAAGATAAATTTATTAAAAAATGCTAAAGTTTTATTACATCCTCATTTAGTACATGAGAGCTGTAGCAATACAATATTAGAGGCTCAGGCTTGCGGTACGCCGGTAATTGCTTATCCTCATGGATCTACTCGAGAAGTAGTAAGAGATAAAAAAACTGGGTTTGTTGTAAATAACATTAGAGAGATGGTGCAAGCTATAAATCAAGTTAGTAAGATAAATCGTTCTGATTGCCGCGAGTTTATTGAAAATAATTTTACAATTGAAAAGATGGTAGATGGTTATGAAAGAACTTTTCAGAAGATAATTAAATTAAGTAAAAAAAATGGAAAAAAATAAAGGCAAAAAATTAAAAATTCTGATGGTTTCGTCTGAAGTAGCTCCTTTTGCTAAAGTAGGGGGCTTAGCTGATGTAGTTGGCAGTTTGCCAAAAGCTTTGGTTAAATTAGGCTGTGAAGTAAGAGTTATAATGCCTTTGTATGGAGTAGTAGATAGAAAAAAATACAAAATCAAAAAGATATTTTCTAATATTGAAATATTGAGTAGTGGTAAAAAAGTTAAGATTAATTTATGGCGCGCTATTTATAATGGAGTATTATTTTATTTCATTGAAGAGAATAAATTTTTTGGCAGGAAAATTGTATATCTTGGTAATAGCGCAGAAAGATTTTTATTTTTTTCTTTAGCTTGTCTGCGCATCTTACCAATTGTAAAATTTATGCCTAATGTTATTCATTGCCATGATTTTCACACTGCTTTAATCACTGATTTAATTAAAGCATCCGGGTCTAAAATTAAAACATTATACACAATTCATAATTTAAATTATCAGGGTAAATCCGAGATTGAAGTGCTAACGACAGGAAATTTAACCAAACATTCTTTAGAATCATTAACTCGTGATGCGCAAGACGGAGATATTAATTTTATGCAGCAAGGCATAGTAAACGCTGATTTAGTTAATACGGTTAGCCCGACTTATGCTAAAGAAATTTCCCAAGAAAGTTATGGCGCAGGACTTGAAAAAATAATTAGAGCCAATAAGCATAAAATAACAGGCATTATAAACGGGATTGATTTTAATTTATTTAATCCGGCTACTGATAAATTTATTAAAAAGAAATATTCGATTAAAAGTTTAAGCGAAAAAGAGAAAAATAAATTGGCTCTACAGAAAATGGTGGGTTTACCTCAGGACAAAAATATTTGCCTAGCCGGTTTTATTTCCCGTTTAGCTTGGCAGAAAGGAGTAGAACTATTTACCGAAAGGATGATTAAAGAAATTAGCGAGTCAGATAAGCCTTGCCAGTTTGTATTTCTAGGTACAGGCCAAAAAGAATATGAGACCTATTTCAAAAGTTTAGCTAAAATATTTCCCAAATATGTAAGTGCGGAAATGAAATTTGATATTAAACTAGCGCAGCAGATTTATGCCGGCTCTGATATGTTTTTAATGCCTTCCAGATTTGAACCTTGCGGTTTAGGGCAGATGATCGCCATGCGTTACGGCACCGTGCCAGTTGTTAGAGAAACAGGCGGATTAACTGATACAGTTGACAAAAAAGTAGGTTTTAAATTTAATATTTTTAAATCCAGAGAATTGCAAAAAGCAATCAACAATGCTTTAGATATTTATTATAAAAAACCAAGAAGCTGGAAAAAACTGCAAAATAATTGTATGAAAAAAGATTTTTCTTGGGATAAGTCGGCCAGAGACTATTTGAGGTTGTATAAAAAATTAGTTACAAAGCTTTGACTAATTATTGATTTATTATTAAATATATATTACAATTTAATCAAGGATAATGTATTGCTTTGAATGGAGGAGCCTATGACATTTATGTCCAATTCGTTATTCTAGGGAAAAATAACCAACACCCAATAATTATTAAAGGCCTGCTAATAGGCAAAAAAAGGAGATTCGGATATAATCGAGCTCAAAATCGAATATATCCAGTCCAAAAATAAATTGCTAAGCAAAAAGGCCTTGAAATTTCTCACTCTGGTTAGACTAGCTCTGACCAGGATTTTTTTTGCTAACTAAGTCTTTTCTCATTGAAAGATGAGCCTGAGCTGGCGAAGCCAGATCAGTTATCTATTAAATAAGTTTTTAAATAATAATTGTTTTTCTTTCTGCATTTTTTTGGCATAATCCGTACTACTCATTTCAAAAGCTATTTTA
>JBDRJA010000092.1:0-2354 GCA_043815345.1 Patescibacteria group bacterium | reverse complement strand
GAATTATATTTGGTCTAGTTATCCTTTTTACATAGAAGGCAACGGATTAAATTTAATATCACAAATTATAAATTCTAAAATGGTAAAATCATTTTATCCCAAAAAAGAAGAATATTCCAAAAATATTCATTTATGGTCTAGCAGGTATTTTGAGGTTTTTGATTCCCTTGACCTTGAGTAGCGACTGTGCAACATTGAATGTTGCACATAATTAGAAAATATTTGCAGAAATTTGGTTGTTATGATAAGAATTAAACTAGATTTAATTTAAAAAAGGAGGATATAATGGAAAACGAAAGAATTGAAGCGTTGAAAAAACTTTTGGCTATTTCCATAAATGCTGGGCTGGAGAAAGAAGCCCTTTTTGCAAAATATTTAATTACCGGTAAAAAAAGTTCTCTAGATGATTTAGATGTTCAAGAAATTAATTCTTTAGTCTCGGCTTTTATTGATAGGGGTTTTTGGGGAAAGGCTTTATCTTTGTGCAGGAAATATACGATATTTATTTCGCAGGATAACGCGACCCGCTTGGCTAAAATCTGTAAAGAAAAAGGTCATTATGGACTTGTTATTCAGGCAATAATTTATCTTCCCAACCTTGTTTCAAAAGATTTAATAGAAGAATTTATAACAGTTTATCTGGATTTTATTAAAGAATCATCAAAAGAAAGAATCATAAATGAGGAAAATTTTAGAGATAGAGGTAGTTCATTAATTGATGAGATCGCTGCGTTTGCAGTAGCGGCAGGCAGGGAAATAACCGTAGCAGAGATAGATAAAATTACAGACATATTAATTTTTCTGAAAAGATAAATTAAAGGGCTTAACCGCCCTTTTTTCTTTCCTAATTAGAAAAAATCTCGGCAATTTATATTTTATAAGTTTTTTTGAATTTTTGACCTAAACAAGGTTTGGGACAAATTTGGGATAAAGATAATACAGACTTTACGCTATAGCGCAAACATTGTGTTAGATGACTGTGCAACATTGAATGTTGCACATAATTAAGAAATATTTGCATAAATTCAGTGGTTATGATAAGAATTAAATTAGATTTAATTTAAAAAAGGAGGTAGCAAATGCCAGATAAAATAGGCAAGATTAGTTATCCTATCAGAAATGATTACGAATTTAAGGAGTTTTGGGATAAGAATATTGATTTATACGGTATTATAGGTTGGTTTGTTTGTGATTACGGTGAAGACCGGTTTACTAATCAAGCAACGGCTTTTGGCGGATATTTAAAGTTAAAAAAAGATGATGGTTCTTTTGACGGCGAAATTGTTGATATGTGGGGAAGGTCTAGAATAGCAGGTGTTTTGAATGACATAAATCTTAATTTCAATAAGATTTATGTAGAGAAAGCGCACATTGGCACATGTAGTACTTTGATCCATTATAATTTTTCAAAATCAAGAAAGGGAATTTGGATAGGTAGTTTTATGACAACAGCTCTCGATCCTGATATTTTTGGCAAAGATCTGCTGGAAATAACGATAGAAGATATAAAATCTTTCAATACTCCTTACTATGGCAGATCCAATTGTAAAATTTATCCTTTTTTAAAAAATGCTTACGGAATTATGGGTGGGCCAATAAAAATAAAATAAATAAAAATAAAATAAAGCGGTAAAAAACCGCTTTTTTATTTTGATAAACGTGCTATAATAAATATAATGGTAATCACTTATTATGGCATTTCCTGTTTTAAAGTGCAGTCTGGCGAGACTGTGCTTGCTTTTGACCCGCCCTCCCGGGAGTCCAGCTCAAAATCCCCGAGATTCCAGGCCAATGCGGTTTTAATCAGCAACAGCCATAAAGACCACAGCGGAAGGGAAGCCCTTTCTTCAAAAAGCGATTCTAAAAAATTAATAGTTATAGACGGCCCGGGCGAATATGAGTTTGAAAATATTTATATCAAGGGAATAAAAACTTCTGATCAAAATACAATATATTATCTTAATTTTGAGAATATCGCCCTTTGCCATCTGGGAAATTTTTCTGAAAAAGAATTAAGGCCGGAAATTAAAGAAGCGATCGGCGGAACCGATATTTTATTTATGCCCATTGACGGAGACAGTGTAATTGATTATCAAAGGGCGGCCAAAATTACCACCCAGCTTGAGCCCAAAATTGTTATTCCAATGCACTATAAAGATAACAAAGCAGTAAAAAAATTTTTAGACGAATTTGGCAATGGCGCGGTCAAGCCCGTTGATAAATTGACTATCAAGAAAAAAGATCTGGCTGAAAACAAAATTCAGGTAGTGGTGATGGAGCCGTCGCTTTCTTAAAAGATTATGGGCATTTTAGATAAAATTGAAAATTTGCAAAAAAAACCGGAATCATACAGA
>JBDRJA010000091.1:0-30718 GCA_043815345.1 Patescibacteria group bacterium | reverse complement strand
AGAATCGCAATTTTCTTATTAAAAAAACAATTTAAAAATACACCGAGGATTAAGCCAAAAAAGTAGAGAGAATTTTGTCCGCTGGTATTACTATTTTAAAAATCAAAAATGAAATTACCAACCAATTTTGTCTATTAAACCCGAAAGTTTATATGATTGGTGGGTTCATCTAATATCAATAGAGCTGGTTTCATTAAAACCAATCTAGCAAAAGATAATAGTCCTTTTTGTCCTTCTGATAATTGAGCTACTTTTTGATCCATTAAATTACCGGTAAGTAAAAAACTGGCAGCAACTCCTCTAATATCCTGTTCACTTGTTTCGCCGTGTACCACGTCTTCTAATGATTGGAGGACTGTAGCATTATAATCCAAGGTAGCAAAGTCTTGGCTATAATAACCAACGCGTATATTAGCTAGTATTTCTGCTCCTTCATTATTATTACTAACCAAAGCTCTTAATAAAGTACTCTTACCAATACCGTTGGGTCCCGAAACAAGCATCTTGGTTCTTTTAGTTAAAGATATATTAACATCCTTAGTAACTGGCTGATGATTTTTAATAATTTTAATAGACTTTATTTTAACTGCTTCCACCGCCCCCTCTAATTCTTGGGCGGGAATAATAAAATTTCTAATTGTTTTATCATCTTTTTTCACATCAACCATATTCTCTTCTAATTCCTCTGTCTCATCTTTCAATTTCTTAGCTAATTTCCGCATCTTACCACCCTTATGAGCGAAGAAATTAACTTTTTCTTTTCTGTCTTTAATAGCTTTCTCTAATTGAGCATTCTTTCTTTCTTCTCTTTCAATCCTACTTTGAATTTCTTCTACTACGGAATAGTAATCTCCTACATAAGTTTCAATCTTCTTAGTATAGCTATCAAGATACAAAACACCTTCGGTAAAACAATTTAAAAAATCAGCATCATGAGAAATAACAATTAATGTCTTACTATACATAATTAAAAATTGAACTAAATGGCCAATACCATCTTCGTCAAGATTATTAGTTGGCTCATCAAGCAAAAGAATATCTGGATTCTGAATTAAAGCATAAGCTAATAGTAATCTAGCTTGTTGTCCGCCAGAAAGTTCCCCTACTTTCCTATCGGTAGGGACGTTAAAATTTACCGCTTCCATTACTTTATGAATTTCACTCTTGATATTCCCAGGAACTATTTCAAAAGATTCAGCAAAATACTCCTCTATAGTTAAATCAAAATTCTCTCTAGCTAAAACCTGTTCAGCTGTTCCAACACTAGCATTATTTGTAATTGATACTTGGCCACTCTTTGGTTTTAATTCTTGTTTAATTAAACTAAAAAGAGTGCTTTTACCAGCGCCATTCTGTCCCATTAGAGCAATCTTAGCTCCCTGACGCACACTAAAACTAGCCTCATCTAAGAGAGGTTTTTTGTGAACAAACTCGAAAGTTACTTCATCAAATCTTAAAATTACTTCTTCTGCCATATATATTTAATAGTATTTAATCCTTAAACAATATAAGGAAATGACTTAACTGTCAAACATAATGACAGCTATAAATAACTGTCTTTATAAATAATGCTCCGAATTGTGAACAACGTTAAAACCATAATCCAGCGACAAAATGAGTATGTTTATATCCCAGATTTAAAATCCGAGCCAATCAGAAATAAAATTGAATAGCGAATGATCCTGGCTCCCTTTCCCTTTCTTGCCAAACATATGTTAACTAGCATTTGAACACTCTTCATCCTTTGATACAATCCCTATGTATGTTATAATTATTATAAATAATATATGTATGTTATAATTATTAAAAATAATAATTGGGAATTTAAATTCCCACCGTTACTTATGTCCAACAAATTTTATCTCTATCTTATCTGCCTGGGGATATTATTAATTCCCAGCATCTCTTCAGCCCAACCTTTAGCTGACAAATTAAAAGGCAAAATTTTGCTCCAAGTAGAAACGCACGGCGAAGCCTGGTATGTTAATCCAGCTGACAGCGAGCGCTATTATATGGGCCGGCCAGCTGACGCGTTCGCCTTAATGCGGCAGCTGGGCATTGGCATTACGAATGCTAACCTGAGTAAGATTCCGATCGCGGACGCGACTTCAGACGATAAGGCAGTTAATCCTAGCTTTGCCCAAAAACATCTGGGAAAAATTTTCCTGCAAATCGAGGAGCATGGCGAGGCCTGGTATGTAAATCCCAGCGACGCGCACCGGTACTTCTTAGGCCGTCCGACTGACGCTTTTAATTTGATGCGTAATTTAGGGTTAGGCATCAAAAATAGCGATCTTGATCAAATTATCAACCATGATAATGAAAGCGATGATAATGAGACCGACGATAACAACTCTAACAATAATAGTTCCTGGGAAGATATCCTGAATAATCTATTTAATAATCCCAATAATAACACATCAGACGACAACGATACATCTGATGATGACAGCAATACCGGAGACGATTCGGCTGATAATACGACTTCTGATACGCCACCAGCGCCGCCGGTTTATCAAACCTCATCCAAGCTTAGCACCATTACTTTCCACCGGACTATTGACGGCTATTATAACGAAAGTACCCAAGCCGGCACGCGCGGCCAGGACGTGACTTTAACCATCGCTGGATATTTAAAAGAAATCGCGCCGACTTCGCACAGCCTCACCCGATTAGGCGATCGGGCATATGAATTTTCCCAGGGTAAGCTTAAGTGGAATGTATCAGAGTTGGAAGAATACGGCGATCCAACCAAATGCAGTTATATTAACCGTACCACCGATGTTGGTGAAGATCTGATCGCCAACATGGACGTGCCCTATGATACAAATGATGGTAAAGATGATGCCGGCAACCTGGTTCACCTGCCGTCTTATGACCTGCGCCTGAAATACGACAGCATTGGCTTAAGCGGCCAGGCCGAACTCGAGATCGTCGGCAGTTTGATCATACCGCTCACGGAAACTAACATCATCACTCATAATACAACCAACCTGATCTGTAGCGGCACAACCTCTTCCACTACTTATACAAAAAATGAAACTGGTCCAGCGCGCTTTCCGCTTACCTGGTTAAACCCAACCTTAAGCGGCCATCAAGCCGGTTCGCTCACTGCCTACGAAACCGCGAATGACTTAGACACCTCAAATATCACCACCAGTAGCGCACCAGCTTTGTTCGGTTCAACTATTTTCGTCGGCGAAATCACGGTTGATAATAATAACACGCCTTGGACAGTCACCTGGGACCTGGAATTCCCAATTTAAATAATTTTTCTTCACTTAAAGGCAGAAAGCTCTTATTTAAACTAAAAACACCGTTTAATACGGTGTTTTTTGCGAACGAAAGTTCAGCTTGGCTCTGGAGGCCGGGCTCGAACCGGCAACCTACTGGTTACACTTATCCTAAAGTTTCCTCTAGGGGTGGACTATATCATCACCCCGATAACAATCGGGGTGCAGGGCGCTTCGGCCGGTAATACCAACCTACTCCTAAAAAGGATAGTCTCTGAACCTGCCCTCCGATACTGATCGGAGGGATTGGCTGCTGATTACCATATCCCCTGTCATATTAACAGCGATCTTAGGCTCCCAGTCCCATATTAATTATGGGTGTCCGTTATAAACAGACCAGTTCACCCTGTTATTCGATCCCAATTACTCGGGAAAGCTGCGTTATGCCTTCGTGCACTTCCCTGTGACAATTTGCACATAATAATGCGCATTTTCCGAGTTCATTTCTTACTGCCTCCCAACTTCTAGTATATCCTTTTGCAGAAATTCCAAATTCTTTCATGCTTTCATTAAAATGATGAAATTCTAATGCTTTTTTGCATTTATTATAGCCGTATATTTCACAATTACTCCCTTTAAAATTAATTGCCTTTTCTCTTATTTCTTTTCTCCTTCTGTCTACTGCTTTCTTTAAATATTCGGCACGATTAGCATATTTTCTTTTGTCTTTTGCCATAATTTAATTATAGCAAATTTTTTGTGTTCACAGCCAGTTGCTCTACCATTGAGCTACTCCAGATTATTAAATTGTATGCAAAAATCCCGCTTTTCGGGACTAGTAATATATTAAACTAAAAAAAATAATATGTCAAAATTAATTAAATTAAAAATTATCCTAGTAATCACGCAGTTTTTTAAGTCCATCATGCTTTCTAATTCTTTCTAAAGCTTTAGCTTCAATCTGCCTAATGCGTTCGCGAGTAACGTCAAATTCCTGTCCAACTTCTTCTAAAGTGTGGGCCACTCCGTCTTCAAGGCCAAAACGCATTTCTAGTATTTTTTGCTCACGCGGGGATAAATTTGCTACTACTTCTTTAACATAATTTTTTAAAAGCTCAAGCGCGGCTGACCTGTCCGGGGTAACATTTTTTACGTCCTCAATAAAATCCTCTAAAGTAGAATCTTCTTCATCTTCTCCAACTGTTGTTTCAAGCGATATTGTATCCTGCGAAATTTTAATAATATGCCTTACCTTATCAATGTCTTCGCTCATTTCAGCCGCAATCTCTTCCGGCAATGGCTCTCGGCCAAGGTCCTGAATCAGCTGGCGTTCAATTTGAGTAAACTTATTTATTGTTTCAACCATATGAACCGGAATGCGGATAGTTCGCGACTGATCGGCTAAGGCTCTAGTAATCGCCTGCCTAATCCACCAAGTAGCATAAGTTGAAAATTTATAACCTTTGCGGTATTCAAATTTTTCAACTGCTCTAAAAAGACCGATATTTCCTTCCTGAATTAAATCAAGCAAACTTAATCCTTTGGCTCCGGTAAATTTTTTAGCAATAGAAACTACTAAACGCAAATTAGCTTCAATAATTCTTTTTTCAGCTTCCCTGTCCCCCTTCTCTTTTCTCTTTGCCAGCTCTACTTCTTCTTCTGAGGTAAGCAATGGGACTTTTCCAATCTCCCTTAAATACATCTGGATTGAATCCGAATTTAATTTTGTTAAATTAACTCTCGCATTTTTTGCATCTTTAGTCTGTCTATCTCCCTTGGCTAACTTACCGCTATTAATAATTTCTAATTTATCTTTCCTGGCATCTAAATCATTATCTAAAATATATCCTGTATCTTCAATTATTTGAACGCCGTTTTTCTGTAACTCTCCTAAAAAAACTTCGTAGTCATAAATATAATTTTCTACTCGTGGAAACAAACACATTAACTCTGTCTCAGTAATAAAATTTCTGGATTTTCCCTTTTTTATTAAATTTTTTAGCTGATCGTCAGTTGGCTTTATTATTTCTTCGGGAACTGATCGCTTAATTGGCTTTCTTCTATTAACAAATTTCTTCTTAAATCTTGGCCTAATCTTTTGTGCGGTCGCTTTCTTCTTAATTACTACTTTCTTAATTGGTTTTGCAATTTTTTTCTTTATAGATTTTTTAACAACCTTTTTTATCACCGCCCTTTTCTTAACAAACTTTCTAATCTCTTTTTTAGGAAACGCTTTTTTCACGGCTGGTTTTTTATTAATTTTTTTACTATGCCTAACTTTACCTGTCTTACTCTTAATTACAGATTTTTTAACTGGTTTTAATTTAATCGTTTTTTTTGCTTTTATAGCCATGACTTTTTTTTATTTTTAAAATCTAAAATCGTAAATCCTAAAGTTCCCGCAACTCTTCTCCAAGCGTCTTCAACTCTTCTAATAATTCTTTAGCCCTTTCTATCACACCGTCTTTTTCAGATTGGATTATAAAATTTTCAATTTCTTTCATTCTGGCTCTTAGATATAATTTCTTAATATCAGATATAATCTTAATTATTTCTGTTTTTGCCTGCTCATTGTCAAGCTCATAAAAATCCCTGTCACCTAAAAGAACCAGCCGATTCAATAAGTTAAGCTGGTTGTCTATTTTCTTCTCTTCTGTGATTTTAGCTTCATTATTTGATAAATCTTTCTTTAGCCAATCTCTAAAACTTTTATAGTTAAAATACTCACCCGTATTTTCGCCTGTTGGCGATTGATTACTATTAATACTATTATAATATATTATTAGATTTTTGTAAATTAACTTATTCTCTACACCTGCTATTTGATCAATATATATATTATTAATAACATATTCAAGTAAAAAAGGAAATTTTATTGCTAAGGCAAGTAATAGCTCTGCTAGCATCTCCTGCCTGCTCATCCTGGCCTTTATTTTAGTAGGCGCTTCGGCCGATTCATCTCTTGTTATATTTTTTTTAACATGGTTAATATCTAAAGCTTCTTTAAGTATATTTTCTGCTACATCAATTTTTTGGCTTAATTTTTTTAACCAAAAATCCTGTTCAATTTTATTTCCCAGCCTAGATATAATTGGCATTAATATTTTTGCCGCTTTTCTTCGTTCGCTGACATCATCTAAATTTAGATTAACAAAAGTTTTATTAAAATAATATTGCATCATTGGTCTTGCTTCAACTAACGCCCTTTTCCAAGCCTCTATATCTTCCCTGATTAACTCATCAGGATCTTTTCCTTCTGGCATGATTATTACATTTCGATTTATTTGGTAACTACTATGTGGATTAATATACTTTCGAATATTTCCAAATCGATCCTCGCCTTCAATTTCATTATAATCAACATCGGATACTGCACTATCTGCTCTATCAATAGCCATTTGCCCGGCTGTATCAAAATCAAGAGCAAAGGTAAAATTTTCAGTATAACGTTTCAGGATGTTTATTTGGTTAATAGTAAGCGCTGTGCCAGATGTAGCTATTACATTTTTAAAGCCATGCTGATGGGCGGTAATAACATCCATCTGGCCTTCAACTACAATCGCTAAATCTTGATTTTTTATTGCCATTTTAGCTTTATCTAATCCAAATAATATTTTACTCTTATCATAAATCATGGTCTGGGGACTATTTATATATTTTCCCAACTTCTCCTCCTCTTCCTTGTCTGGCCTAACTCGAGCGGAAAAAGCGACTATATTTCCATTTACATTACAGATTGGAAACATAACTCTACCTCTAAACCGATTATAAAATCTTCCTGTCCCCTCTTTCTTAATACTCATCCCCGCTAAAAATATTTCATTTTCATTATATCCCTTACTTTGAAGTATTTTAATTATATCATCCCAAGAGTCCGGGCTATATCCAATCTGCCATTCTTGAATTGAATCTTCGATTAAATTTCTTTTTTCTAAGTACTGCCTAACGCTTTTTGCTTCATTATTATCTGTCAAAATCTTGTGGTAGTACTTAGCGGATATTTCTAAAATATCCAGTAGCCGATTCCGCTGCGTGGTTAATTTAGGATCTTGTCTTCTTAGGGTCACGCCTGCCTTTGACGCCAGCATGCGCAAAGCTTCAACAAAACTCAAGCCTTCCATTTTCATAACAAAAGTAAAAATATCTCCCCCTTCCGAGCAGCCGAAACAATGCCAGATCTGCTTTTCCGGAGAAACTACAAAAGACGGAGTTTTTTCCCGATGAAATGGGCAAAGGGCCCGAAAATTAACTCCAGCCGGTTTTATCGGAATATATTCCCTAATAACCTCAATTATATCTAATTTAGATTTTATTTCATCTGATGGTTGTTGCATGACAATTTATTGTCATCCTGAGAGAGCGAAACGAGTCGAAGGATCTCGTCATTATTCGCTATGGCCCAGAATAAACCACGCTTTTATTTAAATTTTTATCCCGAAATGTTTTTCAATTCCTTTCTTATCATTATTTAATAAATCATCGTCGGTTAATCCAAGATAATCAAACTTAGCCCTTGCCTCCTCATCTCTGCCAATCTCATACATATTATGAGCATCACTATTAATTATTGTCTTTTTTTTATTCTTTTTCAATATCGCAACCATTCGTTTTATCCTATCATGCACTTTTTCAGGATAAGATTTAGGCGCATAAAAAAATGAACTGTTTACTTCTAATATTTTATTAAGCTTGCAGGAGGCTCTAGCAATTTCTTCAATATCAACATCGTAATCAACTCCCATATTATAAGGATGAGAGATCATCTTTATAAAAGGATTCTTCATTGCTTCAATAATAGCATTAGTATTGCCAGTGCGTCCTAAATCATTATAACCGCAATCTTTATGCAAACCAGCAATTACAATATCCAAATATTTTAAAATTTTATCAGGTAAATCTATTTTTCCAGTTTTGTCTAAAATATTTGCTTCAACTCCAAATAAAAGCCTTACTCCGTTAATAACTTTAGGCAATCTTCTGCCGCAGCGAAAATAACTATTTGAAGGTCCGCCTTGTTCTGCCGGCCCATGATCGGTAATGCCCAAGACTTCCACTCCTCTTCTCTTGGCTTCTTTAGCCATTTCATCAAGGGTATGAAAAGCATGACGACTGGCAATTGTATGAGTATGTAAATCAATTTTTAGCATATTTTTTTCTATCGAGCCTTGGCTCGGAATTGAACAGCTTCAGCTGTTTTTTCTACTCAGCTTCAGCTGAAGGTAGTGCTGCTTTAGCTGCTTTTTTCTCTACCGAGCTTTAGCTCGGGTTAAAACAGTTTTAGCTGTTAAAATATTAATATTATATTTTAACTCCAAACTTTTTTAAATCACTTCTCACCTGCTCTGCATCTTCAAATAATATAGTATTTATAATATTCTTTGGCTTATACATTCTTCATTTCTTTTTCTCTATGCCACTTAACTCCCCTGTTTTTAGGTCCTAGGCCAAGGCACAATTTAACACCTTTAATATTTCCTAATATCTTCATCCCTAGCACCTTGCCAAATCCAGCTATATCTAAAACCCAATCAAACTGCATATTAAATTTTTTACAGATCTCTTCTAGCTCATAAAAATCCAAATTAGTATCAATGTCAATTTGAAAATGCGGTATCCAT
This sequence comes from Patescibacteria group bacterium, assembly GCA_043815345.1. Taxonomy (GTDB): domain Bacteria; phylum Patescibacteriota; class Patescibacteriia; order Patescibacteriales; family CAYMCJ01; genus JBDRJA01. The sequence goes on along the minus strand of JBDRJA010000091.1, from coordinate 21,867 downwards.
TCTTTATTTTCATTATTTTCAATTTTAGTTAACACAATTTCAAATAAAGGTTCCTGCCATTTTTCATTATCGCCCACAAAAAACCATCTTTGATTATCAAGTCCTGACTTTTCTTCGTAAATATTAAAAATCGTATCTTTCAATTTGTTTTTTAGTTTTTCCAGTTCCTGATCAATATTGTCGCAATAATAACTTATACCAATATGATTTAACCTTATAATTGAGTCTGATATTTTATTAAAAAACTTTTTTAAATTTAGAATATCGATCGTTTCCTCATTAAACTTATTTAACACTTTAAGCTTATTTTGCAAGTTAACAGAATCAAACAAATTAATAGAATCTAATTTAATAGTAGCTAATATTTGGTCGCCAGAATTAATGGTTAATAAATTATCGTTAACTTCTAAACGTTTATTTATTTCCTCAATACCTAAGCTATGTAAATGATTTAATATTTCAATAATGCTTTTATTTAACATCATATAAATTTAATAAATACTATTTATATGAGATACGAGATACGAGATTCACGATTTCTCCCACCCAAATTCACTATAAAAAATCTTTTTATTAATACTGTCAATCGCCTGCTTAATATAAGCTATAGTATTTTCTGGCAAATTATCTAAGTCAAACCAGTCTAAATCATCGCATTTTTCAGGCTCCATGTTTTTCGGCTCACCTTGCCATTTTTCTGCCTTAATAAAAAAATCAATTCGTTCCCCGGAGCTTACATCATTATACTCTGCGAATCTATGTATAACATGTGCTATTTCTAAGTCCTCTTCCTTAATATTAATATCTGCTTCTTCTCTGGCTTCTCTTACCATTGCTTGCATAATTGTTTCGTTTCCATCAAAGTGCCCGGCGACAAAGCTATAGTTTCCATCTTCATGCCCAGTATTATAGCGCCTTAATAATAAAACCTTATTATCTTTTATCAAAACTAAATAAACAGCCGGAGTTATTTTAAATCTTTTAGTTTTCATATTTATGTTATATAGCGTTTCGCGATATGTGATACGTGGTTTGCGATACGCGACATTCTACCCAAAAATCCTCCCCCACCAAGATTCTTTCTTGACCTCTCTCATACTTTGAGGCACCTCCCCATGTCCAATTTTCTCTAGCAGATCTCCGCTTTTACTAGAAGAAGCTAAACCTCTTTCAACCGCTTCTGTGGAGAGAGGCTTGGCTTCTTCTTCTATTATCATATTTCTAAGCCTGCTAATCTCTCTTTCAACAACTTCACCGTCATGTTCAGCATTATGCATCCTCGCCCCTCTATAACTAGCTTGCTTCTGGTCTAAATGCAAATCAAAGACAGTTTTGTCTCCTTGCTCCATTACATACATATGCAGTTTTGGATAAAAACCACTACCTAATCTTCGGGCAAAGCTATCTTTGCCTGATCTTCTATCTCTATGATAAGCATAGCCAACCTTGCGGAGAAACTGCTCTGGGGAAGTATTAATTTGATTTTTGTTTATAATTAGTTTCATAAAACTATATTAATAATTTCTAATTTCTAGTTCACCTAATTACTAATAAAATTTTTAATGCAAAATAATTAAATTACTACTATTTTTTCCAGCATTTTAAATTTAATCTTTTATTAGAAATTAGACAATTAGGTGAATTAGAAATTAATCCGTGCATTTTGCCATGACTTTAAATATAATTTTAAAGTCTCTTCCTTACTTGGTAGTTTTTCCACCGCATCCCTCGCGCCTTCTCCCAACTTCTTTCTTAGTTCAGGATGCTCGATTAACTTCACCATCGCCTCTTCCAGCGCTTTTTGATCACCCACTGGAATTACTCTCCCTGACTGGCCATCTTTAATAACTTCGCCAGCGCATCCTACATCAGTCATTATAATCGGTAATCCACAAGTAGCTGCTTCAATAACCACTAACCCCCAACCTTCGCTGTTTGATGTTAGCAAAAATACATCTGCTTGTCTATAATATTTACTTAAATCATCCTTCCAACCAAACATTTTCACATTTTTATCTAATCCCAAATTACCAACTACTAATTTCAAATTGCTCAGTTCCTCTCCTTCCCCAATAATCCACAATTCTAAATTCTTAAATCTTAAATATAAATTTTTAAATGCCCTAATCTGCATCTTGATATTCTTGGTTTCTACTAAGCGTCCCACTGTTAAAAACACAATTTTTTCATCTTTCTTTTTAATTCTGAAATCTGAAATCTGAAATTGGTATATATCGGAACTACTGTTATTTTCTCTCCATCCACCTTAAAATCATCAACCAACTGCTTTCGCAATCTCTGGCTAACTACCCGAATCGCGTTAGCCCTTGGTAAAACAAACTTCGCTATAAATTTCCTAATTCCATAAAATTTTTCAAATCCATGAATCTGCAATTCTAAACCAACTTTAAACTTCCTAGCTAATCTTAGTCCAATCAATGCTAAATAATATTGATCTTGAACTGTAATAATATCAAATTTTTCATTCAGCATCATCTTATTAACTAATTTAACTAGTTTAACTAATTTAACTAATTTAACAATACTACCAACTCCAAATACACAAACCTTATTTGACAACTTCATTCTAACATCTTTATCGCCCAATACAATCATCGTATATTTTTCCACCAATTTCCCATACTTAATCACTCTCCGCGCCAAAGGAGATCCTTTATCTAAAACCGAATTGTCTAACCCCAAATTAAGTATCTTCATACTTTTATTATTATTTGTGTTATTTGAAATCAATTTGTAATTTGTAATCCTTTACTTCGTAACAAACCTCTTCGCAATCTTAAACTCAATCGGCCACCAAAAAAATTTTAACTTCCATCGCAATTTACATAGTAAAACAAAAGCCAGCTTAATCCACTTCTGCGCTTTCACGCTTGAGCCCATGGCGCTTTTTATGCTATGAGCGCCAAACCTAACATAGGCTTCCATTGATTCTACAAAATTTTTATGTTTAACCCAGGGAAAATTCTGCACTGTTAAATAACTCAACTCGTTTTCTACTAATTCTCCCCACTCCTCTAATGAATTCGGCGCCTGCCAGCCTGACTCTAGGCATTCATTATATAATTCAGACCCAGGGTAAGGCCTAAAAGCCTGCGGACCTAGTATTTGTATTTTGTCACTCATCTTTGCCAGCTTGTCAATTAATCTTAAAGTCTCCATCATTTCGCTCTTAGCTTCTCCTGGTAGGCCGATCATAAATGAATATTGCGGAATAATATCATGTTTTAAACTCATTTCAGCAGACCGCAAAACATCTTCAGGCACAATTCCTTTTTTTATTTTTTTTAAAATTCTTGGACATCCAGATTCAGCGCCAAAAGACAATAAATAACAGCCTGATTTTTTTAGCTTCGCCATAAACCCATCATCAATCATTCCGCTTCTAATATAATTAGCTCTTACTGTTGTTTCCCATGGCCTATTTAAATTCTCGTTAATCATGCCATTAATTACAATTTTTGCCCGTTTTATATCTACAAAAAAATTCTCGTCCCAAAACCTTAACTTTTTTCCTTTAAAATACTCTTTTTTATTTATAATTCTTATATCTTCTAGAACCTGCTCAGCTGTTCTCTGCCTCCATTTATTTTTTAAAATGGCATTTATACAAAAAGTGCATTGATGCGGGCATCCCCTTGAAGTTAATGATGGAATTAATAATAAATTCTCTAAAATTTCTTTTGGCACTAAATCCCAATTAAACAATGGCATTCTAGCCGGGTCTACTAACTCTTGAGGCTTATTTGTAACAATTTGCCCATCTTTTTTTTTATAAACAATTCCCTTTATCTCATCCAAAGGCTTATTGCTTGCGATTTCCTGCATTACTTTTTCTCCTTCTCCGTAACACACAATATCAATTAAAGAATTACTTATGGTTTGTCTACTAAAAAAACAAGGATGCGGTCCTCCCCAGATTATTTTACAATTCGGATTATTATTTTTAATTATTTTTGATATTTTTAAAGCGTTGGCTACCTGTGTAGTCATTACTGAAATGCCCGCGATATCACACTCCTTTGCTTTTTCATTTATTATATTAAGATAATTTTTCTGGCGCGCCCCGTCTAAAATATCAACTTTTACTTCCATACTATCTAAATAACTAGCAATACTTAAAAGGCCGACCGAAACCGAGCTGTCATAATTTTCCTTACCGATGTTAAAGGGAGGATTTATTAGTAGAACTTTTTTCATAATTAACATCGTTTAATAATTTTACAGTTGAATCTATGTTTTCGATCCAGTTAAATTTCTCAAGTTTTTTATTTGCGTTTAAGGCCAATTGCTTAGCCCATTCAGGATTAGATAATATTTTTTTTGCCGCTCTAAGCAATTCTTCTTTGTTATTATAATTAATTAATATACCCTCTTTGTTATTTTCAATTACTTCTGGATTACCGCCAATATTTGTAGTAATAATTGGCGTTTCATACCTCATTACATTAAGCAAAGCATGGGACATTGCTTCATAATTTGTATTTAGGATATAAAGGTCAGCGGCTTTAAAATATTTATAGGTTTCTTCTTCGGGCAGCCTGCCTAAAAAATAAACATTGTTTCTTAAATCTAGTTTGCTTGATAATGCTTTTAAATTATCCAACTCCGGTCCGTCCCCTAACACTAAAAAATTAACCTTGCCAATGTTTTTTACTAATTCCGGCATTATTTTTATTATCCCATCCACGCCCTTCCAAGATGTTAATCGGCAGGAAGTAATAATTATTTTTGAGTTCTGGCCGTATTTATTTTTTATTTTTATCACTTCCCTATCGCTTACCTCTGTATTTTTCATAAAATCCATAGAGTTATAAATTACTTTAACCTTGTCTTTGCTGGCTCCTATTGTTTCGGCAATATCGCCGATAAATTTACTTACCGCAATAATTTTATCAGCGTTAACTATTATTTTTTTACGGCGCTCTTTTAATTTTTCAATTTCTTTATTGTATACTTTCTTTTGAAAATCTACTATATAATCATCTGTCCAGCCTTTTGAAACAGCCGTTTCCCAGGCACTATCACCGGCAAATCGAATAATATATTTTTTACCGGTAATTTTTTTTATTAGGTATGCAAAATAGCCAACGCTATAAGTATCAGTCGCATAAATAATATCCGCCCATGTAGAAAGCTTTCTCATTTTTAAAAAATATTTGATAAGCTTTTTTAATGAATTCTGCTTACGGTTGATTTTAATAATTTTATTTCCTGAATTTAATTTACTGTCGCTATAAGTAATAACCTTTACTTTAATATCCTGCTTTTCTAAAGAATAGATTAAAGCTTCTAACATGGTGGCTGGCCCGCCTAAATCAGGAGGAAAAATGCCGGTTGCGATTAATATTTTTAAATTATTATCATATTCATTGTTTTTATTTTTTATTTCTTCTTTGCATTTTTTAAAAATTATAAACTTATACACTAAAAAATTGATGAATGCTAAAAAGCCGCTAGATATTACTTGGGCTAGCATGTACCAAATCCCAAATTTATCAACTAATAAATACATTGCCGCTCCATTAATACTTAAATTTGTTAACCCCACTACTAAATATAAAGAAAGTTGCTTATATATTATTGTTCGGCGGTTATCGCGAAAAGTCCAAAATTTTTGCAGAAAAAAACTAATCAAAAAAGCGACGACAAAAGCAATGGTAGCTGAAATTAGATACCATAAACCAACAATATCTGTTAATACATACAATAAAATTAAATCAGCCGTGCCAGCAGTACCGCCTGAAATAACGAACTTAATATATGTTTTCATTTTATAAAGTTGTTTTAAAATAAAAACTATCACCATACTATTTAAAGACCTAGTCTCTTAGCTATTTATAATTTTTTAAATACTTTCTCCATTTCTTTAGTAATTTTACCCCAATTATATTTTTCAACTACCATCTTTTTAGCATTTTCTACTACTTTCTCAACTTCCGTTTTATTTTTTTCATCTAATATATATTTAATTTTTTCAGAAATACTTTCTGGATTATTAACTTTACAAAACCAACCTGTTGCTCCATCATTTAAAAAATCAGGGATTCCACCAACAGAAGTAGCAACAACCGGTAATCCGGCTACCATAGCCTCTAAAAAAACATTTCCGAGTCCTTCGGATAATGATGGTCTGCAAAATACATCGCTTATCCATAAATACTGAGGTATTTTTTCGTGATCAATATTTCCCAAAAATAAAATCTTATCTTTAATATTATTTTTGTCTACTTGATCTTTTAATTTTTTTTCTTCATCTCCTGCGCCACAAATTATTAATTTAATTTTTTGCTCTTTATTTAATAAACTAACTGCATCAATTAAATTTTTTAAGCCGTTTTTTTTAACTAGTCGTGACACTGTAATAATTACTTTTTCATCATCTTTAATATTCAGTGTTTTTCTTGTTATTTCTGGTTCTTGCTTGTTATGCTTTTGGGCAAAAAGTTGAATATCAACAGCATTGGGAATAACATTTATTTTACTTTCCTCAACTCCATTGTCTATAGCACGCTTTTTTAAATGTTCACTTATAACTGTAACTATATCTGCTTTTTTAAAAACCAATCTATGCCATGGTTTAATTAAAATATTATATAAAAATTTATTTCCAAGAGTATAGCGCATTAAATGCTCTTCTTCATCCCCTTCCTGTAGAGTTAAGATAAGTTTTTTACCGCTAAATATTTTAAAAAGAGAGGCGGCAATACTCGCCTGACTGGCCATAATAGACCAGGCCGCATCATAATTATTTTTTAAATGTAATTCCTTTGCTTTTTTATAACCCGTCCAAGGCAAAAAATATTTGCTTAATTTTCCATTACCCAATCTATAAATTTTTACAAAACCATCATGATCTTCAGGTTTTTGCTTGCCATCTAAATTAACAGTGATCATATGAAACTCTATATCATCATCAAGATGGTCAGTTATTCTCTGAACCGCTACTTCAGCACCACCGACAAAGGGAAAATATGCGGTTGAAAAAATTAATATTTTCATATGATTATAGAAACCGTTGTTGTCGTTGGCGTCCTCGCCTACGACACAACAACGGTTTTAAAACGGACGGGTTCTCATAGGCCGGGAGGCCGATTCGAACCGTTGTCGTTGGCGTCCTCGCCTACGACACAACAACGATTTTAAAACGGACGGGTTCTCTGCCCCCCCCCCCTTACGAAGGGGAGGATAAAAGAGGGTTAAATAATACTTTTAAAATACTCTATAGTTTTCTTCAGTCCATCCTCTAATTTTACTTCCGGTTCCCAGCCTAACTTTTCTTTCGCTAAGCTAATATCAGGTCTTCGTTTAGCAGGATCATCTTGCGGTAAATCTTTATAGACTATTTTTGATTTATTTCCGATTAAATTTATCACCTTATCGGCTAATTCATTAATTGTAAACTCATTTGGATTACCTAAATTTACCGGCCCGACAAATTTCCCATTATTCATCATAGCCATTAAGCCTCTTACCATGTCATCAACGTAGCAAAAACTTCTGGTCTGCGAGCCATCTCCGTAAATAGTTATATCTTTTCCTTCTAATGCTTGGATAATAAAATTATTTACAACTCGCCCGTCTTCCCGGGCCATTCTCGGCCCATAAGTATTAAAAATTCTAACCACCTTAATATCAACGCCATACTCGCGATAATAATCAAAAAATAAAGTTTCCGCGCACCGCTTACCTTCATCGTAGCATGAACGAGGACCTGTAAAATTTACGTTGCCGAAATAAGTTTCTTTTTGCGGGTGCTCTTTCGGATTCCCATAAACCTCTGAAGTGGAAGTTTGCAATACACGGCATTTTAATTTGCGGGCCAGCTCTAAAGCATTTATCGCGCCTTGAACGCTAGTCCTTACTGTTTTAACTGGATCTTTCTGGTACCAAATCGGGGCCGCCGGACAAGCTAAATTGTAAATTTCATCCACCTCAAATTCATAAGGCTCTTCTACGTCATGCTTAACTAATTTAAAGTTTTCCGTATCTTTCAAATGCTTAATATTCCGGCCATTGCCCGTAAAAAAATTATCAAGACAAATTACATAATTACCTGCTTCAAGCAAATTATCGCAAAGGTGGGAACCTAAAAACCCCGCACCGCCAGTAACTAAGATTTTTTTCATAATTAAAATTTAATTTTATAATAATCTTTATACCAATCAATGAAATTTTTCACTCCTTTGTCTACTGATATTTTAGGATTATAATTAAGCTTTTCCTGCGCCTTTGAAATATCCGCGCTTGTTGCCGTTACATCCCCTGCTTGAATTGGCATCATACTCATTATCGCTTTTTTACTTAAATTATTTTCTATTTCAGAAATAAAATCTAATAATTTAATTGATTTGCCTCGAGCTAAATTAAATACTTCATAACCTTGGCACTTTTCGATAGCTGATATTACACCGTCCACAATATCATCTATATAGGTAAAATCCCTGGCCATCTCGCCGTTGTTATAAACATCAATCGGCTTATTATCTAAAATATTTTTTGTAAATTTAAATAAAGCCATATCTGGCCGGCCCCATGGTCCGTAAACTGTAAAAAATCTAAAACCAAGGCAATTCAAACCGAATAGATGGTGGTAAGTAAAAGCCATTTCTTCATTAGATTTTTTTGTGGCCGCGTAAATAGAAATCGGATTATCAACCCGGTCATTCTCGGAAAACGGCAACTTTTCATTAGAGCCGTAAACCGAACTGGATGAAGCAAAAATAAAATCTTTAATTTTAAAATGCCGGCATAATTCCAGTAAATTTAAGGTGCCTAAAATATTTGATTTTTCATAAATAGAAGGATTGTCTAAGGAATAGCGAACGCCGGCTTGAGCGGCAATATGAATAATTTTATTGAATTTATACTTCTTATATACTTGCTTTAGCTCATTATAATTAGCTATATCAATTTTATAAAAATCAAACTTATAATTTTTCAAAAATATTTTCAATCGATCTTTTTTCAACTGCGGATCATAATATTTATTTAAATTATCAACAATAACTATTCTATGCCCCTGATCAATTAATTTTTTTACCAAATGCGAGCCGATAAACCCCGCACCGCCGGTTATTAATATTTTTGACATATTGTCTATTTATTAATTATCTTATTCTCTGACCATTCAATAGTCCTTCTAATTCCTTCTTCTAATTTCACTTTCGGCTCCCAGTTTAATACTTTCTTGGCTAATTTAGAATCTAAACAACTCCTCTTTTGTTCTCCGGGAATAGCCGGTCCTTTTTTTACTATCATTTTTCGTTCCAAGGTTTTTTCAATAGAATTAATTATTTCTAATATGCTTGTTTCTTTGTCAGTTCCAATATTAATCTCACCCGGAAATTTTACTTTCATAGACTTAATAAAAGCAGCTACGACATCATCAACATAAACAAAATCCCTGGTTTGTTGGCCGCTGCCGTTTAAAATGCTTTGGCTATTATTCACCGCCTTATCAATAAAAATCGCTACTACCCCGGCTTCCCCGCCCTTGTATTGCCGCGGGCCATATATATTAGCGAACCGCAAAGCTGTATAATCCTGTTTATACACCTCGTAATAATATTTTAAATATTTTTCAAAAGTTAACTTGTGGATTCCGTAGGGGCACATTGGGGCTGGAATATAATTCTCGGTCGTGGGTATCTCTCGAGCATCGCCATAAACTGCGCCGCCGGTAGAAGCAAAAATTATTTTTTTTACTTTACTTTTGCAACAATTTTCTAAAATATTTAGTGAGCCCAAAACATTAATTTTATTATCATATTCCGGATCTCTTAAAGATTTTCTAACATCGATTTGGGCCGCTAAATGAAAGACAAAATCCGGCTTTTCTTTTTCAAAAACCTGTTCTATTTTTTTAGAACCAATATCTAATTTATAAAATTTTGCCTTTGAATTTAAATATTCTTTTTTTCCAGTTGATAAATTATCTATGATTACCACCCGATGACCGTCTTTTATTAATTCATCAACCAGGTTGGAGCCGATAAACCCAGCCCCGCCGGTAACAAAAACTTTAGGCATGAACTTTGGTGGTGTTAAACACCTTATTGGGTGTTTAACACCTTTATTTAAAAATTTATAAAAATTTCTGTCTTAGTATTTTTTTAGCAATTTCCATTGCCTGACCTCTATGATCTACGCTTAATTTTTCATGAACAGTCATTTGCGCTATTGTTTTATCTAGGCCAGGATAATAAAATACTGGATCATAGCCAAACCCATTATGCCCAACTGGTTTATTCGTGATTAACCCCCGGCAAATACCCTGACAAGTTCTTATCTTTTTGGTATCTGGGTCATAAATAGTAATGACTGCTCTAAATTGAGCTCTTCTTTTACTCTTTGGTACATCCTTCATCGCTTTTAGCAATTTATTGTACCGGTCTTTGTCTGTGCCTTGAGCATAACGGGCGGTAAATACTCCCGGCCCGCCGTCTAAATAATCAACTTCTAACCCAGAATCTTCCGATAAAGTTAAACACTTTGCTTTATTGCCAGCCATAATCGCTTTAATAATTGCATTTCCTTCAAAAGTGGAAGCTGGCTCTTCAATGTCAAAATCAGGCGAAAAGCATGGCAAGTCATCAAAACTTAATAAATCTAATGGCAGATTTCCAAGCTTTATTTTAATTGATTCAATTTTTCCTTTATTACGCGTAGCAATTAATAATTTTTTCCTTGTCATTATGAATAAGAATGAAAAAATATTTTTATTAAATTTATTATTCGCAATTCTTTATTTTTAATTCTTCAATCTTCATTTTTTTAATCATCGGCGACCCCACCGCAATAACATCATAACCCGCTCTGCTTAACTCGCCATACTTATGATGAAGCATTCTCCGGCCGTCCATAATTAAAGCGCCTTTTTTCAAATTATTAATAATTACCGGAGCAAGTTCCCTAAATTGCGGCCAGTCAGTAGTAATCATTAAGACATCAACATCTTTTATTACTTCTTTTTCGTTATTAGCTAAAAAAATTTTATTTTGTTTTTCATTAAAATGTTTTAAAAAATTTTTTCCAGCAACTGGATCATAAGCTTTTATCTCATAGACATCTTTATCTAATAAATTTTCCGCAATGAAAACAGCGGCTGAATTTCTAATATCATTAGTGTGCCGTTTAAATGATAAGCCTAATATTCCAACTTTTTTACCCGGCCATCTAAAATTAGCTTCCAGTTCAGCTCGGGTTATAAAATTAATTAACTGCCTCTTATTGGCTCCTAGAGCGCTATTAACTAAATCAATCCTTGCTCCCTTTTTTTGCAGCTGGTAAGCTAGTGAACGGGCATCTTTAATAAAGCAGCTTCCCCCGGCAAATAAACTATTATAAAATCCCCAATCTCCAATCCGCTTATCAGTTATTATTATTTTTCTTACATTCTCAAAATTAATATTATCAAACTTTTCACAAGTCCGGCCAACAACGTCAAAACAATTAGTTAAACGCTTAAAAAGAAGATAATTAGCCAGAAGCTTGCCGGCCTCTGCTTCTGCCGGGTTAACTTCAATGTAATCTACTGATGGTGAATCATAAAATCGTTTATAAATATCCCTAAAAATCTTAAAATCTTTTTCCTCTTTCGCGCCGACCACAACTCTTTGCGGCCTGATTGAACCCTCAATCGCTTTTCCTTCTATTAAAAATTCCGGATTAGAGCCAAGTCCATAATTTCTAACTCCATGGCTATCCAATATATTTTTAGTCATCTCAACCATTTGTATAGGCACTGTGCTTTTATTAACAATTAATACATGCCTTGTCTGCTCTCCATTATTTCTTTTTGCTAAAACATTAGCTAAATCCTCGGCCGCTTTTAAATAATAAGATAAATCAGTTTCTCCGGTACTATCCTTTTCCGGGGTTGGCAAACACATAAAAACCGCCTCAATTTCATTAATTTTTTCTCTAACCTTGCTTAATTGATCAGTAAATTCAAGCCTTTCTTTATTCCTAATTATTAATTCACCAAGATTTTCTTCGAATAATACTGATTCAATTGTATCTTTATCTCCAGACGATAACTTTTTGATTAATTCAGAGTTAATATCATAAACTAAAACATCATGCCCGCTATCAGCGCTAACTGCCGCGCTGCAAGATCCTACATACCCTCCTCCAATATAAAGTAATTTCATAGATTTAAATTTAACCTCTTTCCAGTTTCCTCCCTTTTTTAAGGTAAATAAGGAAAAATAGCACTTATTCGCATGTGCCTCATCATTCGGATGAGCGTAATTTGTAGTATGCGCGTTAAAAACTACATTTGTAATGTGGCTTTTTCACGGTAGTGAAAAATAACCTAAAAAGCCTTTAAAGTAAAAGGCTTGAATTTTTATGCTCTATAAGTTATTATTAAATAAATAGGAGTAAAAGTCAACTATTTCAAATTACAAATCTATTACAAATTTACGATTATCTATTTTTATCAATTTTACTTTATCTTTCCTTTTTATAACTATAATCACGAGTTATGTGAAATAATTATTAAAAATCATCTATTGAAAAAATTAATTCCTCTTTCCTAATAATTAAGAAATTATGACAAAAATTGAAAATGAAATCACCGAGCGTATCTATGATTATGAAAATCCAAAAAGGACAGCTCTTTCAAAAAAATATCCATCCCTAAGAATGCCAATTATTTTTTTACGTCACCTAGCAAGAAATGCGCAAAATTTTTTCGATTTTAGAATTAGCTTTGAAATAAAAAAAGACTTTTTTGGCTGTATTATTGCAAAGCATCAATCAGTCTTAAGGCGAAGGCTTGGAGACAGTGATCAAAAACTACAAGAACAAAAAATTATAAACCTTGAGCAGGCTATTAAGCGGCTAAATGGAGTTCTCATTAAACCAAATCATATATTTTCGTTTTGGAAAATTATCGGTAAACCAAAATATAAAAATGGGTATATTGATGGAATGTTGCTTTCAAATGGCAAGGTTATCGAAGGTGTCGGCGGCGGGTTATGCCAATTATCAAATTTTCTTTATTGGTTATTTTTACATACACCAATTGAAATAGTGGAGAGGCATCATCACTCCATGGATCTTTTTCCAGATTCTGGCAGAACTTTGCCGTTTGGCGGTGGTGCAACGATTTTATACAATTTTATTGATCTTAAAATTAGAAATCTATCAAATCATCCATTACAGTTAAAAATATGGCTTACCGATAGTCATCTGAAAGGTCAAATACTATCTCCTCACCCAATACCCCAAAAATTTCATGTATTTGAAAAAAATCATTTTTTCATTAAAAGAAAAAAACAATATTTTAGATACAACACAATTCATAGAGAAACAAAAACTAAAGGAAAAATTGAAAAAATTGAAAAAATTATAACGAACTTTGCGCCAGTACTTTATGAAGTAACCAACGAATACCTAAATAAAAATAATTTTAAAGTTTTGAATTTTACAAATAAGGAAATAAAAAATATTAAAAAATAAAAAATTACTAATTTTAAATAACTAATGTCTAATAATAAAAAAACAATTCTATATTTAATAACCCAATCCGAGCTGGGCGGCGCCCAGTGCTATGTTTATGATTTAGCAACTTCTTTGAAAGATGAATTTAATATTATTGTAGCGGGTGGAGAGCAGGGGGAAAAAGGAAAAATTGCTATTAAATTACAGCAAACCGGAATTAAATTCTATGCAATCCCCCACCTCAAAAGATCTATTTCACCTATTAATGATTTTCTGGCGTTAATTGGAATAATACGGTTAATCAATAAATTAAAACCAGACATTATACATCTAAATAGCTCTAAAATTTCAATTTTGGGATCAATCGCGGCAATAATAGCCAAATCGAGAATCGAGAATCGAGAATCGAAAATCGTCTACACGGCTCATGGCTGGGTCTTTAACGAACCTCTACAAACCTGGAAAAAACTTTTTTATAAATACGCGGAAAAATTCACTTCATTTTTTAAAGACAAAATCATTTGCGTTTCCGAATTTGACCGCCAAGTCGCCCTAAAAGAAAAAATCTGCAATCCTAAAAAATTAATAACCATCCACAACGGAATAAAACCAATTAATTTTCTATCAAAAGAAATGTCTCGCCAGAAATTCCCCCTCCTTAGCAAGGGGGGGCAAGGGGGGGTCTGGATCGGTTCTATCGGCAACCTCTACCCCACTAAAGGCTTTGAATATTTGATAGAGGCCGCAAGAATCCTAATTACAAATTACAAATTACAAATTACCACAGTTATCATCGGCGAAGGCCAGGAAAGAAAAAATCTTGAAAAGCTTATTAAGCAAAATAGTCTGCAAAACAATATCATTCTCGCCGGTAATATCAGCGATGCCGCCAAGCTTTTAAAAGCCTTTGATATTTACGTCTGCTCGTCAGTAAAAGAAGGGCTTTCTTATACTATTATAGAAGCTATGCAAGCCGGCCTGCCCATTGTTGCTACTGACGTCGGTGGTAATCCGGAATTAATTGAAGATCAAAAAACCGGACTTTTAGTTAAATCTCAAAATCCGGAGAAAATTGCTGAAAAAATAATAGAGTTGATAAATAATCCAGAGCTTGGAATAAAATTGGGGGAACAAGCGAAAATTAAAGCTTTAGAAGAATTCAGTTTAGGAAAGACGGTAGAAGAAACTAAAAAGGTCTACCAAGGCTAGCCAAATATACCATTCTTGCACTAAATTCATAACATTGACAATCTTATAACATTTTGCTAAGGTAGGGGGAAGATTTAAATGTTATGAATAAAAAATCAATAAAATCAAAAGTTTTGATATTTATGCAGATTTTATTTATCAATAAAAAGTTTGCTGTATTTAAGACCGCCTAAAAATAAGGCGGTTTTTTTGTCACCTTGGATGAAAGTTAGCGATTGGGGCTTAAGTTAATATTTTGGAGGATAAAAATTTAATTTTAAGGCTAATATAAGGGTACATAGTGCAAACATTTACAATTAACTGTAAATTTAACCTAATTATTGGCTTATTGTAGTAAAAATATGGTGATTACAACCTCCAAAATATTAACTTAAGCCGCGATTGGCAATATTTGATAAATATAATATTCTACCTAGAGTTAAGTAATAAATTTAGATAATATTACAAAAAATTAGTAATTTGCTTAGTATTTAATATTTTGAATTATGAAAAGAAATATAGTTATCTATTTAATCATCTTATTAAATTTAATTTTTGCTCCAAGCAGTTCAATCCAAGTGGCGATTGCCAGCAATCAATTTGATCTGAATTCAGCTCGTGAGTTAAAAAAGCAAGACATTGCAAAAAGTGATGTACTTACTGCGAAAAGCGAAAGTCGCAACAGCGGAAAGCTAGATATTATAAAGAAAACGCCGATTATATCAAATACGCAAGAAAAAGAGTTATTTGCAAAAAAAATAGAAGCAGAGAATATAAAACAAAAAGAATTGCCTTACATTCATGGAGAAGTTTTAATAAAATTTAAATCAAAAAAAATAAATTTGCAACAACCAGTGGGAAAAGAAAAGGTAAAAAAATTTATTATTGATAAAAATTTAGAAAAAAAAGAGGATATTGAAAAAAATAACACTTCTATTTTTAGAACTAAAAAAGATGAATCAGTAGAGAGCGTGATTGAAAGATTAAAGGATGATCCGAATGTAGAATATATTGAACCGAATTATAAGCTCTATCCAAGCGCAATTGATTCAAATGATACTTATAAGGGTTTGCTTTGGGGACTGGATAATATTGGGCAGAAAGTCAATTCAGCATCTGGCTCAGTTGACGCTGATATTGACGCTCCTGAAGCTTGGGAAGTATCTGGAGGAGTTGAAAATGAAATTATAGTGGCGGTTATTGATGACGGAGTTGCTTATAACCATCCTGATTTAAAGGAAAATATGTGGGATGGCAGTAATTGCAAGGACGAAATCGGAAACTATCTAGGCAGTTGTAGCCATGGCTATGATTATGAGGATAATGATAAAATTCCCCTGCCGTCAGATAATTATCACGGAACTCATGTCGCGGGCACCATTGCCGCTTTAAAAAATAATAGCAGGGGCATTATAGGCGTAGCGCCGAAGGCGAAGATTATGGCAATTAAATTTGGCCTTACCATATCTAGCGAAATAAAGGCAATAGATTTTGCCATTCAAAATGGAGTGAAAATTATTAACGCCAGCTATGGAGGTCCATCTTTTTCTATTTTTGAGTATGATGCGATAGAAAGATTTAGAGATTCCGGGGGTATATTTGTCGCGGCAGCCAGTAATTCCGGTATTAATAGCGACAATGGGACATTTACTTATCCGGCTGATTATAATTTAGATAACATCATTTCAGTTGCCGCCACAGATCAAAATGATAATTTAGCTTATTTTTCTAATTATGGCGCAATATCAGTAGATGTAGGCGCGCCAGGTACTAATATTTATAGCACAGTTACTGATTTTAGCACGATTTTATTTGAGCCTTTTGATGACCTAACACCGCCAAATATACCGGATGGCTGGATTAAGACTGGAGATTGGGGCACGGTTGATATGACGGCTTCTTGGGGTAGCGCCTGGGGTAATGTTTTGATTGGCGATATAAATTATCCATATTTAGCCAATACTAATTCAATAATTACTTCTCCTTATTATGACTTGGGCAAAACAGCCAAGGCGGATATTAATTTTTATACAAAATGCGATACTTCATATCATCTGTATTCCGAAGGCTCTATATTCCAGGATTATATGGTTTTAGAAGTAAGCCCAGACGGAGAAAATTTTTCTGAATTGAAAAAATGGAATGAATTTTTACTTGATGTCGAGAATCATGACGGCGAAAATTCAAGCGGTTGGGCAAGCAAATATTATAGCCTAACTATACCGGATAGTTATTTAACCAGTAATTTTAAATTCCGCTTGAGATGGGTTACTGATGAAATAGATAATAATTATTTAGGTTGTTTAATTGATGGTGTAATAATTACTGGTTTTTCTGACGGTTCTTTAGAGCAATACGGCTATATGCAAGGTACTTCAATGGCCGCGCCGCATGTCGCGGGATTAGCCGCTTTAATCTGGGGATATAAACCAGAATTGGATTCCACTAAAGTCAGGGATATAATTTTAACAACTGGCGATGATTTATTATCTTTAGCCGGGAAAACAGTTACCGGCAAAAGAATAAATGCTTTTAAAGCGCTTAATTCTTTAACTGGCTTAACAATTTCTGGGACTGTAAAATATTATGACGGCTTAAAGCCGATTCCTGACGCAACGGTAATTTTAGAAAATAGCAATGGCAATCAATTAGCTGCTGCTTTAACCAATGCTCTCGGATTTTATGAATTTACAGAGGTTTCCAGCGGAGGCGATTATATCGTTAGAGTTGAAAAAGATGATAATAGCGCTTTTAACGGAGTGTCTGTTTCAGATTTAATTAAAATAAGAAAGCATTTAGTAGAGTCAGAAATTTTTAATCAATTGTTTAAAGTAATTGCCGCTGATGTAAATAATAGCGGCTCTGTATCTGTTGCCGATTTAGTAAAAATAAGAAGATATATCGCGGAAATAGATATTTTACTACCAAAAGGCTGGAAATTTTATTCTTCAGAAGCTTTATTGACTGAAGAAAATTATTTAACCGAAGGGTTAGGCAAGACTTATTTTAATTTAACAACTGATTTAAATAACCAAAATTTTATTGGGATTAAAATGGGAGACGTAAATAATTCTTGGAACAGCGATTGATAATTCGAGTCTTTAATAATTAATATTAATTTTACTATTATGAAAAGAGAATTGGCTAACAAATTAAGGAGGATGATAAGTAATTTGCTTATATTACTAATGATTATTATAAATTTTGGTCTTGCTCCTTTTACTTTCGCCGAAGGAGAAATTTTGACAATTGAATCGGAAGTAGCTTATCAGGGTGATTTAATTATTGTTCCGATAATCGGCAGCTCTTTTACTTTAGATTCAGATGTTTTCGGCATCCAATTTAAAGTTAATTATGATAATACTCTTTTGCAGTATACTGGTTACACGGCCGCTACAACAGGCGCGACTACTGTTAATAATGTAGGAAATTATATTAATGTAGTTTGGGACAGCGATAGCGCTTTAGTGCTAAATAATGAAAGTTTCATTTCTTTAAATTTTGAGGTATTTTCAACTTCTTCCGCTAAGGCAAATTTAACGTTTAGTAATACAGAAGTAGTTGATAGCAATGCTGAACCTTTAACTATAAGTTTTATTGATGGAGAAATTATATTAAATCCAGATTATTCAAAGCCGACTTTAAGAGAAATAACTCCAGCGCCAACTCCAACTAACGATAATACTCCAAGTTATACTTTTAATTCAAGCGAAGCGGGTACTATCAGTTATGGGGGCGGCTGTACAAGCGCTGTTACTGACGCAGTTGAAGGAAATAATACTATCACCTTTAATGAATTAGCCGATGGAACATATAGCAGCTGTACCATAAGTGTCACTGACCTTTTCGATAATACAAGTGAAATATTAAATATTTCCGAGTTTACTATTGATACAGTTGCTCCGGCTCTGGGTGATTTAGCATATAAAAAAATAAATGGCGAAATTAAAAATGTTTCTCCTTTGAATAATCAATATGCTTTAATTATAGATTCATCTGAATATGCTGATTTGGCCAATAATTTAAGTGAAGCTTTGTATCTTTACGTAGAAGGCGCGGATAGCACAAAAGAATTTAAGGTCTACTGGCTTGAGGGCGATCAGTCAGTTGGGCAATTAAATTATAAAACTCTAAATAGTGCCAGCGGTTGGTATTTTACAGTTGAGGAATATATTGAGGTTTCTTTTACTACTGGACAAAATACTTTTCAAACTATTTTTAAAGATGAAGCTGGCAATGAAACTCCAGCCACTCTTAATTTAACTACCGTAGATACTGCCAACCCAATTATAACAATATTAGGTAATAACCTCGAAACCATTGAAGTGGGCGCTAGCTATATTGATCCAGGGGCCACAGCCCTTGATGATCTTGACGGTAATATTAGCAGCTCCATAGTTATCGGAGGAGATCTGGTAAATGTAAATATTTTAGGAACCTATATTGTTACCTATAATGTTAAGGACAGCGCGGGAAATTCAGCTATGGAAGTTTCCAGAACAGTTAAAGTAGTTGATACAACCGCTCCGATTATTACTCTAAAAGGCAGTAATCCTATTACCATAGTTGTGGGAAGCGAATATAACGATCCTGGCGCCATGGCCACCGATAACTATGATAACGACCTTACCGCTAGTATTATTATGGTCAATCCGGTAATGGTTAATATTATTGGTAAATATATAGTGACCTATAACATAGCTGATTCTTCTAGCAATCAGGCCATTGAAGTTACCAGGACTGTTAATGTGGTTGATGCCACTACTCCGATAATTACCTTGTTAGGAGAAAATCCCGTCACTATTGAAGTGGGCGCGGCCTATAATGACGCGGGCGCTACTGCCGTTGATGATGTTGACGGCGATATTACGGCCAATATTATAGTGATAAATAATGTTAATACCAATATTTTGGGAACCTATACCGTAACTTATAATGTTTTTGATTCTTCAGATAATCCAGCGGTTAAAGTTACTAGAATTGTCCACGTCGTAGATACAACGGCCCCGGTTATTGCTTTATTAGGAAACAACCCGGCTAATGTTGAAGTCGGTTATCAATATAATGATGCCGGAGCTACTGCCAGCGATAACTATGACGGTGATCTTACGGCTAATATTATTATTATAAATTTGGTTGATATCAACGCCGTAGGCGCCTATACGGTAACTTATAATATTACTGATTCGTCAGGTAATTCAGCTGTCGCAGTAATCAGAACGGTTAATGTTACACCCGATGTTACAGCCCCGGTTATTACTTTAAATGGCGGCAATATGACTATTTATAAAGGAACAAAATATAATGAACCAGGGGCCAAAGCCCTTGATAATCTTGATGGCAATATTAGCGCTGTAATTGTTGGCGGGGACACGGTAGATGAAAATACCCCGGGAGTCTATATGATAACCTATAATGTTTTAGACAGCGCTAAAAATGCAGCTATTAAGGTAACCAGAACGGTCACTGTATTGGATTTTGAAGAAGGCCAAGCTACCTTAACTCCTGACATTAGTGTGAGCGCTAGCTCTTCAGAAATAATGATTGGCTCAAACGCTCCAGAAAGTTCTAATATTGCCGTGCCAATTTCTGCTAGCAATGCGCGACTTAATTTAATTGCTTTGATAAGCGGAACTGATGCGAAGATTGCTATTTTGCCCAGTAACTTAGTTATAAATTCAGAAACAAACCTTGGAAAAGTAGACTTAGAAATTTCTGCAGGTACGCAAATTAGCGGGGAGACAAGTTGGAACGGAACTATTAATTTGCCTCAAATTAAAGATAATTCTAGCGTCACGGTTCTACCGGATTCCGGCTATGAGGCTAGTGTATCTTCAGTAATAGAGATCGGATACGGCGACGTTCTGTTGACTTTTGACAAAGCAGTGAGGATAAAGCTGGCTGGCCAAACCGGAAAGTATATAGGCTATTCGCGCAATAATGTTTTTACTCCGATCACGACTGCTTGCGGCCCTGATTCCCAGGAAGTCGGCGATGCTCTTCCGACAGGCGGCAATTGTAAAATTGATGCCGGATCGGATTTAGTAATTTGGACTAAACATTTTACTAAATTTGTTTCCTATAGCCAGACTGCGCAACCAATTTTAGATCCTCCGGGCAGGGGGGTTATGACTCCTGGGAATACTGTTAGTAAATTAACTCCCGAAAAAGCGGAAGTAATTATAATTCCAGAGAAAGATATTAATTTAGGTCCGATTAAGGAAAAGGAGGTAAAAGTATTAGGCTTTAAGATAAATTATCGCGCGGTTCAATTGGATAAAATTGCCAGTGAAGCGGAAATAGCCTCTAAAGGAGCGGTAAACTTGACTTTGGAAAGCATTGGGAAAAGCAGGAATGTTAAGTTAGAAGTAGAAAGTTTTAATAGATATACTTTAGCATTTATTAAAGATTTTAATTTATCGGCTGAAAATATATACGCTATCAATAATTATATTGTTTATGGCACTGAAACCACTTCAGAATTAAAGGATAGCCAAAGAGCGAGCGTCCTCTACTTTTATAAGCTAGCCTTTAATAAATTACCATCATCCAAAGGCGAATGGGAAGATATTTTAAAAATTACTAATGGAAGATGGCCTAGCGAAAGAAGTTTGTCGGCTGAAGATAAAGCTAAGAAAAAATTTGAAAAAATTTATTTAAGAAAACCAGACCTAAATTATATTTATGACAATGCCGCCGTGACTATAATGGCTTATGGCTTGCTTCCGACAGATCGGAATTTAGACAGTGAAAAAGCCGCCATTAAGATTTTTCAGAATATTTTTGCTATAAAACCATCGGAAATAGTTGATTGGAATATAGTACATTCCATTGCTTATAGCGGCGCGACAAGATAGTAGATGAATTTAGAAAAATTGAGCTGTAATAGAGGTCATTTTATCTTAGACAATATTTTTTGTTAAATAAGGCGGAGAAATGGATAGATTGGGGCGGCGTGAAGACAATTGAGCAGGATGGAATACTGTAAATATAAACAAACTGGCACGACTCTAGATATTAAGAAAGCCTGGATTCAGGAATTTTTAATTTTAGAATTAAGAATTTAGATTTAAGGTTTAATAGACAAAATTGGTTGGTAATTTCATTTTTGATTTTTAAAATAATAATACCATCGGATGAAATTTTCTCGGTTTTCTTTGCTTAATCCCCTATGTATTTTTAAATTGTTTTTTAAATAAGAAAATTGAG
>JBDRJA010000090.1:0-3937 GCA_043815345.1 Patescibacteria group bacterium | reverse complement strand
TAACTGATCGTACATCGTACGTTAGAATACCTTAAAAGTGTCCTACCGTTGTTTGGCTGGTGGCCTGTATGTATTAAACTGCAATGAACACGTAACTATTTGCCTAATTTTAACTGCTATTGACGGAATTTATAGATATATTAATTAAATTAACAAGTTATACGTTATTAGTTATAAGTTCTATTAAAGAAATTAATAACCCATTACTAATAACGTATAACTAGTGAAAAAAAATCGGAATACTATAATTATGCCACCCTTTTAAATACTCTAAAAGTCTCAAGCTAACACTTTTATGCTAACATAGCTAACTTTTCTTAGCAAGTTAAAAATCAAAAAGGGAACAGCATCTCGCCACTCCCTTCTTTTATTTTATAATCCTAATAATCTTAAATATCTCAATGATCCCATATAAAATTACCGTGCATATTCAATTACTCTCATCTCTCTTATTACATTAACTTTAATCTCTCCTGGATACTTTAATTCCTGCTCAATCTTTTTGGCGATATCACGGGCTAAATTTCGAGCTTTTAAGTCATCGATTTCTTCCGGAGTAACAAACACTCTAACTTCTCGGCCGGCTTGGATAGCATAAGACCTTTCAATGCCATCAAACGAGTTAGCTATTTTTTCTAATTCTTCTAAGCGCTGCAAATACTGCTCGTAAGTATCATGCCTGGCTCCAGGCCGAGCCGCGGAAATCGCATCCGCCACCTTAACAATTACGGAAATAAGGCCGCGCGGATGATCGTCGTGGTGAGTTTCTATTGGATCAATAATATCTTGGGGTAAATTAAACTTTTTAGCAATATCGCGCCCAATTTCCGGATGTGTTCCCTGCACTTCATGATCAACCGCTTTGCCAATGTCATGAAGCAAACCTCCCTTTTTAGCCAAAGTGACATCTGCTCCTAATTCTTCCGCTAATAGAGCGGCTAAGTGCGCGACTTCAAGTGAATGCCTAAGGGCATTCTGGCCATAACTTGTACGATATTTTAAACGTCCGACAATCTGTACTAATTTTGGATCAATGCCAGCAACCCCAACTTCATACAAAGCTTCTTCGCCGGCCTTTTTAATATCAAGAGCTAAATCTTTTTTTGCCTCATTAATAGCTTCTTCAATCTTAGTTGGATGAATACGCCCGTCCTTAATTAAATAATCAAGCGCTCTTTTGGCTACATGCCTTCTGATCGGAGAAAAGCCGGAAATAGTAATAACATTAGGAGTGTCGTCAACAATAATTTCCACTCCGGTTAGCTGTTCAATTACTTTAATATTTCGGCCTTCACGGCCAATAACTCTCCCCTTCATTTCATCACTCGGCAGATCAACCGAAGTAGTCGTAATTTCAGTGGTGTATGTTGAGGCAAGCCTTTGGATAGCATTAGCCATTAAATCGCGAGCCTTTTCCTCAAAAACCTCGCTTGATTCTTTTTCTAATTTCTGGATCCGAGCCATAAGATCTTCCTTGATCTCATGCTCAACATTTTTAAACAAAACTTCCCTCGCCTCATTTTTTGACATTTTAGCGACTTTCTCTAATTTGGCTAGTTGCTCTTCTTTAATTTTATTAATTTTTTCTTTTACTTCCTCGACTCTGCCTACCTTGTCGTAAAGTTGCTGCTGTTTATCTTGTAATTCCAATAACTTTTGAGAGAAAACTGTTTCTCTTTTTTCTAGTCTAGACTGTAAATTGTTTACTTCGCGGCGTCGGTTTTCATCTTCTCTTTTTGCATCTTCAATAATCTTTATAGCTTTGTCTTGGGCTTGAAGTAATAATTCTTTTTGCTTAGTTTTAGTTTCGTCTAAAATTTTCTGCGCTTTTGCTTCAGCACTGCCCACCTGCGACAGAGCTCTTTTTTTACGAATCCAATAACCAACTAAAAAACCGCCCACAGCCATAACAGTATAAAATATAATTACATATTCCATAAATTTAATTTCTGTTGCTTGGGAGGCTTTATAATTTTTCTAATTTAATTTTAGCAAACATGATATGCCCAAAGTTAAAATTACTTTTGGGTCATTAAAAAATTAATCTAAATTTTACATCTGGAAAACTTCTAAAATATTTATTAATTTTCACAAACTTTACTAATATTAAATATAAAATATACCTTTCTTTATTACTTTTCTCCCTGACAACAGAATTCTCTATTTATTTAGTTTACAAAAAATATCCTACCATACGGTTCTAAATTTGTAAAGGCTTGCATTTCAACATCTTATCTGTTATATTATTAAAGAGCTTAAAAAAAGCTCTTTTTTACATATAAAGGGGTAATTAATTCAGTTTGCCTGAGTTGCACATTTAGTGATTATTAGGATGAGTTTGAGTAAATCTCCAGTATGCCTGGCATATATCTAAAAAGGGCAATTAGCTCAGTTGGCTAGAGCGCATCCCTGATAAGGATGAGGTCGGAGGTTCAAATCCTCCATTGCCCACAGCGACGCATGGTGGGTCCCGCCTGGGCGGGAACGCTCGCTAGACCAATAATCACGCTTGAGCAGAATCAGGGAATCGAAAATTAAAATTTATTTTAATATCTTAATATTGAAGCGGGGTGGAGCAGCTGGCAGCTCGCCAGGCCCATAACCTGGAGGTCAGGGGTTCGAATCCCCTCCCCGCAACAATCCTTCGCTCTTTTTTCAAAAGAGCTTCGGATTGCAAGCTAATAATTTGTAATTCGAAACATGTATTTTGTATATATTCTACTTTGTGCTGACAAAAAATATTATATAGATATGGCTTACAGTATAAAGAAAAGAATATTTGAACACAAAAAAGGTTTATCCTTCTCAACAAACTATAGATTACCAATAATAGTTAAGTAGGTGGGAATATTTCCTAATAAACATAAAGCTGCTAAATTTGAAAGATATCTAAAAACAGGATCTGGCAACGCTTTTTTTAAAAAGCGACTGAGTCTAACAACTTTTTATAGAATATTTAGAGGGCTTGCCCTACGTAGCCTTATATTAGAGGGCTTGCCCTACGTAGCTCCGCTTCAGCGGAGCGAAGTAGGGCCTCGGTAGCTCAGTGGTAGAGCAAAGGACTGAAAATCCTTGTGTCGTCAGTTCAATTCTGACCCGGGGCACATATAATAATTATACTACAGGTAAGTAGCTCAACTTCTCCTGGAAACACTAAGGGGTGAGGTTGGGATAAAATAGAGTAAAGACTG
The DNA here is from genome assembly GCA_043815345.1 of Patescibacteria group bacterium. Taxonomy (GTDB): domain Bacteria; phylum Patescibacteriota; class Patescibacteriia; order Patescibacteriales; family CAYMCJ01; genus JBDRJA01. Next base: position 746 of record JBDRJA010000090.1, on the reverse strand, counting down.
AAAATTTTACCTTTACAAATTATATAAAAACTGATCTTGATCAAATAAAAACTGGGTTTAATTCTATTCCTTTGCTTATTAAGGATGCTATTAAGAGCGGAGACGATATTAGAATTAGCAATGTTAATAAAATGGCAGAGATATTAGAAATGTGTTTACTGGATTACGGTGAATATCCGGAAAATTTATCTGAATTAACTGGAATTTATGTAGATGAAAAGAGTAGATTTATTAAAAAAAAATTTCTATTACAATAGAACCTATGATGGTTATGAAATGGGGGTCTTATTAAAAGATGATAGTATTTATGAAATTAGGAAGTAGCTAATCAAGCCCATTGAATATTTAACAAGCTTTTGATATTACCTTTCGGGGTGTGGCCTAGCGGCTTAGGGCGTCTGCTTTGGGAGCAGAAGATCGGAGGTTCAAATCCTCTCACCCCGACATGAAATTTAATCTGAGATGAAGAGTGAGAGTTAGCGGATCTGCCAAAGAATGATCTTATAAATAACAGTTCCGTGGCTAAAAAATATTTAATAATTTACTGCATATTGACTTTTATGATAAATTAAGCTAAATTTGTATTGCTTATAAATTTACATCATATTATTAATTACTTTGAATTACGAAACTAATCAAAACTCTCATAATGGTGTAAAATAGTAGTAAGTCTGTATTTTGACTTTTACCACTAAATTATACCATTATGAAAACTCAGATTAAGATATATGAAGATCTAAAAATGG
>JBDRJA010000089.1:0-4151 GCA_043815345.1 Patescibacteria group bacterium | reverse complement strand
TCGTTACCGCTACAATTTACACAATGTTTTTTTTGAGATATTAGTCATAAATTCAAATAGATTTAAATTTGTTATAAATGTATGACTAATATTACAACGAAAACAAAGTTTTCACCAACCAATTTTGTCTATTAAACCATTTTTGCGAATTTTTCTTGATGGTTGCCCACCAGTTGCCTAAAATTACCGCCATGATCCTTGTCTTTCAATAATCCAATAGTTTCTTTCAACACTGAAGAAGTCAAATGGGTATACCTCATGGTGGTTTGTATATCCGCGTGTCCTAATAGCTCCTGTATAGCTTTTAAGGGAGCCCCTGCGCCTGCTAGGTGCGAGGCAAAGGTATGTCTTAATACGTGCCAGTTTACTTTTCTTAGCCCTGCTTTAATAGGTGCTAGTTGCGGCCGCGCTTGAGATAGTTAGCCTGTTTTTCCAGTCCCAAGTATGAGTCCAAGTTCCATCGCTAGTTAAATTACCATTATTATCGTAAGAATAATTAGTCCCGTTTATATCTGTCACAGCGTGCGGGTTTTCATATCTAGCGCCGGTATTGCCTTCATAGCTATAATTTCCCTGATCAGATTTATTAGAGATATTACCAATAGCGTTATAGCTATAGGTTCTAATATAATCAGTGGTTGTCGCTAAAGTAGTTGAAGCTATTATTAGCCGATAGAGATCATCGTAGGTAAAGTTAGGGGCTTTTATGAAAACTTTTTGAAAAAGTTTTACAAAAACTATTAAAAAATGAACGTCATTTTGCGTTCAGGAGATAAGAAACCGGCCGTCTTGTTCGGAAATGAGACATTTACCCACCCATAGCTTTAGCGAAGGTGGGCTATAAAAAGAGAACGTTTTGTGTCTCATTTTTTAAATTTTAAATTTTTAGTCCCATAATGTATCTCGTTGTCTATAATGAGCCTATACTCTCTCCCTATATCAAATTTCTTTTTAAAATCCTTATATTGGTTTCTTATATCAAAAGTAACTGAAGCAAATTCTGGCAGTAATTGAACAGCAGTTAATTTAAAAAAAGTTGCATTTGAAATATCAGAAAAAATTTGCACTCCATGTATTATCAGAAAAATGTGTTTTAATTTTGGAGAAATTTTCTTTAAGTCGTTAGAAAGTTTTTCAAAATTATATATACCAGAAACTAACATTAAACAAACTAAAACAGTATCAGGGTTATAAGAAGTATCAAGCAGCTTATTTTTAAGTCTATTTAGAAGGGTCTTATCTTCTGAGCGATGCTCGACAACTTCGATCTCCCTAATTTTACCTTTTATTTGCGTATTATCCTTAATAATCTCTTTCTGAAAAGTCGCAATATAACCGTCCGGAGGATCATTATCCGGAATATATAACCACCAATCTCTATCGGTGCTTTCCTGAAGAGAAAGAGCCAAGATTGAAATTGCATATGATTCTCGATATTTTTTAGAAGCTTTTAATAGATCGTGACCCGAAGTCCCAATTTCCTTGCAAAGATTAAGAAAAGAATAATAAGGATGAAACCACTCCCTTGCATTTTTATCTATCTCACGAAGATTAATTCGCTTCATCAGCTCTTCTGAAAGCGATTCTCCAAAAATAAACTGATTTTGATTCATTTTATTATTAAATACATTTTATTCTTTATTTTTCCATAATGGTGCTAGATATTTTTTATATTTTGTTTCAAGCCATTGATCAAGGTTGTCATAAGAAGAATTTATATTTTCTTCTTTCACATTATAACTCAATACGTACAATCTCGAACCTAAGATATATACGACAAGAGAAAGGGATAAAAATATTAAATAGTAACTACTGCTGGAATTCCGCCCGATTACAATAATTGCAATTACCGCACCCCAAGTCATGATTCTGCCAACAGTTAACATCTTTTGATCTACTGAATTTAAATTTTGCACTCTCTTTCGAATTTGTTTGATTGTTACAACTCCGTAAACAATAATAATTATTACTCCTATAAATTGAAATAAACCCGTTATAAGTAAATTCATATTTTTATTTTATGGATTCATTAACCAATTTGATATTGAATTTAATGCTCCTGATAATAAATTAGATGAGGCTGCAACTATTTGTGTGCCAATTTCAATGAAAGGATAACTTGCTAACGCCCCTATGCTAGCTTCTGGTCCAAGGGGAGAAACGGCAGCAGCTGTTGTTAAAGTTATCGCTGCTCCGGCACCTGGAGCATCCGCAGCTTGCCCTACAACATCAATTCCTTCGGAAATACTACTAAGACTATCTGAAATATTCTTTCTTGTATTGTAACTTGGTGCTCTTGGCCTAGCTGCACTTAATGTTTCGCCTGTCGGTGCGTGTTCCGGAGATGAAATATATGTTTTCTCTTGATGAGCGGATTCCGGAGACATTAATTGGGTAGGGATTTTAGATATATCTATTAATTGCGCGTCTGTCTTCCAACCCCGACCAGAAACAAAGTTTACGACCTTCTCGGCAGATTCTGTTTCACCGAGGGGGTCCGTATAGATTAAGGGGTTATTAATTACATAACTATAAGAGTTTAGTCTTTGAGGATTTGTAAGATAATCATATAACAATATTTTATTATTGATTTCTTCATTGTCGCCTAGCCAAAAAGTTAACAAGCTTGAATTTTTAGGTTGGTATTTGTTTTTCAATAGCAACACGTTAAATTCTTTTCTGCCAATTTTATTATATACTGGATCAACACTCATAAACCTTCCTATGCTCGGATTTTGATACCTGGCCTTCATATAATTCAACCCAGTATCCCCGTCATACTCATGCCCCGTAAACTTCCTTTTCTCGTCAAAATCACCATTTTGAGTACTAATTCTAAGGTCTCCATAAGGGTAATAATCCAGTAGCTGGCTTATGTCAACGCTCTGCGCGACACCCTCTTCGAATTTTAACTTAAAATGAGACAAATGAGACACTATAAAAAGGGGGCATTTGTGTCTCATTTTTGCTTACTTGTTTCAACTTCAATTATTCCAAGTGGACTTGCTTGAAATTTTTTCTTTCCTTTCTCCTCAAGCTCAAATCTTATTAAATAGTCTTGACCACTATCTCTCGATTGATAAGTATATCGATATTTATCCCTACCTAAAGGATCTTGGGGTAAACTTGACATATAAGTTGGCTTTTTTCTAATTTCTCTGGCTAATTCCTTCCAAGAATCAACAACTGGGTATTTATCATTATCGTTATAATAAAGTTCGAGCGCGGTTTGGACCTGTTTTATGTCGGATATTCTTCTGGCGTCCCTTGATTTAAGCCGTGCATTATTAAGTGCAACAACAGCAATTGTAGAAATAATAGAAACAAAAAATATAACAAATAGAATTATAAAAAACACGTAAAAATTGACTGCTCTTAGAAAAGGTATTGCTCGATAAATTAGAAAAAGAAAATTTAGAAATACAATCCAGCTTATCAATGAATAAAAAGGTTTAAAGGGGCTTTGTTTTACTTTATATTCATTTCTAACAGAACCATGAAGGAAAAATTCACCAACTTGATTCCTAGTATGTTCTAAATTCTCATACTCAAACATTAACTTCTTTAATGTAAGAAAAGATACCAACCCAAGAAAAAATAAAGGGAATAGTAAAAACCAAGTTACAAGTATATCCGTTCTGTCATAAATCCCATAATTTACCATAGCTATAGCCACCGTAATCAAAGAAAAAACTGTTGTGAAATAAAACTTAATTAAATTAAGTTGAATATCATCTAGCTTATTCATTTTATCGTCACTTTGCTTTAATTCTTCTAAAAGGTATGTTTTTACATCATTCATAATTTTATTTTTTCGACTTTATCAATCTAATGATCTCTTTTGAATTTTTTAAGGCAAAAATAATCAATACGATAAATATGGCGACACTATAATATATCGCAATTTTATTTATCAAAATTATCTTATCTTGAGGAAAATCATAAAACATCTTTAATAAGCGCCATATATCGTTAGCAAAGACAAAGGAGATAATTATTGCTAAATTACGATAAAATTTATCCTTTTCCTTAAAATATTGGTACAAAAAGACTGTAACAACAACGATATCAATAATAAATAAAATACTCATATGATTATATTAAATTAATTATTAAATTTATGGAGTACTAGAACCTGGACTACTATTTGG
>JBDRJA010000088.1:0-4763 GCA_043815345.1 Patescibacteria group bacterium | reverse complement strand
ATTTACGGATATAATCCCGAAGCAGCTACTGCCTGGGATGTTGTTAGAGCGATTGCCTATAGTGGAGCAATTAGATAAAGCTAAAGAAATCAAATAAAATATCCCTCCTGAATTATTCGGGGGGGATATTTTTATATTCTATTATGTTAACTCTGTAGTTTTGATATACTCCTTCTTCTTAATGGCTCTGGTCTTTTTAACATTCTTCTTGGTTAGTTCAACACAATGAGGTGTAATTAATTTCCATTCAGAGCCTGTGTGAAACTTTTTTTACTTCATCTTTTTTTATAATTTTATAATTTTCATGCAAATAAAGTAAATCACTCTCTAAATTCTTCAAAATCTTACCCTCATTTTTCTTAGCAAGTTCCATGTCGTAATTTATACAATTTATAATTGTTGCTAATGTCGCAAAGTAGTCGTCTGCTTTAATATGAAATTTAATTCTATTTCTCCGGTAATTTTTATCATCTTCTTGATCGTGAATCATTAACCAAGGAAAATCACCATTGGCCATAGTAAAATCTTTTATTGCTATGGGAGGATAATGCCTAGTAGCAAGTTTTTGCATGTTAGTTGTACTGCTTATATTGATATATTACTAAAGACATTTATAATTGGCCTAAATAATATAACAAGACAGCAATTATTTTTTATTCTATATAAACTATGCATAATAAGCGCGTACTATTAATACTTAACCGGCACGCTGATAAATTTTTTTCCGGCAATTACAATATGATCCAAAAGATCAACCCCAATAATTTTACCTGCATTAACTAGCTGCTTAGTTGTCTCAATGTCTCCACTAGTGGGCCGGGTGCTGCCAGAAGGATGATTATGCGCAATAATCACCGCGGCAGCAGAGCATTCTAAAGCTGGCTTAAATACTTCTCGAGGATGAACAATGTTAGCGGTTAAACTGCCGACTGATATTACTTCGTCATGTATCAAGCGATAATGGCTATTTAAATAAAGTCCGCGTAAATGTTCTTTCGATAAATTACGCATATCTTTAAGATAGTTATATGCCTGCTTAGCAGTTCTAATAATTATTTGCCTGCCATGGGTGTTTATAAAAAATCTGCGGCCCAATTCAAAGCAAGCGATAATTTGGCAGGCTTTGCTTATAGGAATATCTAATTCTTTTTCAAGCAATTTAGGGTCGGTCTGGCTAATAATATTTTTCTCTCCATATTCTTTAAAAATCCTAGAGGTCATTCTAAAAACTTCTTCTTTTTTAGTGCCCACATTTAAAACAACAGCTAATAATTCCGCCGCTGACAAAGTTTCTGGACCATGCCTTATTAAGCGTTCGCGCGGCTTATCTTCATCAGCTAAATCCTTAATTTTCAGTATATACTTTTTATCCTCATTATCTAAAATAAGCTCGTTTTCTTTAAAAAAATACTTAATTTGCGATCTAGCTAAGGATGAATTATTTGCGTTGTTAGAAATTACCATAAAAATAGTATTATTACTTATTGTGGATAACTAATTATAGTATACACGAACAAAAAACGAATGTCAAATAACAATTCGACATTTAATACGCCATTCTGCTATATATTTATATTTTACCATTTATTACTTCTACTCGTAGAACTAAAAACAGTCTCCGTAAGTATAAATTTTTCTTAAGCTATTTTTTTTTAGCTTTCTTGACTACTTTTTTCTTAGCTACATCCTTACTAGTTTTAGTCTTTTTCTTTACTATTTTTTTAGGCTTAACACTAGCCGGCTTCTCTTCTTTTATTATCTTTTTATTTTTTGCTCCGTTATTTGTAGTATCTGATTTTACGGCTGATTTTACAGGGGAAGTTTTAAATGATAATAATCCTAAAATATTATCAAGTTTAGTATTTAATATTTCGAATTGCTTCTTGTGTTGATCAAAATTACCAGCCTTGTTCTGACCACCGCCTCTTTCAGTTTTACCAAAACAATCACTGCAAAAGACCGGTTTATCGCCAGTCGGCCTAAAAGGCACTTCACAGTCTTCATGACATTTATCGCAAACTGCTTTAAACATAGGTTTATCGCCGAAACTAGGCCGCCCGGAAGATCTTCTTTCATTTCGACTTTTGTTTGAATTATCTTTATTACCGAAACAGGCGCTACAATAGACCGGTTTATCGCCAGTCGGCCTAAAAGGCACTTCGCAATCTTTACCGCAGTCAGAGCAAATAACCTGATGCATAGTCGGTCTATCAGATTGTCCCCCTTTTCTAAAACCACGATCTCCACTATCAAATCTTTTTTTCCCGTTAAATCTATCTCCTCGATTATAATTTCCCATATTATTGCTTACCGTGCACCCTGCGAGGTGCATGGTATTTCTTAAATAATTAATTAATCATGTTATTACTTTATTATTAGATAATTATACTGTTTATGGGTAAAAATGTCAAAAGGTTCGGAGATTTTGGGGTTTATTTAGGCCCTATAATATAAAATACATGAATCTAAAAACCGCCCTTAAAGGCGATTTTTGTTCATTGCAGGGGAAGAAGGTATCGCCCCACCCCTCGCGAGGGGTGGGGTTGGAGACCGGTAGTATTTTCTATCTTTTAGTACAAATTTAGCACGAGTGTTGCCTCTCAGTGCGAAACTATTTTAAGGAGACTGACGATGTGATTGTGTTGCCTGTGTTAAGTAGAGCTGAGGTTAAATTGCCCCAATATTGATTCAAATTATTAAACACAAAATCATTACTCTGTTCCCATTAAAATCTCACCGCATTTATCTTTATATGCATCTATCACCTCAAAAATATCATCTATTTTAGGCTCTTGTGCTTTTATTTCCCTACTATCTTTAAAAGTAGCTATTACCTCTAAAGCATGGGTTTACATAACTGATTCTACTTCACACTCTGCAACACCTCTTTTTATATCGTTCCAATTTGAAATGCTGGCAAAAGCATAATTTTCGAGCTTAGCGATTAAATCTTCTACATCATGTTCAAATATTTTTTGTTGAACATCTTCTGGGAATATTGTTTTAATATCTTTTGAATAATTTGAACCATCTCCTGGAGCTTCATGGGAAAATTTACTTATATTGTAATATGATAATTCATTAGGATAATCTATTTTAACTGGCCCAGATGAGCCACTCACTGTTTTTAATTTATTATTTTCAATAATATATTCCCCGCAATATGCCCAAACATACAACGGAAATAATTCTTTATCAGGTTTTAAATTCTCAATAACACAAAGATTATGGCTGTCATCTCTATTTTTCCAACTAAATCGTTTTTCAGTTAAAAGATAGATAGAAATAGCTTTTTCAATTTGGTCATTACCAAAATTATTTAATGTTAAATCTTCGACTGGACGTGTTTCACAATCACAAAGCACCTTTTCGCCGCATAGGGTTGAAACACTTCCACATGGTACCTGAACATTGTCGTATTTCTTGCACCCAAAAATACCTTCACATGACTTCAAATCAAATTCACAATATCCTTTTTCAGGATAAGTTGCAAAGTTTTTTTCACACCCACTCCAAAATACAAATGACAAAAATAAAAATCCCAATACTACGCCAACCACCACAAAACTTATTTTTATAATTTTATTTTTCATTTTAAATATTTGTTATAAATATTAACGATTGACTCTCCAATAATATTTGCACTTTCACTCGTGTAACCACCAGATAACACCATTAAGATTGATATATTATTTTCAACTGCATTTCTAAAGACAAGCTCATCTCTATCAATAATACCCTCTCTTGATACATTCATCATTCCTATTGGGTCTTGGCTGTATATGTCGGTTCCTGCATTATAGATAATTAAATCAGGTTGGGACTCTTCAATTGCCTCGGGTATGTCTTTACTAATCATTGCAATATATCCCTGGTCATCCATTGACCTAACTGGAATATCAAAATCAATATACTGCTTAACCTCATCATCCTTTGGATAATTATCCTCGTGATACATATCTAAGATAAATATCCTGGGGTCATCTTTTAGTATCGCTTCATTACCATTACCTTGATGTGCATCCAAATCAATGATTAGAACTTTCAATTCTGGGTTTTCATCCCAGAGCATATTAATAGCAAGTGGCACATCAGCATAAAATCCAAATCCACCGCTACTATCAGACTTAGTATGATGATAGCCTCCTGCCAAATTTATCGCCCATCCTTCTTCTAACGCAAATTTAGCTCCCAATACTGTACCTCCAGTTCCATATCGCATAGAATCTAACAATCTTTCCTGTAATATAAAATTTGGTACAATTTTCAGAGGACCCAGCTCTGCAATACGAGCGACTACACTAGAGTCTTTAAGTGAATCTAAATATCCTTGAGTATGAACCTTTAACAACTCATTATCTGTAATCTTATCTGGAGCGTAAAACTGCTCTTTTTTAATTTCCAGATTATCAACCAAATACTTAGCAATCTTTCCGTATTTCTCTGAATCAAACGGATGGAGATTTTGTATACCCAACAAGGTTATGTTGTAATTATCAGAATATATTATTGGCATCTTGTCTGTATTATTATCAGCCCATTCATCGGAAGACTCCTTGAATACTGAAAATATTCCTAGTGCAACTAGCAATATAATAACCGATAATATGATAAATATTTTTTTCTTCATAATGCTATAAATTAATTAAGTGTTAAAATTAGGCATAGCTAATTATTAATTCAAATAAACCCATGTCTAATTCTAAAACCTACATTGGAGTTGATCTCCATAAAAAGACTTGCTATGTCACTGTCATGAATGT
>JBDRJA010000087.1:0-4317 GCA_043815345.1 Patescibacteria group bacterium | reverse complement strand
AAAAATATTACAATCACCCATGCTAATGAACAAATTTGGACAATCCAAGTTGATTTTGCATCGCCTAGACTTATTCATTAGATATTCTTAATCGCTTCGCGATTATGTTTACGAAACTTCGTTTCGTAATTCAAAGGAAATTAGGAATAATGATATTAAATAAAAATATATTAAAAACTTCTTTTATTTTAAATAATTACAATTTTGTGGATAACTTATTATTATTATAGCATATCCCCCCCCCTGTTGGGTAAACGATATTATTTATATATTCATTAGCTTGAACGCTTTTTTAATTAAAAATGCCCTGATCTTATCAGGGCATTTTTATAATATATACTAAATTTTAAATTTCTCTTACTTTAAATCTATAATCCTCTTATCTAGCCCATCTTTCTGCTCCTTGTTAATCAAATAGATATTATCACTATTTCCTTTTTTAGCATAATATAAATCCCCATTATCTGCAGAAGCCCCACCTATCATTAAGATATTATTTATTTCTTCTCCACTGGCTTCAATAATTATTGAATTCTTTTCAAGCCCAGTCGCAGAAAAATCTTGTTCTGGGATATTTGCCGCTTTTAAATTAGCCATTATTCCCACAATCTCGTCCGCTTTTTCTTTACTGACAGCAAATTTATAAGGTAATACTCCTCCCCATTCCACTTGCACCTCTTGCTCACCTTCTTTGGGAGAATCTTCTAAAACTTCCCTTTTCTCAATGGTAAATTCTCTGTTCGGATATTGAAATCTTATTTTTGTAATTTTTTCTTTGTCAGTATCAAAAATAGTATTATCCCGCCATTCATTGCGGTACAAAGGATTAAATAAATTAACAGTAGTAGAATAAGTCTTATCTAATCCAGATTGGGAAATATATACTCGCTCATTATCAAGGGACATTAAACCAACTATAAAATCAGATACTTGCTTCTCGCCATTGTACAATTTTACCTCCACCCCGCTGCCTTCGGTTTTATAATCTATTTTTTTGTCTTTATTCTTGCTTACCAATTCCAAATCGCCTTTAGTAGCATCGCTAATCGCTTTGACCAAAGTATTAGCTAAAGAATCCTCGACATAAAAATCTTTAGTCCCTTCAATTTTCCATCGATCGCTATCTCTTTCTAAAATAGTGACCACCTCGCTTTTGATAATTTCAAGCTTGTCAATCTCATCAATATTAACATTAGCTAAAAAATTCTTAGGTTTACTTATGCTTTCCCGCCACTCTTTAAGCGGTCCTTGGTAAATATAGGCTATTACCACTAAAATAACTAATATCCCTCCCAAAAATAAATTCTTCTTACTCATATTTACAGATAGCAGATAACAGATAGCAGATAACAGTCCAATGCTCGGAGTCCTGTCGTCTGCTCGCCCCGCTGAAGCTTCTGCCTTGTCGGCAGACAGGCCGGCGGGCAGGTTAGCGAGGCGGATTTTCTGTTGTCTAATTACTTAAATTCTCCTTGACTTTTTCAATCAGCTCCTCCTTATTTTGCATACCTTCTAATCGCAAAATTTCATTATCGCTTTTATCTAAAAAAATAAAAGTGGGAATATTTTTAACATTATATTTTTTTAATATTTCTGCGTTTTCATCAGCATCATAATATTCTGTTTTTAATTCAAGTATCTCCTTTTCAATTTCTTCCCATATTGGCCTCATAACTAAACATTCCTTGCACCAAACAGCGCCAAACTTTATAATTCTCATAAATAATGTGATGCTAATCCGCTAATAAATGCGAATGCTACGAATTGCGAATATTATTTATTCGCGGCATTCGCAATTAGCGGATTAGCGTTTATTCGCAAATTAGCATCACTCACTAAATTTCATCCACAAACCTTCTCCTTCTCCTAATAAAATATCTAATCATGCCAAAAATAATAACAATTAAGGTTAAGCCAAAAACATTAAAATATCTAGCCAATGTCTTTTGCCCGTCAGTAATTTCCTTGATTGGCCGGTCAGACACGCCTTTAGAACGAATGTTTATTAAATCCTCGTCTAGACTTAAACTATCAACTAAATTTTGGAAAAAAACTAGATTATCTCCTGGCTGCTGTAAAAAATTGTCACTTATAAAATCACTATCACCAACTATAATTAATTTTCCCGAATCAGTTCTTTCCTGTCCAAAGGCGCTATTGAATGTTCCAGCAACGGAAATTGCCAAACTATATTGTTTACTGTCGTTTGCCGGAATAAATTGCTGCTGCGGATTTAAATCATAACTTTCTGTTTGCCTCCATGCCCGATTAGTAGTCTTTGCTAAATAAGAAATTCGATTGGATTCGTCCTGTTTATCAGTTAAAATATCAACGCTGCTCGACCAAGGCAAAGTAATAGATTCAAGCTTTGAAACTATGGCATTGTCCTGGTCAAAACCTTGTTTTATAATTTTCGGCCAAAGCGGATAATTTATGCTAAAAGTTATAAATCCGGAATAAAAAGAAGCCATGCCAGAAGATGTGTCTAGCACTAAATCATGGTTTAATTTTACTCCATAGGCTTCTAAAAGATTATCTAAATTAAGGTCATTTGAGCTGGCGAATAATCCCTCTTCTACCTTAACCCCGTCAACCATTAGTAATAATGAACCGCCTCGCATTAAAAAAGAATCTATCATTTTAAGTTGCTCTTCGGAAAATTCTTCTTTAGGGCCGACTATCAACAAAGTATTAATATCTTGGGCCACTTCTTTAGCTGTACTTAAATCTATCGGACGAACTTCATAAAGCTCCTGCAATTTTTTATTTGCAATACTTAACTCATTTTCTAGGTCAGAAGCTCCATTACTAACTATATATCCAATAGTAATTGTATCTTCACTAGTTACTTTTTTAATGGCTAAAGTAACTTGATATTCAAAATTATCCGTGTTTTGTACAATTGGTAGAACTTCTTTTTTTCCGCCATATTCAACAATGATACCAAGGTAACCTTTAACAACCTGATATTTATCTTTTTCTAAAACATTAAACTGTAAAGCTGGAATCCCCTTAGCTAATAATTCTTGTTCACCAATTTCTTCTGGATTAATAAACTCTACTCTAATATTTCCATTAGAGTAGTTCTGGTATTCATCTAGTATATCCCCCACCTCCTGTTTTAATGTAATAAGCTGATTAGGCAGATCGTTGCTAAAATATACTTTTATATTAACAATATCTTCTAATTCACCGACCGCTCTTTTGCTTACTTTTGAAATTGAATAATCTTTATTTTGAGTTAAATCCCAGCGATAAAAAATCTGATAAGAAAAAAAATTAAGCACTACTAAAATACCCGCGATAATTAATACCGTTATTCCGAGATCCGTACTTTTTAAATATTTTTTTAAATTCATATTCTTAATTCTTCATTCATCTCACCTCCATCCTCTTTTTTCAATAATCTGCGTATTCATCCAGAGCCAGAAAAAAATAAATGAACTATAAAAAATAATATCTTTAGAATCTAAAACCCCTTTAGCTATATTAAAGAAATGGCTGCCTAGGCCTAAAAATTTCATTAATGGCGCCATAAACTGCGGTGCACTATCTAATACAAAGGGAGAGCCGATAATAAAAGCCATAAAAGAAGCAACTAATCCTAATACAAAAGCAATTATCTGATTACGGGTTAAGCTTGAAATAAATAAACTCAAGGCTATATATGAGCCTCCCAGAAATAATGCCCCCAAATAACTGCCGATAACCGGACCTAAATCAAGATCTCCTAAAACAACAATGGTAATCGGTAAAGTTAAAGATAATAATAAAGTAATTGATAGAAAAAATAGCGCGCTAAAAAATTTTGCCAAAACCACTTGCCAATTAGTCACTGGCAAAGTTAATAGAAATTCAATCGTGCCAGTTTTCTTTTCTTCAGCCCAAAGCCTCATAGTTATAGCCGGGGATAAAAATAAAAATATCCAAGGAAGGATTGAAAAATATTGCCGCATGCTAGCTTGACCAACAACGAAAAAATAATTAAAAAACAACCAATTTCCAACAATTAAAAAAACAGCAATAAAAATATAAGCAATCGGGGAGTTGAAGTACGACATTAGCTCTTTTTTGAACAGAATATATATTGTTTTAATGTATTGAGTTCTATTTGTATCCATAAATTTCTAATTCCTAATTCACCTAATTCCTAATAAAATTTCAAATTAATAATGCCTAATTACTTTGAATTACGAAACGAAGTTTCGTAAACATAATCGCGAAGCGATTAAGAATATCTAATGAATAAGTCTAGGCGATGCAAAATCAACTTGGATTGTCCAAATTTGTTCATTAGCATGGGTGATTGTAATATTT
>JBDRJA010000086.1:0-2355 GCA_043815345.1 Patescibacteria group bacterium | reverse complement strand
TTATCTCTGGTAAAGACATAGTTATGTTCATATCCATGTGATTTTGATGTTTAGTTTAATTAAATAACTAAACACCTTATCACATCAGGTAGGACATTTCTATATAACGCTAGTAGGACATTATCATAAAATTTTCACATCACTTTGAAATTTTAATAAAATTTGCTATTATAATAATATAGCACAAATTCTTCGAAAGGAGAAAAATCGTGAAAAAAAATAAAGGAGAGAAAAAAACTAGTTGGGAAGAAATTGAGACAAAACAAGTGTCACCTGAACACTACCGAGCAGCCGGACATAATATGAACTATGGACCCCTAACCACGACAAAGATCGTAAACGGAGGAGAAGATGAAGAATGAATCACTTGAAAACCGGGCAGGTCATTTTTTATGGCTTGCTCTTAACTGTTTTAAAGACTATAATATAAACATGAATAAAAATAAACCAACAATTTTTTCCGGTGTCCAGCCTTCAGGCGGCCTGCATATTGGCAATTATTTAGGGGCTATTTCCCAGTGGGTGGAAATGCAAAATAAATATAATTGCATTTTTTGTGTAGTTGATTATCACGCTATCACCGTCAAGCAAGATCCGAAAAAATTTAAATCGCAAATTATTGATATAGCTAAAACCTACATTGCCGCCGGTATTAATCCTAAAAAATCAATTATTTTTCAGCAATCTGATATAAGCGCTCACACTGAATTAGCCTGGATATTAAACTGTGTAAGCGCCCGTATTGCGGACTTAAATAAAATGACTCAATTTAAAGATAAGGCAGGAAAAAATCAAGAAACAGTCAGTGTCGGTCTTTATAATTATCCGATTCTAATGGCGGCTGATATATTACTTTACAATACTGATGCAGTGCCAGTAGGAGACGACCAATCCCAGCACGTTGAACTAACCCGAACTTTAGCAAAAAGATTTAACCAGGTCTATGGAGAAGTATTTAGAATCCCGGAGCTTCTATTAAGAAAACAAGGGGCAAGAATTATGGGTTTGGACGATCCGGCTAAGAAGATGAGCAAAAGCGCTGCCTCTGAATTTAACTACATTGCTTTAAACGATGATCCAGTTAAAGCTTCTAAAAAAATAATGAGGGCTGCAACAGATTCGGGTAAAGAGATCAGATACAACCAGAAGAAAAAACCCGGCATCTCTAATCTTTTAACTATTTATTCCCTGCTTACAAATAAAACAATTGAAAAATTAGAAAAGCAGTATCAGGGAAAAGGCTATGGAAATTTTAAAAAAGATTTGGCTAAAATTATTAGCCAATTTCTAACAGATTTTCAAAAAAAATATAATAAAATATCCAATAAAGAAATAAACAATATTTTAGATAAAGGAGCAAATAAAATCAGGCCTATTGCCGAAAATGTTATAAAGGAAGTTAAAGAAAGAATTGGCATTTAGTTATATCGTGCGTCCCCATGCTCATGATATATAACAAAAAACAGGGTATTTGCCCTGTTTTTTGTTATATATTCTCTGTTTTTATATTATTTTATTTTTAAATTTTTATAATTTTATTTCAATGCTAACAGGCGCCATTTCTTTTTTGCTCCGGCAAAAACCGGAGCTCTGCTTCAATAAATGAAACAGACCGACCTGGTATTTTTAACTTTAAATTACCGACTGGTAATCAAAGTTAAAATTCACCGATCTCCCTAGAAAGGAGGTGATCCATCCACAGCTTCCGCTACGGATGCCTTGTTACGACTTAGTCCTTGTTACCAGCCCTACCTTCCCCCGCTGCAGTTTTCACGAATTATTATAAATTTTCACAAAAACTGCAGCGGGGTTTGGGTATTGCCGACTCCCTTGACTTGACGGGCGGTGAGTACAAGACCCGATAACGTATTCACCGTGGCGTTGCTGATCCACGATTACTAGCGATTCCAACTTCATGAGGTCAAATTGCAGACCTCAATCCGAACTGAGAAAAATTTTATGGGATTTGCTCCACCTTACGGCTTGGCGTCCCTTTGTATTTTCCATTGTAGCACGTGTGTAGCCCAAGGCGTAAGAACCATGCTGATTTGACGTCATCCCCGCCTTCCTCCCACTTAAAACGGGCAGTCTCCTATGACATATAAAACATAGGATAGGGGTTGCGCTCGTTTCCCGACTTAACGGTACATCTCACGACACGAGCTGACGGCAACCATGCAGCATCTGTCTAGCAC
This sequence comes from Patescibacteria group bacterium, assembly GCA_043815345.1. Taxonomy (GTDB): domain Bacteria; phylum Patescibacteriota; class Patescibacteriia; order Patescibacteriales; family CAYMCJ01; genus JBDRJA01. Next base: position 160 of record JBDRJA010000086.1, on the reverse strand, counting down.
CCTCGAAGGCTCTCCCAATTTCTCGGGAGATGCAGCTAGATTTCAAGCCTTGGTGAGGTTCCTCGCTTATCATCGAATTAAACCACATGCTCCACCGCTTGTGCGGGTCCCCGTCTATTCCTTTGAGTTTTAAGCTTGCGCTCGTACTCCCCAGGCGGGA
>JBDRJA010000085.1:0-30525 GCA_043815345.1 Patescibacteria group bacterium | reverse complement strand
TTGGATTTGTTGCTACTTTTACTCTTTTTTACTTTTGTGTTTTTGTTTTTTGGCATAATATTAGTATTAATTTTTGTTTTATTACTAATATTATATCATTAAATAATTATTTTGTTGTTATTCGTGCAACAAAGCCATTATTGATTATTAAATATTGTTTGGTTATTGTGATTTGGTTATTGATTATTTGTGTAGATGAAAAAATTAATTCTAATAACAATTATACCTTGTTTATTATTTGCAGGTATAGTATCAGCATATTATAATCCTGGCACCCCGGATGGTTTTGTTAATGATTATGCCGGTATGTTAAATGAAAGCGAAAAACAGACTCTGGAAGATAAGTTAGTGCAATTTGAGAAAGACAGCAGTAACGAAATCTCGGTAGTAACAATTCCTAGTTTAGAAGAGGACGTAATTGAAAATTTTGCTGTTAAACTTTTTGAAGATTGGGGAATTGGCAAGACCAAGAATGACAATGGAGTCTTAGTTCTAATTGCCCGCGATGACCGTCAAATGCGGATTGAAGTCGGTTATGGGCTAGAAGGCGCTTTAACTGATGCCCAGAGCTGGTATATTATTGATAAGATTATGAAACCGGCTTTCCAGAACGAAGATTATTATTCTGGAATTGACCAAGCCGTTGATAAAATAATAGCGGCTACTAAAGGAGAATATATACCCGAATCTCAACCAGAAGGAAAATCAAATAATTGGGAGATGATTTTTTGGGTTGGCATTTTTATCTTTATGTGGATAGCTAGTGTTTTAGGCCGAAGCAAATCCTGGTGGGCTGGCGGTGTTTTAGGCGGGGTGGCTGGAGTAATAATAGGTTTAATTAAGGGATTCATATTGGTCGGTTTGGTTTCTTTGGCCGTTTTAATACCTTTCGGTCTATTATTTGATTTTATAGTTTCTAAGAATTATGCTAAACATAAATCACGCGGCAGTATTCCTTGGTGGATTGGTGGCGGTAAAGGCGGTCGCGGAGGCTTTGGAGGAGGCTTTGGCGGATTTGGCGGCGGCAGTTCAGGGGGTGGGGGAGCGAGCGGAAGCTGGTAAACTAGTTGACACTGTTAAATAAATAAGTTAAACTTAAGTTAATCTTAAAATTAACTTAAAATTTATGAAAAATTTAGTTGGCTTAAAAGAGTTAAGACAAAATATCACAAAGTATGCCGAGAAGGTTTCTCAAGGATCTTCTTTTATTATTTTGAAAAAATCAAAACCTCTATTTAAAATTTGTCCTATAGAAAATGAAGAAAAATGGGAAGTTATAACTGATTTTACAAAGATTAAAAAAGGAGGGATTGACATTGACGAAGTATTAGCTCGCCTCTAAATTTATGGTTGATAAAATATCAAAGGAGCTCAAGAAATATTCACCCAAGGAGAAAAGATGGGTTAGTATTATTTTGAAAAAGATTAAAAAGGGAGATTTTGATAATTTAGAGGTTAAAAAATTAAAAAGTCGAAGAGATATATACAGAATCAGAAAAGGTAATATTAGGATAATTTACAGAGCAGATAATGGAAAAATATTTCTAATAACTATAGAGAGAAGAACAGACAATACTTATAATTTTTAATTTTAAATATGACTGAAGAAAAATATTTTACAAGCGAGCAAGCTAAGGAAATTGGGGAAAAATTAGGGGTTGATTGGTCTAAATTTAACGTGGAGCAGTTTAGAGTGGGTATGGACGTGGAGTTAGAGCATGGTTTAAGGGTTCCCGAAACCAATGTTTCCGGTGACGATCCTTTGATGACAGGTAAAATTGCCTTAGCCCATCTTAATGAATTTCCGGATTATTACACCAGGCTGGAGAAAATGGAAAAAGAAGCCGAAGCTTACTGGGAAAATAGAAATTAGAATTATTTAGTATTAATTATAATATTTTCATGTTGTATGCTCCATATTGGATGTTGCATGCTCCATGCTAAAAAATTTATGACAACTTTATTATTGGTAGTTTTAGGAATTGTTGCCGTGATAATTTTTATTATCATTGGCATGTATAATTCTTTAATCCGTTTAAGAAACCGAGTTGACGAAGCTTGGAGCGATATTGATGTGCAGCTTAAAAGGCGCTATGATTTAATTCCGAATTTGATTGAAACTGTTAAAGGTTATGCTAAACATGAGAGAGAAACTTTAGATAGCGTTACCAAGGCGCGGACTGAAGCCATGGCGGCGCAAAAATCTGGAGATGCTAAAAAGCAGGCTGAAGCGGAAAATATGCTCTCCTCCACTCTGAAGTCAATTTTTGCCTTGAGCGAAAATTACCCAGATTTAAAAGCAAACGAAAATTTTTTAGAACTGCAAAGAGAATTATCCGATACCGAAAATAAAATCCAAGCCAGTCGCCGGTTTTATAACGGTAATGTGCGCGACTTTAATACTAAGCAGCAGGTTTTTCCAACCAATATTATGGCTAACATGCTAGGCTTTAAAGCGCGGGAATTTTTTGAGATTGAAGAAGTGAAGGAAAGGGAGAATGTAAAGGTAAAGTTTTAGGGTTTAGAAAATAGGATATAGGGTATAGTATGAAATTAGAATCATATAAAGACTTAATAGTATGGCAGAAGTCTATTAAATTAGTTTATAAACTGTATCAGATAACTTATTGTTTTCCTAAAGAAGAGTTATATTGTTTAACATCACAAATGAGAAGAGCAGCAATTTCAATACTTTCTAATATTGCAGAAGGGTACAAAAGGAAAGGATTAGGGGAATATTTAAGATTTTTAAATATTGCTGAAGCGTCGGCCGCCGAACTTGAAACTCAAATTATTATTGCTAAAGGTTTGTATAAGAAGATTGATTTTTTGAATATTGAATTATTATTAGTTGAAATACAAAAGATTCTTTTTGTTATGATAAGAAATTTAAAAGGTATCAGATAATTTTCCTACACCCTAAGCCCGATATCCTAAATTTTATACCTCACATAAAATATTATGGCTACTTTATATACACATAGTGATTCAAATAAACGTAAGACATGGCTGCTAATGTCAGGATTTTTTATTTTAGTAATTTTAATTGGTTATGTGTTTAGCCAAGCCATGGATAACGTTGGTATATTATACTTTGCGGTTGGTTTTAGTATTCTTTCAAGTTTTATCAGTTATTGGTGGAGCGATAAAATAGTTTTAGCCATGAGCAGCGCTAAAGAAGTTAAATTCGAAGATAATAAGGAACTTTATAGACTAGTGGAAAATTTGTGTATTACTGCCGGTTTGCCAGTGCCTAAGATATATATAATAGATGATACCGCTCCGAATGCTTTTGCAACTGGTCGGGATCCAGAGCATGCCGTGGTAGCAGTAACTCAAGGACTCTTGCAAAAATTGGAGCGAAGTGAACTAGAAGGAGTAATTGCCCATGAATTATCTCATGTTGGCAATAGGGATATTTTATTGGCCACAATAGTAACTGTCTTGGTGGGAGTAGTTGTTTTGTTGGCAGATTGGTTTAGGCGCTGGACTTTTTGGGGAGGCGGACATCGCCGGAGAAGTAATGAAAAAGGAGGGCAATTACAATTAATAATTATGATAGTGGCTATTCTACTATCAATATTAGCTCCTATTTTTGCTTACTTAATGCAGTTTGCTATTTCCCGCAAAAGAGAATTTTTAGCTGATGCCGACGGCGCTTTATTGACTCGTTATCCAAATGGGCTAGCTCAAGCTTTAGAAAAAATTTCGGCTGATACAGAAAAACTTGAAGTAGCTAATCGGGCCACGGCGCATTTATATATTTCTTCTCCTTTTAAAACAGACAGCAGGAATAGAAAAAGAAGCTTTTTTGTAAAAGCTTTTATGACACATCCACCGGTTGAAGATAGGGTAGCGGCTTTAAGAGGAATGGACATTTAGGGGATTGACGATTTCAGATTGTCGATTGTCGATTATTAATTTTAGATTTAAGAATTTAGATTTAAGAATTAAAAAATGAATATGTCTAGAAGAATTTGTGTTTTTGGCGCAAGTACAACTTGGGGAGCCTGGGATACTGAAAGAGGAGGCTGGGTTAATCGGTTAAGGCTTTTTATTGAAAATGAAATGGATAGGAAGTTCCAGGTTTATAATATGGGTGTATCAGGTGATACTACTGATGATTTAGTTAAGAGATTTGAATTAGAGGCCAAAGTGAGAAAACCAGAAATTATAATATTTGTCATTGGAAGCAATGATAGCACTTATCGTCCGTCATTAGGTGGTAATAATATACCTCTAGATAAATATATTAATAATTTAAATAGGTTATATGAAGAGGCTTGGTAAATTACTGTTAAAGTAGTTTTTATTGGGCAAACAAAGGTAAATGAACAATTAACTACCCCTATTCCTTGGGGAGAAAATACTTATTATAAAAATGACGAAATATTAAAATATAAAAAAACCTTAGAAAAATTTTGCATAGACAAAAGTTTAGGCTATTTGGATATATATGATTTATTAGATAATAGTGATTTAGAGGATGGCCTCCACCCTAACGCTCAAGGCCATGAAAAAATGTTTCAGAGGATTAAGGATTATTTGTCGCGAGAGAAAATAATTTGATAATTAAATAAACGTTTTTATTGTCATTCCGCGCTTGATGCGGAATTCAGGGATTGGCGCTACTAGCCCTGGATTCCCAATCAAGTTGGGAATGACAAGGAAAGACGTATAATTTGATTATTAATTTTATAAGAGAATTAATAGTATTTGATAATAAAATAATATAATATAATATAAGCGTTACGAGTATGTGATGCGAGTTACGCGATAAAAAATATGACTACACAACAAATCTACGAACTAGCGGTTCAAATGGGCATTAAGGCCGATTTACGTGGCCAAACTAAGGTAAAAAAATATCTTGAACGCACCAAAAAGCAGTATGAAAAAATGCCTAAAGAGCAAAAGGAAGAGTATGATAAAGAAAATTTAACTAACCCCTATAATGACACCCGTATTTTATTTCAGGCAGACAATAAAGAAATTAAGAAAATTATAATGGGAGTTGACGTAGAGGGTTCAGAATTATTGCTAGCTGATAAAATGGGAGACATTGACTTAGCGATTTCTCATCATCCTAGAGGTCTAGCCTTAGCTGATCTTCACGGAGTGATGGACTTACAGGCGCAGGTATTAGCCCTACATGGCGTGCCAATTAATATTGCTGAATCTGTAATAAAACCAAGAATTTCAGAAGTTTCCCGAGGTATTGCCCCGATAAACCATAATCGCCCGGTTGATATAGCTCGCTTGCTTAAAATCAATTATATGTGCATCCATACCCCTTGCGATAATTTAGGGGCAAGTTATATTGAGAAACAAATAAAACGAAAAAAGCTAGAATTCGTAGAAGATGTACTTAATATGTTAAAGGAAATTCCTGAATTTAAAGAAGCGATTAAAATTAAAGCCGGACCAACATTATTTGTTGGTGAACCAGGCAATAGCTGTGGGAAAGTAGTAGTAACTGAATTTACTGGCGGCACTGGTGGGGCCAAAGAAATTTACGAAAAAATGGCTCAAGCTGGAATAGGCACAATAATCGGCATGCATATGGGAGAAGAGCGCAGGAAAGAGGCAGAAAAATATTTTATAAATGTCGTAATTGCCGGCCATATTGCTTCAGATTCTTTAGGTATGAATTTATTTTTAGATGAACTGGAGAAAAAAGGTGTTGAAATAGTGCCGCTCTCAGGCCTGATTAGAGTTAAAAGGTAAAATATTATTATTTTAATAATATTTAAAAAAAGGCGATACATAAAAGTATCACCTTTTTTTGTTATTATTTTAATTTTATTGTATAATATAAAGATAAGTGGATAAGATTGTCTTGAACTTTTGATATAAAAAGGCTAAGGCTGTACGGATGGATAATAAATTATATTTATATATCAAAAAAGGTCGAAGAATTTATTTATTTATATTAATAACATATTAATAATTAATTTGAAAATTTATGAACAAAACAATTTTAACTATTGGGATTATTTTAGTATTAATCTCAGTTTCAGTGGGTTACCTTTCTTTTTCTAAAATTGGCCAGTTAGAAACAAAGATAAGTGAAGAAGTTAGCAATCTAGATACAAAAGTTAAAGCAGTTGACGGAAAAACGTTTGCCGCTATTGATATGGGGATGCCTGTCGGCTATATTCTTGAATTTGAGAATAAAGCTAAATTCTATTTTGCCGCTGATACGGGTTTAATGTCTGATATGAAATTTGTAGTTGGAGATTTCCACAAGCCAGACGTGGCCTTTTTACCAATTGGCAATATTTTTACAATGGACTCGGAAGCAGCAGCATATGCAGCCAGTTTAGTTAACCCGAGCACATATATTGTGCCTAATCATTATGCTTCTTTTCCCATATTAGAGCAAGATCCAACTAAATTTTTCACTGAAATTAAAAAATATAATTTAAGGGCGGAACCTGTGAAATTTGAAATCGGAGAAGCAAAAGATTTGATGGGTGTAAAATGCTTATGGCTAGGACATGGTGATTGGCTTTTTGAGTCTCCGGAAGGGACTAGAATTTTAATAGATCCAGAAGTGGAATACAATGCTCTTTTTCCGGAAAAGTATAAAGATTTGGCGAAATTTGAAAGAATTGACTTAATCCTTATAAGCCATGCCCATTTTGATCATATGACCATTCCTGATTTAAAAAGGTGGGTAAAGCTTTTCGACCCGATTATAATTGCTCCGCATGAAGCCGCGGTATGGCTAAAAGAAAAATTATTTACAGACAATGTTATTGTTGTAAATAAAGGAGGGAATATCGGCAGGCAAGATATGATAAATACCGGCATGCCAGCAGATAAAGTAGAAAAAATAGCAGATATTAGAATAAAGGTTGTTTCTGCCGAGCACAGCTCTTCGGCCACCCCGGAAGATTCTCTTCCCAGGTATTAACTTAATCTCTTAAAAGAAGATATTCGTAATAATTAAATAAACTGTATTATGCGTAGGCATTCGCTATACACTATTTTTTTAATTGTATTTATTATACTAATAATAATTATTTTTGTTGCCCTTTATTTTTCCATTGTCCTGCATAGGCAGGATCTAATTAATGCTTCAATAGAAGAAAAAGTCCGTTTGGCTAAAACAGTAGATGAGGTTCTTTCTTCACCTCAATACTATTATGAAATTTCCAAGGCTCCTGGCCTTGAAAAAGCGATAATTAGCGAAATGGCTAAATTTAAAGATGTTATTTATATTAGGGTTCTTACGGCTGAAGGCGTAATTTATCGGAGCAGTGTTGACGTAGAATGGGGCGAAAAAATGGAAGAATCTAATATAAAAATAGCTGTAGAATCTAAGAAGCTGGCTATTTTGGATTCTAGCTATAATGGAAAGAAAATAAAAGAAATAATATATCCCAGCCGAGCCGATAGAGCTATTTCCGTGGCTTTTTCTTTAGATAGTGTTGAAGAGCGTATTAAGAGTATTTTTTATCGCGATGCAATAGTAAATGTGTTGATTTTTTTAATTACTTTTGTAATTTTTTTCATAGTCGTTCGCGGTATAATTATTCCCTTAAAGGAAATAACAAAGGCTTGCCTAAAAATTAGAAAGGGCAATCTAAACACCAGAATAAATATAAAATCAAAAACTGAAATAGGCGAGTTAGCAAACACTTTTAACGATATGGTGCTTGATTTAAAAAAATATAATAAAGCATTAAATAAATCAAAAGCTGAACTTGAACAGAGAGTAGAAGAAAGAACAAAAGAACTAAAAGATTTATCAGAAAATCTTGAAGAGCAAGTTAATGAAAGGACTACGACGCTTCAGGAAAAAATGCAAGAATTAGAGAGATTTAACAAACTAGCGGTTGGCCGTGAATTAAAAATGATAAGCTTAAAAAAAGAAATTGCTAGATTAAAAAAGTAATTTAAATGAAAATATTGGTCACTTTATTGCATAGGAATTTCAATCGCGCCGCTTTGGGACTGAAATTTTTAAGAAATTAGGCGAAGCGTATAAAATGATTAATGTTATTTTTCACTAGCCTTCCAGGGGCGGGTAGGCAGTGGAAAAGCCACACCACCATGGCACATGCTAATTAAGGCGCGTTTATCTGCCCGCAGTGCTACAGCGCTGCAAGCGGGCGCCTGGCTTGTAAATAGAATGTTTCAGATTGCAACCATCTCTATATTAATTAATAACAATAATAATATGAAAGTAGGTATAATAGGAGGAGGGTTAGCCGGCTTAACATGCAGTTATCGGTTGTCAAAGAAGAAAATAGATTCGATTATATTTGAAAAGGAAATATTTGCCGGAGGTAATGTTTTATATAACATTGGCAACATTACTGGCGTAGGTTTATATAAAGATACCCACCAGCTAATTAAAGAGCTTGATTTAGACGTTTTACTTACTCAGGTTCCGCTTACTTCTTTTGGAATTATTTCAGGCAAAAAACTAGTAGGCGGGGAGGCAGGATTAAAGATGTTAACCGGATTATCTAAAAAAGAGGCTTCTTATTTTAAAAAAATAACCTCTTTTATTTCTAGCGTTAATTATTTTAGAAAATTAAATAATTATGTTAACGGTTTAGAGTTTGATGTTTTAAAACTTAGCCCAGAAGTTAAAAAATTGAGCAATATTTCTTTTGCCGAATATATTAAAGGATGTCCTGACATGTTTATGACTTCTTTTGTCAGTCCAATTATGAATTTTACTTTTGAATCAGACTACACTAAGGTAGCAGCTGATTTTGCTCTTTATACAATAAGACATGGCCTGGAAACCTTTTCAGGCAAGGGATATATTTTTGAAGAAAATATTATTCCTTTAGTTAATATTTTAGAGGATAAAATAAAAAGTTACGGTAATGAAGTATTAACTTCATCTCCAGTTGAAAAAGTTAAAAAAACAAAAAAAGGTTTCACGGTATATTACATTAAAGACGGAAAGCAGAAATCGGAAATAGTTGACGTAGTAGTGTTCGCCACCCCCCTACCTGTAACTAAAAGTTTATTACCAGAACTAAAAATAGTAAACGAGCTTAACTATAAAGAGATTAAATGTATAATGGTCAAAGGAGAATTAAAGTATGACAGAAAGATTATTGCCGGCATAAGAGAAACGGATGTAAGTAATATTGGCCTACTTTCTACCACTCTTCCTTATGAGCATATTCTTATCCCGTTTAATCCGAAAAAGGAAGTAGATTTTAAACGTATATATAAAAAGCATCATGTAATAGGAGAAAAAATAATAAAATACGGCTGGCCAGTTCGTCCACCAAAAGCTAAAGTACCGGATTTAAAAACTAATGTAGATGGAGCCTATATTTGCGGAAATTATTACTACTTTCCATTAATCGAAACTTCAATTGTTACTGCTCAAGAAGTTGCTAAAATGATTATTAAAGAAGAGAGTTTTTATTGATCGCTAATTAAACCGATTAATTAAACATTAAGCAACAGGCCTAATAAATAATTATCTGTAAAGGATATGAATAATTATCAAATAAATAAATTAAAAAAAGAGATAAAAAAATTAATGACAATAAAGGGGGAGGCAAGGGGCGCAGTATTTAAAACTGACGCCAGTTATGTTATTAGCAAAAAAGGAGAAGAAGGTTTGGGAACGCTAAAAGAAATGGTTAAAAAGATGGATTTACCAATAAGTTACGACAAGGATATAATAGCTACTGGCTGGTATCCATTAAGCTGGAGGGTATCATCTTTGTTAATTATTAAAGAAGTTTTTAATTTTGATGATAAAGATATATTTGAAATGGGGAAAATGGCCCCTAAATATTCATTTATTGTTAAAACTTTACTAAGATATTTTGTTTCAGTTAAAAAGACCTTTGAAGAAAGCGCTAAGTATTGGGAAGAACATTATACAGTTGGCAAACTTGAAGCACCCGAAATAAATGTTAAGGATAAGCATTTAGTTCTACATCTTAAGAATTTTAATGTTTACCCGGTTTTTTGTATTTATTTAGCCGGCTATTTTGAAACTATTGCTAATATGGTGGTAAAAACGGGGAAAATGAAGATTAAAGAAGAAAAATGCTCTTTTGCGGGAGATAGTTATCACGAATATATAATAAACTGGGAATAAATTGTTATTTATTTAGTTTATTAATTTAATACAATTATTTTATTTAATGAAATATAAAAAAAGAGAAAATTTTTTACCGCAGAGAGAAAAAGATGATTTGGAAAATTTAGAGAGGTATATAGAGGAGTTTTCTATTTTTTTACCTTTGGCAGTATGTACCCTTAATCCGGTTGGTATTTTTGTTGATATTAATAACGCCACTAAAGAATTAACCGGCTACAATGAAGTTGAAATAGTTGGTAAAAAAATCGAATTTTTATTCGCGGAAGAAGAACTGATCAGGAAATTCTGGGAAGAGGTAATAGAAAAGCAAGTTATAAAAAGCGAGGAGTTGACTTTATTAGCTAAAAGTAAAAAGAAAATTCCAGTAAGTATTTCGGCCTCAGTAAGAAAAGATTACGCCGGTAATTTAATCGGTTGTTTTTTGGCTATTTCCAATATTACCAAGGCCAAAGAGTCTCAGCTTGATTTAGAGGAGAAAGTTGAGGAGAGAACTAGGGATTTAGTAGATGCCAGGAAGGCTTTAACCAACATGCTTGAAGACGCCGGAGAAGCAAGGAAAGAGATAGAGGAAGAGAAGGATAAAACCAGGGCAATACTAATTAGTTTATCAGACGGCTTAATTGTCTTTGGTAAAGATGAAAGAATTCTCTTGGTTAACCCAGAAGCTGAAGAGATACTTGCTGTAGAGGAATGGCAAATTATAAATAGGAAGCTAGATGAGGTTTCCGAATTTTCAAATTTAGAAAAACTTTATCAGGCTCTCGGCCAAAAAATTGAACCAAGAGAGGAGAGATATGAATTAACCATCGGCGGCGGATCATTAAAAAGCTTTTTTCAGGTATCGGTTAATTCAGTGTTGGTAAGCAAAAAAACTATTGGCTTTATGATAATATTGCATGACGTAACTCGCGACAAATTGATTGATCGGATGAAAACTGAATTCATATCTATCGTCGCCCATCAGCTAAGAACTCCTTTATCAGCTATTAAGTGGGTAATTAAAATGGTGCTTGATGGCGATGCAGGAAAATTAAACGCAGAACAGCAGGAACTATTATTTAAAGGATATAGGAGCAATGAAAGAATAATAAAGTTAGTAAATGATTTGCTAGACGTATCTCGTATTGAAGAAGGCCGCTTTAATTATAATTTTATTAGGTTTAATTTTCAGGAAGCATTGGAAATTTTACTTGAAAATGTTGAGCGCTGGATTACAAAAAATCATTTAAAATTATTAGTAAAAAAGCCGAAGAAAATGCCAGTAGTTTATATGGACAAAGAAAGAATAGTGCTGGCCATTCAGAATGTGCTAGATAACGCTATAAAATACACCCCAGAATACGGCAAGATAGAACTAAGTATAGAAGTTGACCGTAATTTATTAAAAATAATAATTAAAGATAGCGGTGTAGGAATTCCAAGCCATGAGCAATCGAAGTTATTTTCTAAGTTTTTTCGAGCCAATAATGTTGTCCGCATTCAAACCGAAGGAACAGGTTTAGGATTATTTATAACAAGAAATATTGTTGTTAAACATGGTGGAGAAATTACTATTAGCAGTGAAGAGGGTAAGGGGACTAAAGCAATTATAAGTTTGCCATTAAAAAAATAGTTTTTTTCAAATATTTTAGGAATTACGCGTCTAGATAAATTTTCTACCTACGCCTGTTAACAAGTCTATCTATTATTATTATATAAAAGTGTGCAGTCTTTAGTATGCATGAGTATGAGAATAATTCGAACGCATAAGTCTTATATTTATTAAATTTATTTGCATTATTTTAATATTATTATTATAATTAAAGTAGTTCCGTTAGATTGCTAGTATTTTATCATTAGTTATCTACATTATTATTAAAAAATAAAAGTATGGTCAAAAAAAGAGTAAAAATATTAATAATTGAAGATGAAGAATCATTATCAAGTGTTTTAAATTCAAAATTAGTTAAAGAGGGATATGAAATTGTTGTTTCTAATAATGGCTTGGATGGTTATAAAAAAATTGAGGAATGGGAGCCAAGATTAATCTTGCTAGATATAGTTATGCCTAAAATGAATGGATATGAGGTTTTAGAAAAAATGCGGAAAAATAAAATTAAGATACCCGTTATTATAATTTCGAATTCAGGCCAAGGAGTAGAGATAGAAAAAGCAAGCAAGCTAGGAGCTGTTGATTTTTTAGTAAAGACTGAATTTGACCCAAACGAAGTTATTGAAAAAGTAAATAAGTATTTAAATAATAACAATGCCGACAATGAAGAAATAAAGCCGATGGAAAGCAATAAATCGGAAAAATTAAATAAAAAAGTTTTGTTAGTAGAAGACGACTCATTTTTAAGAGATATCTGCACTAAGAAGTTATCTAGCGTTGGTTTTAGCGTGTACGAAGCGGTTGATGGCGAGCAGGCTTTAAAGAATATTGAAAAAATTAAGCCTGATATTGTTTTGCTTGATATAATTTTGCCAGCCATTGATGGTTTTGAAGTTTTAGAAAAGATACGCAAGTATAAAGATAAAAAGATTAAAGAAGTACCTATTATTATGCTATCTAATCTCGGACAAGATACAGACATTGAAAAAGCTATGGATTTAGGGGCTAATAATTATTTAATAAAAGCCCATTTTACTACCGAAGAGATTGTTGAAAAAATTAAAAAGGAGTTAAAGATAAAATAATATAAAAATATAAAAATAAAAAATATGCTAACTCCACCTTTTACAAAGGGTGGAGTTTGCATTTTTGGTCTAATTTTTGTAGAGTGGCTATATGGGGAAGAACGCAATAAAAAAACCTGAATTACTTGCGCCAGCAGGGAATTTAGAAAAAATGAAAACTGCGTTTGCTTTTGGGGCAGATGCGGTTTATTTAGGCATTCCTGATTTTTCCCTAAGGGTTAGAATTAATGATTTTACTGTAAATGATATAAAAAAAGCAATTAGTTGTGCTCATAAAATCAATAAAAAAGTATACGTTACGGTTAATATTTTTGCCCGCAATAAGCATCTAATAAAATTGCCAACCTATATAAAAAAATTAAAAATTTTAAAGCCAGATGGATTATTCATTTCAGATCCAGGAATAATGAAAGAGATTAAAAAAATTTGGCCTAAAGCAAATATTATTTTAAGTACGCAGGCGAATTGTACTAATTGGCAGGCTGCTAAATTCTGGCAAAATCAGGGAATATCAAGAATAATTTTAGCCAGAGAACTTGCCTTAACTGAAATAAAAGAAATTAAGAAAAAAATTCCAGATTTAGAATTAGAATGTTTTGTGCACGGAGCTTTATGTATGGCGTATTCGGGCAGATGTTTTTTATCTAAATTGTATAATGAGCGCGAGGCTAATTTAGGAGATTGCTCTCAACCGTGCCGGTGGCGATATAAAATGAAAAATGAAAAGCTAAAAGTTAAAAGTAATAGAAGTTATATTCAGGCGGAACCGCATGAGGAGATTTTGGAGTTAGTTGAAGAGGGGCATGGGAGTTATATTTTAAATTCAAAAGATTTGTGTCTAATAAAGAGGTTGCCGGAGTTGATTGACGCTGGGATTGATGCTTTTAAAATTGAGGGCAGGGCAAAGAGTGTTTATTATCTGGCAAATGTGGTTGGGGCATATCGTAAAGCAATAGATCTAATAACAACGAACAGCGAACAACGAACAGCGAACACAAAAAAACAATTGGGATTTTTGTATAATGAACTGGAGCAAAAATTATATCATCGGGGATTTACAGAAGGGTTTATGTTTAATAAGGGGGAACAAGCGCAGAATTTAAAAAATTCCCATAATATTCCTAAGTGGGAGTTTTGCGGGCAGGCTATGCATTTAAATCTACAAATGATATGCAAATCTACAAATAAGGTGTGTGTAAAGGTGCATAATACGATGAAGGCGGGAGATAGAATTGAGATTTTAAGACCAGATTATGATATAATTAAAATGAAGATAAAAGAAATGAGACATGCAAAAACTGGAGAAATAATAAATGAAGCACATGGTGGAGCTGGCGGAGATGTGGTTTTAATAGAAGTGGATAAGGAAGTACCGGAGTATAGTGTAATAAGAAGAGTTATTAAATAGGATTAATTTGGACATTTGAGGCATCTGGGATTTTTAAGATAGTTACCTGCTATTATTAATTTAGTACTATGATTTCATATTTAAAAGGAAAAATATTAAATAAGGGCCGAGTTTTTATTATTGTGGAAGTTAATAATATTGGTTACCAGGTATTCATTAATTCAACTATGCACTCGGAATTAAAAGTTGGCCGGGAATTAGAAATATACACTCACCAACATGTACGAGAGGACGCTTTGGATTTATACGGATTTAAATCAATGGAAGACTTGGAGATATTTGAATTACTTATTTCAATATCAGGCATCGGGCCCAAAGGCGCTTTAGGAGTGTTGGCAATTGCAAGCGTTGAAGATATAAAAGATTCAATATCGCGCGGTGATTCAGGGCTATTAACCAAGGTGTCGGGGATTGGAAAAAAGACTGCTGAAAGAGTAGTCTTGGAGTTACGAAGTAAAGTTGGCGAAATGGCTCCTACAGCAGGCTCAAAACTGGCAGGAAGTGGGGCGAGCGGAGATGAGATAGACGCCTTAATGGCCTTAGGTTATTCTATGCAGCAAGCGCGGGAGGCTCTGCGAGAGGTGGAAAGTAAAGTAAAGGACAGTGGGGAAAGGATTAGAGAGGCATTAAAGAAGTTGGGGAAGTGAATTGAGATTTAAGATTTTAGAATGAAGAACGATATTTTAGAATTAGGATTGCTAAATTACTATATTATTTAATTGTTAAATTGTTATATTGTTAAATTGTTGGGTTGGATTAAGATGTTCAATTATTTATGACTGATTTGCGATTGTTGAATTTAGAATTAAGATTTAAGAATTATGAATGAGAAAATTAATATTGAAAGATTAAAAGAAGAGAGATATAAATTGCCAGAGGAGAATATTATTGCGCTTAATGAAAATTCAGTGATCTTAGAGAGAAATAAAGAACATTTTCAATCACTTAGGAGAGAAGGCATTGAATGGCCGGTTGAAATGCAGGGATCGGGTCATTCCGATTTCGCTAAAAAGGAGCTAAAAGTGTATTATCCAGCAGGTGATATTCTTTTGTCTTTTGTAATTACTATCCATGAACTTGGCCATTTAAGGCAGGGTGAGTACGACAAGAGATTTGCAATTAAATCGTTAGGAGCAAAAGAGGATCTAGCAAAAGAAAGTGAAATATCTAATTTTGAAAGTGATCCTGATGCTTGGACAAGGGGAATTAAGAGAACTAAAAAATATTGCCCTGAAATACTTGAGTTTCTTGAAGAGAAATTTAGGTCCTATAATAATAAAGGAATAGGGGAGAATTTTAAGAGTTTTAATCAATTTTTAGAATTCGTTGTAAAATGTATTGAAAAAATAAATATCCTGAACGATAAAGTGGACTTCGGCTCTAAGGATTATACTAGAGAGTTAGCCAAAACAATAAAAGAAGATTCGAATTTAAAATATTTATTCATGGAGCAGGAAAAATGGAGAACTGGAGAGAAGGTGGACAAAAAAGAAATAGAAGATTTTATCAAGAAAATGGCTGTACATATTGCTGAAGAAAAAGAAGATATCCAGGAAGATATTAAATAAAAAAAGACCTAATAATTGGATATACTTTTTTGCTTGTTTTTTAAGCAAATCATACACAAATATTAGGTACCTTTTATCCAGGTTAAGGCTTTGGTCACGAGCCCCTAGATAAAAGGATTTTCATCTGCGTTACCAGTTCTACCTTGTCTTGTTGGAAAAGTTAAATCTTGTCATAAAGCATCACCTCCTTTCTTTTTGGATTTCTGGTACTTAATTATATTATATTTTATAATTTTTATTCTGTAAATATAGCTAATGCAAATTGTAAATATAAAAAATAAAGAGCATTTAGATAAATTTATTAGCTCTCAAGAATACAGTCAATTTCTACAGTCTTGGCAGTGGGGAGAGTTTCAAGAAAAAATGGGCTGTAAAGTAATTAGGCTGGGAGTGGAAAATAATGGACAGCTAGTGGCCGCGGCAACTTTAGTTAAGACGCCTTTGCTGGCTGGCAAGAGTTATTTTTATTGTCCGCGTGGCCCAGTGGTGATTGCCGATTTTCGATTGCCGATTGCCGATTTTTTGTTTGATGAAATTAAAAAGATAGCCAGAGATGAAAAAGTGATATTTTTACGATTTGAATCTCAATCGCAAATCGAAAATCTGAAATCGAAAATCGTAAAGACCATTGATGTTCAACCGAGTAAAACTTTAATATTAGATTTAAGCAAGTCTGAAGATGAACTTTTAAAAAATATGCACCAGAAGACAAGGTATAATATTAGATTGGCTGAAAAAAAAGGTGTTAAAATTGTAGAAACGCAAAATATTGCGTCTAAATTTGAAGAATTTTGGAAATTAATGGAGCAAACAGTAAAAAGAGATAATTTTAGGTTGCATAGCAAGGCGTATTATAAGAAAA
Organism: Patescibacteria group bacterium; assembly: GCA_043815345.1. GTDB lineage: Bacteria > Patescibacteriota > Patescibacteriia > Patescibacteriales > CAYMCJ01 > JBDRJA01. Next base: position 13,915 of record JBDRJA010000085.1, on the reverse strand, counting down.
TGTTGGAAGTTGACAAAAAGTATGTAAAATTAGTAGTAGCACAGTACAATAATAAAATAATTGCCGGTAATATTGTAACTCTGTTTGGTAATACGGTAACTTATTTACACGGCGCTTCTTCTGATGAGTATCGTAATGTAATGGCACCTTTTTTACTGCAGTGGCATAGTATAAAGCTTGCTAAGAGTTTAGGATATAAATATTATGATTTTTATGGTATTGATGAAAAAAAATGGCCAGGCGTGACTAGGTTTAAAAATGGTTTTGGCGGAGAATCAAAAGAATATCCAGGAGCGTTTGATTTGGTTTTTGAAAATGGATGGTACTTTATTTATAAGTTTATTAGGAAGATTAAGAGAATAATATAACTATAGGGACATTAATTAGTAATATGTTATTATGGAAGAATTACTAAATAAAATAAAACGCTTAATGCCAAAGAAATTATTTAAAGCTTTACAGCCGGCCTACCATTTTCTATTAAGCTGGTTTTCTGCTTTTGTATATGGCTGGCCAAGCGAGAAATTAATCGTAATCGGTGTCACTGGCACTACTGGCAAAACTACTAGTGTCTATTTAATGGCTAAAATGCTGGAAAAGGCAGGTTTTAAAGTGGGCTACACTTCAACGGCAATGTTTAATAATGGCAAGCGTGAATGGCTGAATGATAAAAAGATGACTATGGTAGGAAGATTTTTTACCCAGCGAGTGCTACGTAATATGCTGCGTAACAGATGCCAATACGCAATCATAGAAACGACTTCCGAAGGAATTAGGCAGTTTAGGCATAGATTTATAAATTATGACATTTTAGTATTTACCGGTCTTTACTCAGAGCACATAGAATCACATGGAAGTTTTGAGAATTATAAAAAAACCAAAGGAAAATTATTTGAGCATCTCAAGAGGTGCAAAGTAAAATATATAAATGAACAAAAGCAAGTAGCAAATAAGCTTAGCGGCATTAAAAAAATAGATTTAAACAGAGTCAAAAAAACTGCTATTGTTAACGGAGACGATGAACACGCTGATTATTTTTTAGATTTTTGGAGTGAAGAAAAAATTATTTATACAAGAGACCTGGATTATAAAAAAGAGCTAAAAGATGTTTTGATAATCGACTACCAGGAGATTAACATTAGTAAAGAAGGAACAAGTTTTAAAATTAGAAATAAAAAAATTAACTTACAATTATTAGGTGATTTTAATGCTACAAATGCGATGAATGCAGTATGTCTTGGTATTTCACAAAGATTAGGAATTGATGAAATTAAAAAAGGACTGGAGGAAATTAAAGGTGTTCCAGGAAGGCTTGAAAAAATAGACCAAGGCCAGGATTTTACAGTAATTATTGATTATGCTTTTGAGCCTAGAGCCTTAGAAAAGCTATATGAAATAATTAAACTAATTCCACATAATAATGTTATTCATGTATTGGGTTCAACCGGCGGGGGACGTGATATAGCTCGCCGCCCTAAGCTAGGCAAGCTAGCTGGTGAAAAAGCAGATTATGTTATAGTTACCAATGAAGATCCTTACGATGATGACCCCCAAACCATTATTGAACAAGTATCTCAGGGTGTGGATAATAAAGAAAAGAAAATTAATAACAGTCTTTTTAAAATTTTAGATCGCGGGGAAGCAATTAAAAAAGCTTTATCCCTAGCTAAACAAGGAGATATGGTTTTAATAACCGGCAAAGGGAGTGAACAGGCAATATGCGTAGCTAATGGTGAGAAAATAGAATGGGACGACAGAGTTATGGCAAGGAATGAGTTGGAATTGAGATTAAAGAATGAAGAATAATTAGAAAAAAATATTTATGAATAATGATATGATGTGGTCGGAGCATATAATAAAATGATATTAAAGAAGTGCTATAAATTGAGATTTGTAAAATATGTTATACGTTTCAAGAAACATCTTGTGGATAACTAGAAAATAATACGTTTAGGGTAAGAAATTAATAGTATTATTTTACCTTATGTTAAATAAAAATTTTTAAAAATTTGCTAAATTTTTAAAAATTTGCTAAAATTCCTTGACAAATTTATAAATTATTGTTAGTATAGGACAACAGTTAGTCGGCTTAATTTTAGAGAACTGATTAATCAAATTTAAGAAAATAATTTAGTTATGAAATAAAACGGAAAAAATTGCGGTAGATGTACGCTGTAAAGCCGTTTTTTTGTTTTTTTAAATATATTTTAAAATATAATCCCTGTGCTTTTTTAATTTTTAGACATTGCCTGCTGCCACAAACAGTAGGGAAAGTTTCTAAAAGTGATTAATTTTTTACTTGGTTAAATTAAATAGATTAATTTTAACTCATGCCGAAAGGTATTGAGATTTTTTGTTTGAAAAAGGGACTATCGCCCAATGTCAAATTTGGCTATATTTTTCAGATTTCGGTAAATTTTGAAAAATATATCATAGAAGCGCATTAGGCAACAGACCCATAAAATATGACAGATATTAATAATAACAAGCAAACAAGAAAAAATTTTACTGAATCACATGAAGTGATGCCTTTGCCTGATTTAATTGAAATACAAAAGGATTCATATAATTGGTTTTTAAAGGAAGGATTGGCTGAATTATTTGACGAAATTTCTCCAATAACAGATTTTATTGGAAGAGATTTAGAATTGTATTTTGATGATTATTATCTTGATGATCCTAAATTTAACGAACTTGAAAGCAAGGCTAAGAATATCACTTACGAGGCATCTCTTAGAGTCAAAGCGCGGTTATATAATAAAAGGACTAAAGAAGAAATTAGACAAGAGGTGTTTTTAGGAGAATTTCCTTTAATGACAAATAATGGAACTTTTATTGTTAATGGCATTGAAAGAGTTGTTGTTTCTCAGCTTATTAGAAGCGCGGGAGTTATTTTTACTTCTGGATATATTAAAGAAAAGAAGTATTATGGAGCAAAAATTATTCCTAATCGTGGCGCCTGGCTTGAAATTGAAACTGATAGCAATAAAGTTATATGGGTAAGGATTGATAGAAAAAGAAAAGTAGCAATTACTTCATTGTTGCGGGCCTTTGGATATGAAAGCGATGAGGAAATTAGAAGTTTATTTAAAGATATTGACATAGTTTCTAGCGATAGGAAAAAAGAAGGGGAGATAAGCTATATTGATGCTACTATTTTAAAGGATGCGGCCAAGAACGAAGCAGAGGGGTTGAACGAAGTGTATAAGAGGATCAGGCCTGGTGATTTGGCGGCGACTGATAATGCTAGACAATTAATTTATTCAATGTTTTTTAGATTTGATCGTTATGATTTTGGCCGGGTAGGCCGCTATAAATTAAATAGAAAATTTGGCTTTGATGTTCCTAATAATAAGGAAAATAGAATATTAAGGAAAGAAGATTTATTTGCCGTAATTCGAGAGGTAATTAGATTAAACATAACCCAGGAGCAAGAGGATGACATTGACCACCTTGGCAATCGGAGAGTTCGGGCAATAGGAGAATTAATTCAAAATAGATTTAGAGTGGGTCTGGCCCGTATGGAAAGAATTATTAAAGACAGGATGAGTACGGCGGACATAACTACTCAAACACCTAATAAATTAGTAAATGCTAGGCCGGTAATTAGTGTAGTAAAGGAATTTTTTATGTCATCCCAGCTTTCTCAATTTATGGACCAAACAAATCCCTTAGCTGAACTAGAGCATAAAAGAAGGCTTTCAGCTATGGGTCCGGGCGGTTTGACTCGCGAGAGGGCAGGTTTTGATGTAAGAGATGTGCACATTACTCATTATGGACGTATTTGCCCAATTGCTACGCCTGAAGGCCCTAATATTGGCCTGGTCGGACATTTAGCAAGTTATGCAAAGCTAAATAAATATGGATTTTTAGAAGCTCCATATAGGCAAGTTTTACATGATGTTAGAAGCAATTCAGAAGAACTTGTTGGTAAAATTGTTCGTATCGATATACATGAAATAAAAAACAATGACGGATTAGACAGTATAGAAGAAAAAAAGAACAATGGAATTTTATATTCTAAAATTAATGATTCAAACAAGGGCAATGTTATTATAAGAGCCGGAGAGAAGATAGATAGTAAAATTGCTAGTGAGATAAAAGATAATTTTGATCATAGAATACTAATCCCCATTAAGCCTTTTGTTACTCAAAAGGTTGTTTATTTAGACGCCTTTGAAGAAGAAAAATATATCACAACCGCCGCTACGACTCCAATAGATAGTGATAGTGGATATTTTTTAGTAGATAAATGCGAGGTTAGAAAATATGGACTGCCAGCCACAGTAGAAGTAACTAAGGTTGATTTTTTCGGAATAGCCGCTAACCAGATTATCTCTATTGCTACTTCATTAGTGCCTTTTATGGAGCATGATGATGGACAGCGCGCTTTAATGGGGACAAATATGCAACGTCAAGCAGTGCCTTTAGTTGTTAACGAAAGTCCAATTGTAGGCACTGGAATTGAAGAGCGAGCGGCTCGTGATTCAGGCCATACTTTAATAGCCGAAGAAGACGGCCAAGTAGTAAAAGTTGATGCGTCTTTTATTGAGATAAAAAACAAAAAAGGCCAATCAAAGATATATCAATTAATTAAATTTTTACGTTCAAATTCCTCAACTTGTATCAATCAGCACCCAACAATTGAAGTAGGAGATAAAATAAAGAAAGGGCAAATTTTATCTGATGGGCCGGCCATTGATAACGGTGAATTAGCTTTGGGAAAAAATGTTTTAGTCGCTTTTATGTCCTGGGAGGGTTTTAATTATGAAGATGCTATTATTATTTCCGAAAGGTTAGTCAGGGAAGATGTTTATTCTTCAATTCATATAGAAAATTATGTTATTGATGTAAGAGACACGAAATTAGGACCAGAGATAGTAACTAATGATATTCCTAATATAAGTGAAGAGAAATTGAAGAATCTTAACGACGAGGGGATTGTCCGGATTGGCGCTGAAGTTTCTTCAGGAGATATTTTGGTGGGTAAAATTACTCCGAAAGGAGAAACAGAATTATCGGCTGAAGAAAGGTTATTACGTGCCATTTTCGGCGAAAAGGCTAAAGACGTTCGGGATTCATCTCTTTATTTGGAGCATGGTGAACATGGTAAAGTTGTTGAAGTAAAAGTATTTTCAAGAGAAGAGGGTGATAAATTGTCTGCTGGCGTGTTAAAATCAATTCAAATATCGGTCGCTAATTTAAGAAAGGTGCAAGTCGGTGATAAATTAGCTGGTCGCCATGGCAATAAAGGAGTTGTTTCTATAGTAGTGCCAGACGAAGATATGCCTTACCTTAAAGACGGTACTCCGATTGATATTATTTTGTCTCCGCTTGGCGTTATTTCTCGTATGAATTTAGGCCAGCTTCTAGAGACTCATTTGGGCTTTGCTGCCAAAAAACTTGGATATAAAGTAGCTACTCCGGCCTTAAACGGCATTAGCGAGGAGAGAATCACGAAAGAGCTAAATAAAGCCGGCATACCCAAAGGAGGAAAAGTTACGTTATACAATGGGAAAACCGGTCAGCCTTATGACAATAAGATTGCTGTTGGATATAATTACATATTAAAACTAAACCATATGGTTGAAGATAAAGTCCACCAGAGGTCAATTGGGCCATATTCATTAATTACACAACAGCCACTAGGGGGAAAGGCTCAATTTGGCGGACAACGTTTTGGAGAAATGGAAGTTTGGGCGCTTGAGGGTTATGGAGCAGCCCATACTTTACAGGAGGTTTTAACTATTAAATCTGATGATGTGCCGGGCAGAAGCAAGGCTTATGAATCAATAATTAAAGGAGAGAAAATAAGAAAATTAAACGTTCCTGAGTCATTTAATGTTTTAGTTCGGGAATTAAAAGGACTAGGCCTTGACGTGGAATTGCTTAGCGAAGGACAGGACAAGGGAGATGCAAAGGGGAACAATAAAGACAAAGGAGATAATATTAATAAAGATAGCGATCAGGACCTTGGGCAAGAAGTAGAAGAATAATACGGTCATATGGCTATATGGCCGGAATACCCTTAGTATTAAATTAATGAAAGTTAACCTTATAACAATATATCAATATAAAAACATAACTTATGTTAAACCCAATTAAGACAACTGATTTTGATGCAATAAAATTAAAATTAGCCTCACCAGAAGTAATTTTGGCATGGTCATATGGTGAAGTAATAAGGCCTGAAACCATAAATTATCGGACGCAAAAACCTGAAAAGGATGGTCTTTTTTGTGAAAAAATTTTTGGCCCTTCGAAAGATTGGGAATGTTACTGCGGCAAATATAAGAAAATTCGCTATAAAGGGATAGTATGCGATAAGTGCGGCGTAGAGGTAACTCGCAGCATTGTCCGTCGTGAGAGAATGGGCCATATTAGCCTGCAATCTCCTTGCGCACATATTTGGTTTTTACGAGGAATTTCATCTAAAATCGGTTTAATTCTAGATTTATCTATGCAATCTTTGGAAAGAGTAATTTATTTCGCTAGCTTTATTATAACAGATGTAGATGAAGATTTAAAAAATGCCACTATTGAGCAAATAAAAGGAGAATATAAGTCTAAAAAGAAATCTATTGATAGTGAATTTAATAGGCAAGTAAATGAAATCAAAAACAAGAAAGGAAAATTATTACAAGAAGGAGGAAAAAAAGAAAGTATTAATGAGAAAATCTTATCTGAAATAGATGTGTTGTCTTCAGTTAAAGAAGAAAAGTTAGGGAATTTAAATAGCGCTCTAGAACAAGCTCAAAAAGAGCTTAAAGAGTTAAAGCCTTTGTTGGTTATTTCTGAAGGAGTATACCAGAATTTAAGCTTAAAGTACGGCCATATTTTTTCTGCTGGCATTGGGGCGGAAGCTGTGAGAGGACTTTTAGAAAGAATTGATTTTGACAAAACCATAGAAGAGTTAGAAAGAGAATATGAGAACGCCATTGATTCAAAAAAGGAGAAAATTACAAAAAGATTAAAATTATATAAAAGTTTAAAAATTAATGATATTAGGCCGGAGTGGATGATTATGAACGTAATTCCTGTCATACCGCCAGACTTAAGGCCTATGGTAGCTTTAGACGGCGGTCGGTTCGCAGCAAGCGATTTAAATGATTTATATCGGCGAGTTATTAATAGGAATAATCGTCTTAAGCAACTAATAGATTTAAATGCGCCGGAGGTTATTTGTCGAAATGAGAAAAGGATGCTGCAAGAGGCAGTAGACGCCTTAATTGATAATTCAGCCCGTCATTCTAAGACTGTTATTGCCTCTACTGGGCAGAAGAGAATGCTTAAATCATTAGCAGACTCATTAAAAGGAAAACAAGGGCGTTTCCGCCAAAATTTATTGGGTAAGCGTACTGACTATTCAGGCAGAAGCGTAATTGTGGTTAATCCTAAACTAAAATTAAATCAATGTGGTTTGCCCAAAATTATGGCCTTGGAATTATTTAAGCCTTATATTATTAGTAAATTAATAAAAAATGGAGTTGTTCATAATGTGCGTAGCGCTTCCCGTTTTATTGAAACTGGACATGATATAGTATGGGATATACTAGAGGAAATAGTTAGCGGAACGTACGTGCTTTTAAATAGAGCTCCTACTCTTCACCGACTTGGTATTCAGGCTTTTAAGCCAATGTTAATTGAAGGTAGGGCAATCCAGATTCACCCGTTAGTGTGCAGCGCTTTTAATGCCGATTTTGATGGCGACCAAATGGCCGTGCATGTGCCTTTAACTAGCGAAGCATTAACTGAGGCTCGGGATATTATGTTGTCATCTCATAATTTACTTAAACCAGCCACCGGAGATCCGGTAGTGGCGCCTAATCAGGATATTGTCTGGGGAGCGTATTATATTACTACTAAAAATGATAAAAATTATTTAGTTAATGGCGAGAAAAATAATTCTGAAAATCAGGGAGAAAAAAAAGCGGACAAAAAGAATTTAAAATGTTTTTCCAGCGAGGAGGAAGGTAGATTCGCTTATGAAAGCGGAAACCTACTGCTTCATGAACCTATTAGAATAAGAATTAGGGAAGGCGAGCTAGTGGAGACTACAATTGGTCGAGTAATATTTAATGATATTTTACCAAAAAGATTGCGTTTTATTAACGAGAAAGTGGGCAAAGACAAACTTAAGAATTTAGTTAAGGATTGTTTGCGTTTTTACGGGGAAGAACCAACGGTAAAGTTTTTAGATGAACTTAAAGATAAAAGTTTTAGTTTTATTACCCAAAGCGGATTATCATGGGGCATGGATGATTTGCCAAGTTTTGCCGAAAAAGATGATTTGGTAAAGGAGGCAGATTTAAAAGTTGAAGAAATTCAGGACCAATTTGACGGAGGCTTGCTCACTGAAAGTGAGAGGTATAGTAAGATTATTGAGTTATGGACTAATACTAAAGAGAAAATAACTGATATCTGCAAAGCTGGCCTTGCCGTTGATAGTCCGATATATTCTATGGTTGAGTCTGGTGCACGCGGCAGCTGGGCGCAATTAACTCAAATTTTAGGAATGAAAGGGTTGGTTACTTCTCCTTCCGGAGAAATTATTGAATTGCCGGTAAAAGGTAATTTTAAGCGGGGTTTTGGAGTATTGGAATATTTTATTTCTACACATGGAGTTCGAAAGGGTTTGTCTGACACTGCTTTGCGTACAGCAAATGCCGGCTACTTAACAAGGCGGCTAGTAGATGTAGCGCAAGACATAATCATAGCCGAAGAAGATTGTAAAGATGATGAGGGATTTGTTATTTCAAGAAAAGAGAGCAAAGAGATGGGTGAAGACTTTTTCAAGAGAATAGTTGGGAGATTTTTAGCTAAGGATTTGAAAGATAAAAAAGGTAAGATTTTATTAAAAGCAGGTAAGCTATTATCTGAAGATGAAATAGATAAGATAAAAGAAAAAGAGATTGAAGAGGTGGTAATTAGATCAATTTTAAGCTGCCGCCTTTCAAGAGGTATTTGCGGTAAGTGTTACGGCTATGATTTAGGCTATAATAAATTAGTTAATTTAGGAACGGCGGTAGGCATCATAGCGGCTCAATCAATCGGCGAGCCCGGCACCCAGCTTACTATGAGAACTTTTCATACCGGCGGTGTAGCTGGGCAGGAAGACATTACTCAAGGCTTGCCTAGGGTTGAGGAAATTTTTGAAACCCGACCTCCGAAAAGGAAAGCTTTAATTGCTGATGTAGACGGAACAGTTAAAATTGAATCTGGGCAAAAAACTATTAAAGACGAAAAGGGAAAAGAGGTTATTGTTAGCAATCCGCAGGCCAAAATATTAAAAATTAATTATAAAGCCGAAGATGCGGATAAATATTATTTTTCTGAATTAATTAATGAAGTTAAAATGGAAGAAAATAGGATAAAGACAAATAAATCATCAGATAAGTCTAAAAAGGCTAAATTGGATTTAACCCCAAAGATATTAGTTAAAGATGGCGCAATGGTAAGCAATGGAAGCTATTTATTTTCTATCAACTCAAAGATAGTAAAAGCTAAAAGAGGAGGAATTATTAAGATAGAATCTAAATATGTTAAAATTGTTGGCGAAATTGAAAAAATAAGAGAATATATTGTCCCCAAGGGAACAGCTATTTTAGCTAATGATGGAGATAAGATTAAAAAAGGAGACCAATTAACCGAAGGCAGCCTTGACCTTCAGCAATTATTTAAGTTAAGGAACCGCTTAGAAGCTCAGAAATATATTATTAAAGAAATTCAGTATGTTTATTCTTCTCAAGGGCAGCCATTAAATGATAAGCATATTGAAATTATTGCTAGACAGATGTTTTCAAGGCATTTAATTATTGAGTCAGGAAATACTGATTTATTACCAGGTGAAATTATAGAAGAGTCAGTTTTGGCTCGGGCAAACAAAAAGACTTCTAAGCAAGCGAAAACCGAAAGATTGCTTTTAGGAATAACAAAGGCTTCTTTGACTACCGATAGTTTTTTATCAGCCGCTTCTTTTCAAGAAACAGCCCGTGTTTTAATAGAGGCGGCGGTAAGTGGCAAGATTGATTACCTTGACGGTCTTAAAGAAAATGTTATTATCGGCTGTTTAATCCCAGCTGGTACGGGATATAAAGGAAAAAAGAAAAGGATTGATTATTCATAAAATAACTCAATAGAAAATTTCAAATAATAAAAAATTACGTTTTTAAACGTAATTTTTTATTTTGTATTTATCATTTTTATTAAGAAAGCAATGATTTATAAAACATTATGTAAAAAAGGCTATGTGGAAATGTAGATAGTGGAAATGCAAATATATGATCTATAAATCAAGTTATAGATAAAATTCGTGTAGGAATTACTGGTCAAGGATATCCACTTTAAACATTTTTCCATGTCCAGGTATTATATAATCAGAAATTTTTAAAAGTTTTTTTCTACTTTCAATTAAAGTTTTCATATCCACTCCCTTCACTTGTGAATGATCTTCTTGGTTAATATCAACTACTTGCACTTCATTATCAAGCCACTAAAATACATCGCCCGCGATAGCCACTTTACCTTTTTCCGAATTAACCAGTAGCGCAAGATGCTCAAGCACATGATCAGGAGTTTTAATTATTTTAATATCTTTGCCCAATACGTTTTTATCAAATTCGATAAGTAAGTCTTTGCTATACATTAAATTGGAGTCAAAAGTTACGATTTTAGCTATCTCGAAAATTCCGGAGTCTTTTAAGTCTATTATGCGTACCGACCCCTACAAAGTTTGTAGAGTTAAGTATGACGTAGAGAAAAAGTTTTCACATTAAGCAGGAAGTGCCATCTAATAAGACAATAAAGGGCTGAAAATCATTTTGCTTTTTTAAGCAAATAAATAACATATCTTGCTTTTTTTTCAAAAAGTTCGGGATTGAATATATCAACTAAATATCCTTTTGACAAAAAATCATTAATTTCTCTTACTTGTTTTTTGAAAATTAATGATAATAATTTAACTCTTAATTGACTTGTTCTCATTACATATTTATGAGTTAGTCTTGCTATCGGGATAACATAATTATGTGAAAGAACATGCCCCAATTTTAAAGAAGGCAAAATAGCTTTTGTTATGTCTTCTCTCTTAACAACTTCAAACCCATTCTTTTGAGCACTTTTAATCCATTCATTCTCTATATGAAAACCTTCATATACTTTTGTATCCGTTTTTCTAAATAAAGAAGCAGATAAAATATGACCTCCCTTTTTTACTAATTTGTTGCATTTTTGAAATGCAATATTTTTATCAAAATAATTACTTGACTCACTCATTAAAGCCAGATCGAATTGTTCATGTGAACCAAAATCTTCTATCTTGCTCGAAAAAAATTTTATTTTTTTATTATTTATTTTACCGAAAACTTTTTTTTGGTTTAATTCAGGAGATATGCAAGTAACATTATAACCTTCTTTTGCAAGGAGCAACGCATTATCTCCTATGCCACAACCAATATCCAATATATTTTTTACTTCTTTAGGAATAAATTTTAAAAGATGTAAAGAGTATCTTTTCTGAGCATTTTTTAAATTATCTATAGTCAAAGCTTCTTTTTCCCAATATCCAAGATGAAGTGATTTTAATTTAAGAACATCTGTACAAAACATAAGTACGATATCTTCTTTCTTATGAAACAAAGGATTTGATTGGTGACTCATATATTAAACTATAAAATGATACTTATTAAATATTTTGATAGGTATCCAGTATTTTTCACTAAAAACTTTTTCTCGATTAATATTGCACATAACATCGCGATTTAAAGAAGTTTTTTTGTCCTCGAAAAATCCGACCCATATGGCTGGAGGATTTTTCAGAGCTGACAAAAAAATTTGGGTGATTTTCTGCAAGAAAATCCCTTTAAATCGCTGTTATGTGGGGAGGGTGCAACCCGACCGACCGAAGCGAAGCGGAAGGCACGAGTGGAGCAAGAAGCGACCTCGTGAGTTTTAATTTTTCTTTCAGGGTGGGGGAGGAGGTGGATCCGACGACCAACAAATAAGAGAGATTGCCCGCTTTTTTGTTTCTTTTTTCTAAAAAGAAATTGAAATAATCTTGGGGGTGGAAAATTGTTTTATATATTAACTCTCAAGTAGTAAACACAGTTGTTTGAACCATCCTCATAAATCTGCTAATACGAATTAATCATAACCCTGATAATTTAACATACCATCTCACTTATTCTTTCAACTAAAAAGGAGATAATCATCCAAATATAATCTTGCTGACAGATTATTTGAGCAAGGGCTAGAACAATCATTATTAAAACTAAACATACATTACGTAAGAATTCTTTCAATACGTCTCTTAAATTGTATAGCTGAAATCACAGGCCTCCATATAAAACCTAACTCTTTAGTCCTTGCTTTCGCAATAGCAATAGCAGAATAATTTCCCTTGAATTTTTCTCTGGGTTGTCTATATTTCTCATCATGTGTCAGAAAATTTACTAAAGTCCACAAATCTTGCATAATTAAAGATACTTGCATCAGCAAGTATCTTGTGGAGGCGTAAATTGAGGATGTAAATGGGGAAAAAATATTGTCAACTCTATAATTTGTTTCAATCCCAAATCGATATTTGTATGTCTGAATAAGAGAATAATAATTTCCCATACTAAGACCAGTTATATTTGTTATGAAATAATATATCTTTCCATTTTCATTGATAACAACCAACCTCACTTCAACTTGATATTCTTCAGGTTTATTTTCACTAAAGATGTAATCCATCTTAATAATATCATATTCATCCTTCCAAGGATTTGATTGTGTCTTTATCGAAAGTTCTAATTCTTTTAATTTTGGATTTTTTGTGATTGGCATGACAAAGTCATGCCCAAGAAACTTCAGGATTTTAGAATATTTTTTATTACCAAACCCTCTGTCTAAAAAGAATATTTTACAAGGAATAAATCTGCTGATTTCATTAACAAATTCATTAAACATTTTTTCGAAGGGACATAAAGACGGGATTGGAAAACAAAGCAAATTAAACCTTACGCCTTCCTCGACGATAGATGCAGTTAAATATTGGATTGCATAATTTGTTCCAGCTTTTCTCTTACAACCTTTAACCATAAATAAATTTTTATTTCCATAAAATGGTTTGGCAGTTATATCGATTGCAACGATATAACCTTTATTTTTGAATCCATTGTTTTTTAGAATTTTAAACAGAATCTCTCTGAATATCTTGCTGATTTCTAATCCAATATCTGGATCAAGTTCCTTGAGCGTTCTACAAGTATAACTCCAAGAAAAAAGATTTTTAGAATTCCTATATTCTTCAGTAACTGAATGGATAGATCCCTTTTCCATACAGTTAGCCATGATTACGGGAAAGAAAAGTTTGTATAACTTTTCTTTTGGATTGTCAAAATAAAAATAAATCAAATCTAAGAAAAGTGCACAGATTAATTCTAGCATGTCTTTATTTTTTTTCTTGAAAGCTCTTTGATATTTGAATCTAAGTTCTTTCTTGTTCTGTTTTGTCATTCCCCTTATTTTGAATTCGAATTGCATATTTTACTGAATACCTATTACGTAATAGATATTACGTAATGTTTATAAACTTTGCGTTGCTTAGAATTATAATGAGGGCAAAATTAATAACTTACAAAAAAGAGAATTTGAATAATTCAGAAAGATCAATTATTTCGAAAAGCCTATTTGGATATATAGATAAATCAAACAGAGGTAAATACTCCTACGAAAGGAAAGGGCTATTAAATCTATTTAAACATATCAAGGTCTCAAATAATACATTCATAATTGAACAAAAAGGATGGTCTAAAATTAAGGAATTCTTAGAAAAAAGCGGAATTAAAGCTAAGACTTGGAATATTGAAATTGCTAAATTATAAAATAAACAGTTTAATTTTCACACAAATATTGATTTAGTTCAAACAACTGA
>JBDRJA010000084.1:0-15954 GCA_043815345.1 Patescibacteria group bacterium | reverse complement strand
CTTTTTATTGGATTTGTTGCTACTTTTACTCTTTTTTACTTTTGTGTTTTTGTTTTTTGGCATAATATTAGTATTAATTTTTGTTTTATTACTAATATTATATCATTAAATAATTATTTTGTTGTTATTCGTGCAACAAAGCCTAGTTTAGTTATGAAAATACCTAATTATATAGAAAAAATATTAGAAAAATTGGAAAAAGCGGGTTATGAAGCTTACATTGTGGGTGGATGTGTGCGAGATTTACTAATGGGGTTAGAGCCTAAAGATTGGGATGTAACTACGAATGCAAGGCCAGAGGAGATTTTAAAGGTTTTTCCTAAAGGGAAATGCGAAAATAAATTTGGTACTGTGTTAGTCTCTTTAGCTAAAGAAAATCAGGCAAAATTTGATTTACTCATTTTATCTAGGAATATTAAGGTTACCAATAAAGATAAAGATAAGGCTATTACGATAGCCAAAAAATATTTAAATAAAATTAAATGTAGAGCACATGACATTAGGCATGCGAGTAATGTTGTAAAGAATGCTTTAGAAATAGCCAATGATTTTGATAAAATAAATAAAGATATTGTTGAAATAGCTGGTTATTTTCATGACGTTGGCAGAGCTAAATATAATGACAGCCAGCACATAGAGGAAAGCGCAAAAATTACTAAAAAAGAATTAAGTTTCTTAAATATTGAAATCAGGGATACTATTTTAAAAATAATTCAGGATGATTTTAATTTGACTGCAATTTATTTAGAGAATCAGATAATTAAGGAAGCTGATTTTATTGATGGAATAGATAGCGGCAGATGCAAGATAGTTCAAAAAATAGGATTAAATGAGCATTTAGAATGGATTGAGAATAATTTTAATTGGGATAATTATTATATACAAATCATAACTGAAACCGGTAGAAGATTGTTGAGTGAAAAAATTAAGAATTTTAATAAAGGAAATTTCGGCTTTATGTTACCGGTCTATAACACTATTGTGGAAATTACGACTTATAGGAGTGAACAGGGATATAGCGACAGGAGACATCCAGACAGGGTGGTTTTTGAAGATAAACTAGAAAATGATTTAGCAAGGCGAGATTTTACGGTTAATTCTTTGGTAATGAAGAGTACCAAATCACAAATTCCAATTTCCAAACAAATTACAAATTACAAATTACAAATTACAAAGGATTTATTTATTATTGATTTATTCGGCGGTAAAAAAGATCTGGAGAAGAAAATTATCCGAGCAGTAGGTGAGCCAGTTGATCGTTTTAAAGAAGATGCTTTAAGGATGATACGGGCGGTTAGATTAGCGTCTCAATTAGGGTTCACGATTGAGCCTAAAACCGAAAGAGCGATAAAAAAAATTGCCGGTGGATTAAAATTTATTGCCAATGAAAGAATTAGAGATGAACTAACTAAATTATTAGAGTCTGACAAAGCCCATGAAGGTGCGATAAATTTATATAACACTAAACTATTGCAATATATAATTCCAGAGCTGTTAATCGGCGAGAAAGTAAAACAGGACAGGCATCATATTTATACAGTTTTTAAACATTCTATGCTGTCGTTAAAATTTTGCCCCTCAAAAGATTGGCGGGTTAAATTAGCTTCTTGGCTTCATGACATCGGTAAACCAAAAACTAAGGTTATTAGAAAAGGCGTAGCTACTTTTTATAACCATGAATATGTAAGCGCGAAAATGGTTAATAAAATAATGAAAAGGCTTAAATTTGCAAATAATGATATAGAAAAAGTAGTAAATTTAGTGCGTTATCACATGTTCTATTATAACACTGATGAAGTTACGGCCAGTTCTGTTCGTCGGTTGATTTCTAAAGTTGGTACAGAAAATTTAAAAGACTTAATTAATGTTAGAATCGCTGATCGGCTGGGGTCTGGGACACCGAAAGCTAAACCGTATAAATTAAGGCATTTAGAATACATGTTTAAGCGAGTGCAGAATGATCCAGTTTCTGTTAAGAAGTTAAAAATTAACGGAGATTACATGATTTCTAAAATGAATTTAAAACCAGGGCCGAAGATGGGTGCGATTTTAGACGTATTGCTTTCTGAAATAATTGAAAATCCTAAACTAAATAATTTAAAATATTTAGAGAAACGGGCGAATGAGCTGGATAAGTTTGATGTAAAAGAATTAAGGAAGAAAGCTAAGAATGTAATAGAGGAAAAAAGAACCGAAGACGATAAGAAGATGAAAAAAGAATTTTATGTGAAATAAAATGATTCGAATCCGCGAATGATATGCGAATGAATATTAAAAAATGTAAAATAAAAAACAGGAAAGGGCAGAAAGTTGTTGTCTTGGTTGAAGAAAATAAGAAAGCAAAGGGATTAGCTTTTGTTATGCATGGCTTAAGCGGCTGTAAAGAGGAGCCACACCTAGAAGCCTTTGCTAAAGCTTTTAGAGATCACGGTTATTCAGTTATTAGATTTGACACTACTAATACTCTAGGTGAAAGCGAAGGTGAATTAGAAAAGGCAACATTAACTAATTATTACGAAGATTTAGAAGATGTGATAAAATGGTCTAGCGGGCAAAATTGGTATACTGAACCATTTGTTTTGGCTGGACATAGTTTGGGTGGAGGCTCTTCAATTCTATATTCAGAAAAATATCCCCATAAAGTAAAGGGCCTTGCTCCGATATCTACTTTTATTTCGAGAAAATTATCTTTTGATAATTATACTAAAAAAGATTTAGAAGAATGGAAGAAAAAAGGTTATCATCTTCAAGAGAGTACTTCCAAGCCAGGACTAATAAAGAAATACAGCTGGAAATTAATGGAGGATTTATCTAAGTATGATTTTCTAAAAAATGTAAATAAACTTATTATGCCGGTTTTATTAATTTGCGGAAGCAAGGATGACGGCATACCTGTTAAATATCAAAAAATATTATATAATAAATTACCAGGCACCAAGGAGTTGCATATTATAAAAGATGCTCCTCACACTTTTACTGAAAAGAAACATTTAGATGAAATTAAGAAGATATTTATAGAGTGGATAAAAAAATTATGAAATATGATTATAATAAGATAAGAAATGAAGTTAGAGAAATAGTTAAAGAAGCCTGCTATTCAGAGAAAAATGCTTTTGACTGTACGGTTTTTGATAACCATATTTTACCTGTTGTAGAACATAGCTTAAAGCTGGGAAGAAAATTTAAAGTTAATTCAAATGGCCAGCTAAAGGTTGATTTTGAGGTTCTTGAATTATCTGCTTTACTTCATGATTATGCCGGTGTTAATGATTTTAATTTATACAAAGATCATCATTTGCATAGCGCGAAAATGGCTGATAAGATATTATCTAGATTAAATTATCCTGTAAGCAAAATAAATCATATCAAGGAATGCATTACTAGCCATCGAGGCAGTGTTAAGATTAGTAAAAATACAGTTGAAGCTAAAATTTTAGCTTCGGCTGACGCTATGGCGCATTTTACCGAACTGGCTGACATGTTTTTTCTTGCTTTCAATGTACACGGATATAAAACTCAAGAAGGATCAAAATGGCTTAAGAAAAAACTTATGAGGAGTTGGAAGAAAATTACGCCCGAAGGCAAGAAGATGGTTGAAAATGATTATAAAATAGCTATCAATATTTTAAATAAAGCAATTAAATAATTTAATACATAATAAAAATATGAGAAAATACTTATTAATTTTTGTATTGTTGCTTGCCGCAGGATGTACGACAAACAATCAAGATAAAATAACAGAAAAAAATGCATTAGAAAATATGGGAAGCGGATATGATGAAATGGATGTCATAGGTAGAGTAAACGATATAAAAGAAGGCTTAACGCCAAAAGTAAAACCAACTGGCAAAAATAATCCTTCTGATAAGCAGGTTCAAGAACAGCAAGAGGACCCTGAGAAGAATCAAGTTAAATTTGAAGATTTGGTTTCACAGTTTAATCAAGCTATTATTAAAACTAATTTTGGAGACATTGAAGTTAAATTTTATGTGCAAGAATCACCTATAACAGTAAATAATTTTATGAATTTAGCTAAGGCTGGGTTTTATAATAATACTAAGTTTCATCGAGTTATTAAAGATTTTATGATTCAGGGAGGGGACCCTTTGAGCAAAGATGATAATTGGGGAGATGATGGTACGGGCGGGCCTGGCTATCAGTTTCAAGATGAGATTAATAAACATACGCTAGTCCGCGGTAGCTTAGCTATGGCAAATGCCGGACCAAATACAAACGGGTCGCAATTTTTTATTGTTACTGTTGAATCAACCCCGCATTTAGACGGCAAGCACACAAATTTTGGTTTTGTATTAGAGGGTATGGATATTGTAGATAAAATTGAAACTGTTAAAACTAATGAAAATGATCACCCGATTGAAGATGTAATTATTAAAGATATTGAATTAGTGCAGTTAAAATGAATATTCAATAGACCTGTTGCTTAATAAGTTATGTTGCGAAATTTTCAGATTTTGAGACAAATTTTCCATATAATTTTTGAGGTTTACCTGCAAGGTAAGCTGAAAAAATTTATGGAAAATTTGGTCGACCTGCCTGCCGGCAGGCAGGAATATGGGAATTGCAGTAATAAATTATTAAGCAACAGGTCTAATAATTAATAACAAATATTTTGTTATTGATTATTATCTATTTTGGGCCCATAGCTCATTTGGTAGAGCATCGCATTCGCATTGCGGGGGTAAGGAGTTCGAATCTCCTTGGGTCCACATATTAATATTTCGGGCTGTGGTATAAAGGCTATTACGCGGACCCCGCCCTGCACCAGATTACTCAATTTGCAATTTAGATGAGAATAAACGGGACGTGGCCTAGTGGCTAGGGCGCAGCGTTCGGGACGCTGAGATCGCTGGTTCAAATCCAGTCGTCCCGACAGTATGAAAGGATTATGCAAAAACATGGTGCGGGGTGAAGGAGTCTGTAATCCCGGTTCAATTCCGGGCAGCCCGACAATGTTTAATTTAATAAAACTAACTATAATTTTATGTTGACAAACGAATTTAAGTTAAAAATGAAACAAAAATTAGAAGAGGAAAAGAAACTGGTGGAAGCTAAAATTAAAAAATATGAAAAACCGGAAAAACCAATGGATAACCCAAGTACGGAAGACATTGCCCAGGATGCGACGGAAGATATTTTAGAAGAAAAATTACTTGAAATCCATAAAAAAATTTTAGAAAAAATAGATATGGCTTTAGAAAAAATTGCCAAAGGAGCTTATGGCATATGTGAAAAATGCGGAATAGGAATTTCTGAAAGTGAATTAGAAAAAGAGCCCTGGGCCGGGCATTGTAGTAAATGCGAGATATAAATGTCAAAAAAACAGAAATTATAAATTGTTAAATGTTATTTATCTATCATAAAACACCTAAAATTGTAAATATTGCTAATGGTAATTTATAGTAATTTAATTACCATTGAATACCCGAAGAGTCTATACGGAACTAGAAGGTTTGATTTTATATTAAAGTAATGGCAAAATCATTACTTTTTTATTTGCTGAATTCATCTAAATTTAGTATGATTATAATATGAGAAAGATAATAATCGTGGTATTAATAATAATTTGGTCGCTCGTATTTTTAAAAACAGGGGTAAGGGCGGTCAGTCTTGGCCAAAAATTATCCGGGATGATTTTGCTTAACGTTGAGAAGAATGGCGAAGCCTGGTATGTTTATCCCGAGGACAATAAAAGATATTATTTAGGGCGTCCGAGTGACGCTTTTAAAATAATGCGAGAACTAGGCTTAGGAATAAAAGAAAGAGATTTTCAAAGAATTGCTCAAGCCGGGATGCCAATACCAGGGGACCTTGGATTGGCCAAAATTTTATCTGGAAAAATAGTTTTACAGGTTGAGAAAAACGGTGAAGCATGGTATATTTATCCTAAGGACTTAAAGAAGTATTACTTAGGCCGACCGAATGACGCTTTTAAAATTATGAGGGAGCTTTCTCTTGGTATTAGCCAGGAGGATTTGGCCCAAGTACATAAGCCAGGATATAATGAATCGATAAATCAATACTCTAAATATGAGCATAAAATAATATCTACCATAGACGGTAATTTTACGGTGGACATAATTACCATCGACCTAGCTAACCCTAACTTAAAGATTATTACCAAAGCCATAGCTCCATACCCTGACCTCGCTTCTAGTTTAGGTAGTTTTGGTTCCCAGACATTAGCGAAATTTATTATTCAAGGTAACGGCTTTGCCGGGATGAACGGAACTTATTTTTGTTCTGATAATAATTGCGGGGCCAAAAATTATTATTTTTACCCAGTATATAATACATTAACAAAAGAATTAATTAATGCTAGCCAACTTAAATATTGGACTACTGGTCCGATATTAGCTTTTGATGAAAATAATAAATTTTATTATTTTAAAGACAGCCGTGAATTTAAAAGTGTTAGTGATTTTGAAAGTAAATTTAATGTAAAATTACAGGCGGCCATTGGAAATAAGCCCAGGCTAATTGAAGAAGGAATGAATTTGCTGATTGAATGGGATATTGATGATAAGCAAAAGAATGTTAAAGCTTTGAGGAATGCGCTTGCTTATAAAGAAAATACTATTTATTTAGTAGTTGCTCATAATGCCACTATTCTTGAATTAGCCAATATTATGAAAACCTTAAAGATGGAATACGCTTTAAATTTAGATGGAGGCAGCTCATCTGCTCTATTTTATAATGATGAATATATGGTTGGTCCAGGAAGAGGAATTCCAAACGCAATTATGTTTATGGAGCAGAAATTATAAATTAATATAAAGTATTTTTTATTATTAACATTTATAATATGCTGGCAAGTTATAAAGAACAATTAAAAAAAGAAGGGGAGGTTTATTTAAAAATAAAAGTTAAGACAAATTCTCAAAAAAATAAAGTCAAAGAATTTATGAGTGATGGTACCCTTAAAATGGATATAGCAGCAGAGCCTGATATAGGAAAGGCCAACCAGGAATTAATAAAATTTTTAGCAAAGGAATTTAAGGTTGGTAAAAACAATGTTGAAATTAAGAGCGGAGCAATAAATAAAATAAAATTAGTAAAAATTTCAAATAATTAATAGATTTTATTTATTAAATTTTTTGTATGCTTTTTAAAAAAGAAAGTTGGGAAAATTATTTTAATTTAAGAAAAATTAATAAAGTAATTAGATTTTTAACTATTTCCGATATATTAATTGTTAGTGGCCTTGGCTTAGTTGCCCCGATTTTTGCAGTTTTTATTACAGAGTCTATC
This sequence comes from Patescibacteria group bacterium, assembly GCA_043815345.1. Classification (GTDB taxonomy): domain Bacteria; phylum Patescibacteriota; class Patescibacteriia; order Patescibacteriales; family CAYMCJ01; genus JBDRJA01. The sequence continues at coordinate 8,685 of JBDRJA010000084.1, read as the reverse complement.
AAGGGAGGAACTTTAGAAGTTATTGGTATTGCTTCGGCAGTGTATTTATTAACAAAAAGTTTAGGCCAGATTCCGATTGCCAGTATTATTGATAAGAGCAAGGGAAAAAAAGATGATTTTTGGGCTATGTTTATTGGTTCAGTAATTTTTAGTATTGTGCCTTTATTTTACTTAGTTATTAGTTCTCCAATTGAACTTTATATAGTGCAGTTTTTTTATGGCTTATCAGCAGCCATTATTTTCCCGTCCTGGATGGCAATTTTTACTCGTCATATAGATAAAAAGCATGAAGCAATTGAATGGGGAGTTTACCAGACTTTAGCAGACCTAGGAAGTGCCGGCGCCGCTTTACTAGGAGGGTTTTTGGCTTTTCGATTTGGTTTTACTTCGTTATTTATCATAGTAAGCATAACTTGTTTTATCGGCTCCATGTTTTTAGTGGTTATTTATAAGCAAATGAAAACCGGTAATATTTTATTTAGAAATTAGTATAGGAAAAAAAATCAGCTAGATATAAAAGCATTGACAATGCAGAAAATTATTTTTTATGGTATAATAATAATTAATTTATAAACTTAATATGTAATTTTATGGATTTTATGGACATCAAAGAAAAATATAAATCAATGCTTACAGAAATTATCGCTAAACAGGCGATAATCCTTGGTCCGGATATATCAGTTCTTAAAGCAAGGAGCGTTCCTGGCCTAGAAGTTACCAATGATGGGAAGGTAACTAATTTTGAAGGAGACCCAAAGAAGGTTGTGCAAACTTTAGTTGACAGATATGTTGAATTATCAGGGCAGATAGTTAAGAACGCCCTAGGCTCAATCTTTCAAAAATATCCCGATATCTCAAAAGGTCAATAATTATTTAAAGTATTAATAATTAATTTTACATTATGTTATCTATGTTAAGAACTATAATATTAGTAATCGGTTGGCCTGTTTTAATTATCGGCAGTATTTATCTTTTTTTAAAGGGAAAAGGCGTTTATAAACTAGTAAAGGGGTCAGTAGTAGGCCAAGTTACAAAAGTTTTAGTATATTCAATGTTGGTGGGCATGTATAGCCTTGGAATCGTAACCACTACCATGATGTACTGCGAGATAAAATCAGTTTATTTAGCTATCCCGATTTTTTTAGTATGGTTCATTATGTTTATTTGGACTTTAAAGACTTTAGTCAAAGCGCAGGGGGAAACCCAGAAATTAATGAAGTAATAGGGGTTGTTGTGAAACTATTTCTATTACCTTTTTGAAATTTTTAGCCGATACTTTGTCATAAATTGGCTCTAAATAATTTTTTGTAATTTTATTAGGCCCCAAATTTTTTGACTGGTTTTTTTGTATTAGCTGATAATATCTCCGTCAGTCTTTCTGCCATAGGCCGTCGGGCAGGTAAATTTCGTTACAAAATAGTTTTGTAACCATCTCGTATTTATTAAAATAAAGGAAAATGAGACAAAATTATCTTATTATATTATTGTTTATTACGGCCACGGTAGCGGTAAGTTTTTTTGCTTTTTGGCAAAGCAGAAGTTATAAAAAAAGCTTAGTAAAAAGGGAGAAGGAAATGCAGAGAAAAATGTACGAGTTAGCTATTCTCAAAGAACTGGGCGACAGGATTGGTTATTCATTAAATATTCAAAAAATTGTTGACATAATTACCGGATCACTTCAACAATTTATAGAGTTTGCGGTTGTTTCATATATGCTTTTGCAGCCGGAAAAGATTATATTTAAGGTTCATTTAGAAGAATCAGTTTCAAGAATATTTGTTGATGATATTAGGGACAGAATGCTTAATTCCCTTTCGGCTCTTTTGAATCGAGACTTTAAGAAAAGCCAGATAGAAGAAATTTTATCCGGTGCAATTTTAATTGAGGAGATGGATACGCCGGTTCGTTCGTTTTTTAATATTCCTTTAGTGATCGGCGACAGCGTTGAAGGAGTTTTAACTGTTTCACATACAAAAACTGGATTATACAAAGAAGAAGAAACCACTATTTTATATAAAATTACTAAACAAGCTTCTCGGGCGGTAACTCAATTACATGAAGTAATTGAAACTGAACAGAGAAAGCTTAACGCTATGGTAGAAAGCATTACCGAAGGAGTGGTGATGACCGATAAGGATTTTCGAATTTTAGTTGCTAATCCGGCGGCACGCAAAGTAGTAGGCATTGAAGAAAAAGGAGTAGTAAATATTTTTAATTTTATCGATAATCTTGAAGGCAAATTTGATATTCTAGGCAAATTAGAGGAAAGTGTTAAGCTTGATAAAGTACTTGAAATTAACGAGGTCATGATAGGCAGCCACTATTATCAAATTTTTGTTTCACCGGTTAAAAGTAAGTTGAGCACAGAAGATAGCGATGTAGTATTGGGCGGGGTAGTAATTTTTCATGATATAACCAATGAAAAACAAGTTGAAAGAATAAGAGAAGATTTTACTTCCATGATTGTGCATGAGTTGCGTTCACCTTTAAACGGAATTAATAAAATGGCAGAATATATAAAATCTAAAAAAGATGTTGATAAGCAGAAGATGATTGATTATTTAGACCAAATATATAGAAATTCTTCAAACATGCTCGGTTTAGTTAATGATCTTTTGGGAGTAGCTAAATTAGAGTCAGGCAAGTTTGAGATAGATCCAACTCCGAGCAATCTTAATGAAATTATTAACCAAAGAGCAGCTTTTTATAAACCGGTAGCTGATGATAAAAAAATAGAATTAATGATTAATCTAAGCGATGATTTACCGGAAAAATTAAATATAGATAAAGCAAGAATAGCTCAGGTATTGAATAATTTAATTTCAAATGCTATTAAATTTACTGATCCAGGCGGTAAAATTACTTTAGCCGCTTTTAAGCACCTTCAAGATAAAAATATCTTAACTGAAGCGAAAGAGGCCGGGGTAGAATGGCAGCTTAAAAGAAATGATCAAAAATTAAGCCAAGAACAGGATTCTGTGATTGTAGCGGTTATAGATAATGGCAAGGGCGTTCCCAACAGCCAGATACCTAATTTATTTAATAAATATGTGCAATTTAAAAGCGCCTCAAGAAATAAAGAGCAGGAAGGCACAGGTTTGGGGCTTGCTATTGCCAAAGGTATCGTAGAAGTGCATAAGGGTAAAATAGGAGCAATTTCAGAAGAAGGAGTTGGCAGCACTTTTTATTTTACTTTATTAATTAATAATAATTTAATTTCATAATTATGAAGAACAAAGAAAAAAAGATAATTTTAATTGCCGAGGATGAAGTAGCTACCTTAACGGTACTTGCTGACAAACTAAGAGACCAGGGCTACGAGGTATTAAAAGCAGAAGATGGAGAAGTGGCTTTGCAAAAAGCTTTAAATGCACATCCTGATTTAATATTATTAGACATCGTAATGCCCAAACAAGACGGAATTAAGACTTTAGAAAAATTGCGCCAGGATAAATGGGGGAAAGATGCGAATGTTATGCTTCTTTCAAATTTGAACGATTCCGCAAGCTTAGCTCAAGCAGTAATTTTCGGGGTAAAAGATTATTTAGTTAAATCAGATTGGAGTCTTGATGAGGTAGTAAAGAAGATAGAAGAAAAATTAGCTCGAAATGTAAAATTTTAATGCTAGCTTGCCTTGATAATTCTATTAGGCATTAACAGGTTTTTTTATGCTAACTCTTTATGGTAGAAAATAAAAAAAATGCACCAAATCATATTGGCATTATCATAGACGGTAATCGCCGTTGGGCAAAAGAAAGAAATTTACCAACTTTTGAAGGCCATCTAAGAGGATACGAAAAAATTCGAGAGGCGCCGAGTTGGTTTTTTTTGCGAGGGGTAAAAATACTATCTATTTTTTTATTTTCTTCCGAGAACTGGAACCGATCGCGCGAAGAAGTGAATTATTTAATGAAGTTAATAAAAAAAGCAATTGATGAAGATATTATCATCGCTCAAAAAAAGAATTATCAAGTTTTGATAAGCGGAAGAATTGACGAGCTACCGGGAGATTTGCCAGAAAGCTGTTATGAAATAATAAATAAAACTAAACAAAATAATAACGGAATTTTAAACGTTTGCCTTAATTACGGGGGACGAATAGAAATTTTAGATGCTGTAAAAAAAATGATAAAAAACAAGGTTGAGCTAAAGCAGGTGCACGAAGGAATGATTAGAAAATATCTATATCATGGTGAATTAGGCGACCCTGATGTAATAGTGCGTACTTCGGGCGAACAAAGATTATCTGGATTTCAACTCTGGCAATCTGCTTATAGTGAGTTATTATTTATGCAAAAATATTGGCCGGATTTTGAGGAAAGAGATGTGGACTTAATTTTAGAGGAATATGCAAGCAGGAAAAGAAGGTTTGGGGGAGACGGGTGATTTTAGAATTAAGATTGAAGAATGAAGAATAGAATATTTTCTTATATGTTGTAAATCGGAGATGCTTTAATTAGCGTCTTTTTTTATTTGAATAATATTTGATTTTTTGGTAAGGTTAAAGCATGAATAAAGATAAGGCTAAAACACCCTTGGCTGACCGGATAAGGCCAGAAAAATTAGAGGATTTTTTAGGGCAGGATGAGATTGTCGGCAAAGGAAAATTGCTTCGTCAGGCCATAGAGTCTGATCAATTACCTTCAATGATTTTTTGGGGCCCTCCAGGAAGCGGAAAAACTACGCTAGCTTTTATTATTGCTAAAATGACTAAATCAGAGTTTATGCAGTTTAGCGCGGTAACTAGCGGAATAAGAGCCTTGAAAGAGGTGATTAAAAAAGCTCGAGAAAATGAAATTGAAGATAAAGAGTCTATATTATTTATAGACGAAATTCATCGCTGGAATAAAGCTCAGCAGGACGCTTTGCTTCCCCATGTAGAAAAAGGAGTTATCACTTTAATCGGTGCTACTACGGAAAATCCCAGTTTTGAAGTGCGAGGCGCTTTGCTTTCCCGATGTCGTGTTTTTGTATTAAAAAGATTAACTAATGAGCATATTGAAGAAATTGTTAAAAAAGCGCTGAAAGATAAAGACAAGGGACTGGGCGATTTAAAAATTAATATGGACGAAAAAGCTATAAAAATACTGGCCAAAATGAGTAATGGTGACTCAAGAACCGCTTTAAATGTATTGGAATATAGCAGCTCAATAAGCGATAAAATAACTATCGATATTATTAAAGAAGCTTTTCAGAAATCGTATTTGCTCTATGACAAAGACGGGGAAGAGCATTATAATATTATTTCCGCTTTACATAAATCCATGCGTGGTTCAGACGCTAATGCCTCGCTTTATTGGTTAGCGCGTATGTTAGAAGCTGGCGAGGACCCGTTATATATTGCCCGGCGTTTAGTACGATTTGCCTCGGAAGATATAGGATTAGAAAATTCCCGGGCTTTAGAGCAGGCAGTTGCCGCTTACCAGGCTTGCCATTTTATTGGGATGCCTGAATGTAATGTAATTTTAGCTCAAGTGGTTGTTTATATGTCAAAATGCAAAAAATCTAATGATTTATATATGGCGTATAAACAGGCTGCTCAAGATATAAAAGAGTATGGAAATTTAGGCGTTCCGCTCCATATTAGGAACGCTCCAACTAAATTAATGAAGGACTTAGGTTATAGTAAGGGCTATAAGTATAGCCCAAATCACGATTATAAAGAAAAGCAGGAGTATATGCCTAATGAAATTAAAAATCATAAATATTTATAAAAATCTGTTTAATCTGTTTTAATCCCATGCAAAAATATAAACACTGGGATGTAACAAGTAAAATAATAGACGCATCCATGGAAGTTCATAGAGTGTTAGGCGCTGATTATCAGGAAATAATTTACCATAATGCTTTATTTTTAGCGCTTAAAGCTAGGGGACTAGTTTTTAATAAGGAGAAAGAATTTAAAATTATATTTAATAATACTATTGTTGGTATACATAATTTGGATTTAGTAGTAGCGGATAAAGTAGTAGTTGAGTTAAAGGCAGTGACTGGAGAAATGCCGGACATATCTGGAGCACAAGTTATATCATATTTAAAGGCGTCTAAATTAGAGATTGCTTTATTGATTAATTTTGGAAACGAGAGCCTTGATGTAAAAAGGTTAGTTCGTTTTCATGATTATCATTCAACTAGAATAAATAGAATTAAGCATGGGATTTATACAGATTTAAACGGGTAAAACATATGGGCTTATCAATTATCATAGTTTCCTGGAATGTGAGAAACAAATTAAGAGAAAACTTAGCGGCATTGTTTGCTGGTATGGGAAATTTGGATTTGGAAATATTCGTAGTAGACAATAATTCAAGCGATGGATCTGTTGAAATGGTAAAAAAAGAATTTCCACAGGTTAAATTGATTGTTAATAAAGAGAATTTGGGTTTTGCCAAAGCTAATAATCAAGCTATAAAAAAGGCTAAAGGTGAATTTATATTACTTTTAAATCCAGATATGCAAGTATTTCCCGATACTTTGGAAAAAATAGTAAAATGGATGAAAGATAATAAGCAGGCTCGAGTAGCCACTTGCCAATTAGTGAGTGAAAGAGGGGAGACAATTAAAATTGTGCGCCAATTTCCTACTGTCTGGGATCAGTTAGCTATTATTTTAAAATTACCGCACATATTTCCAGGAATTTTAAATAAATATTTGCGTAGTGATTTTGATTATAGTAGGGCACAAAAAGTAGATTCTATTCGAGGGTCATTTTTTATGATTCGCCGAACCCTCATCCCCAGCCCCTCTCCCACTGCGTCCCTTGCGGGAGAGGGGAGATTGATTGATGATGATGTCAAAACAGTTCTCTCTCCCACGACAGCAGGAGTGGGTGAGGGTCAGGGTGAGGGTCTTCTGGATGAGCGATATTTTATCTGGTTTGAAGAGGTTGATTTTTGCAAACAAGCGGCAAAAACAGGAGGACAAATATGGTATACGCCAGTGGCAAAATGTACGGATTATGTGGGGCAAAGTTTTGAAAAAATCTCAAGTTTAAAAAAGCAAATTTATTTTCGCGATTCGATGTTAAAATATTTTAAAAAATGGCATCCGGTTTGGCAGTATTGGTTTTTAAAATTAGCTTGGTTAGTGGGAATGGCGATAACTTGGGCAGGGACTAAATTAAATATTAAAAGTGAAGCGAAAACCTAACCTTGCGAAAGATTAGGTTATAGAGCAGAAATTTTGATATTTTTAGATATTACATTATTCTAGTTTTCATAATCTTACTAACATTAAAATAAGATTATTCTAAATCAGTTTAATCAGTATTCCATTAATCTCGATTAAACACGGACGACACAGATTAAACAGATTAACTTAACGCAGATAAAAATTAATTAGCACAATTTGCCATCCTACTTAATAGGAAGAATTAAAGTGATAAAATGCTTTTTAAATATGCCTAAAAAAGTTGCTATAATAATAATAAACTACAAAGATTATGCGGAGAAATTTCTGGCTGAATGCAGGGATAGTTTAAGGATACAGAATTATCCAAAAGAATTATATCAAGTTTATATCGTTGATAATGCGTCTAGCCAAGAATCAAGAAGGTATTTAGGTGAACAATTTGCAGAAGCCGTAATTATCCCCAGACAAGACGGGAATTATACGGCCGCTAATAATGCCGGATTAAATCGCGCTATAAAAGATGGTTTTGAATATGTCGTGATTGCTAATATGGATGTTAAATTTGATAAAAATTGGCTTAAAGAATTGTGTTTAGCTATTGATAGTGATAAATCAATTGGCATAGCGCAATCAAAGATATTATTATATAAAGGCAGTAAATCAGAAGAAAAAGAGAAAAAAATAAATAGCTTAGGTAATATCATTCATTTTTTAGGATTTGGTTTTACTGATGGTTATAGGCAACCGGACAAAGACATAGAAGGTTATCCAGAAATTAAAGGATATCCTAGCGGATGCTCATTTATTATAAAAAAAGAAGTTTTAGATAAAATTAAAGGCTATAATGAAGAACTCTATATGTATCACGATGATCTGGATATCGGCTGGAAAACAAAGTTAGCCGGCTATAAAATAGTGTTAGCCCCAGAGTCTATAGTTTATCATAAATATAGTTTTGCCCGCAGTGTATTAATGGTGTATTATATGGAGAGAAACCGGTATTTAGCGGTCTTTACTTTTTACAAATGCGCTACTATTTTATTAATATTACCGGCTTTAGTTTTAATGGATATAGGAATGTTATTTTTTTCCATTATAAATGGCTGGTTTAAAACAAAGATAAAAGTATATTATTATTTTTTAAAACCAAATAGCTGGCTAAAAATTTTTAAAGCAAGAAAAGAAATTCAAGAAATACGTAAGGTGAAAGATAAAGAAATGGTTAAGAATTTTTTCGGAAAAGTATTATTCCAGGAAATAGATAATCCAGTTTTAAGATACATTGGTAATCCAATCCTGAATATTTATTGGCAGGTAGTGAAGAGAATAATTTGGTGGTAATAAAAAATTTAAAATTTAAAATTTAAGATTTAAAAACAACTCATTCTAAATTCTTAAATCTTAATTCATAATTTAAGACTGTAGAACAATACCTCTTTTAAACGAGATATTTCTTTCAAATTTATTTACTATTACAGGTAGGGCGGTAAAAACAAGCTTACAACCCTGCCCGTAGCAGTGAATATTGATATTATTATTTGATTTTGAATGTTC
>JBDRJA010000083.1:0-2747 GCA_043815345.1 Patescibacteria group bacterium | reverse complement strand
TTTGCGGTTCTTCATTGCACTTCTATGTATCCAACACCGTATAATAAGGTTCGATTAGGCGCACTTAATGATTTAAAAAATGCTTTTCCAGACGCTGTAATCGGTTTAAGCGACCATTCACTCGGCAACTATACCTGTTTTGGGGCTGTGGCAATGGGAGCTAGTATTCTAGAAAAGCATTTTACCTCAGATAAAAGTTGGCCAGGGCCTGACATTGCCCTGTCTATTGACCCGAATGAATTAAAAGATTTGATAAATGGCAGTAAAGCGGTTTTTGAGGCCTTGGGCGGCCAAAAGGATATTTTAAAAGAAGAACAGGGAATTATTGACTTTGCTTATGCTTGCGTAGTTACTATAAAAGATATAAAAAAAGGAGAAAAATTTAGTAAGGAAAATATTTGGGTTAAGCGTCCCGGTACAGGCGAAATAAAAGCAGTTGAATATGAAAATATTTTAGGAAAAATTGCTGATCAAGATATTAATAAAGATAAACAATTAAAATATGAAGACATTAAAAAATAAAAAAAGAAAAATTTTATTCGTGAGTGAGCGGCGGGCTGATTATAGCCGACTTAAGCCGATAATGAAGGCTGTTAATAAAAGCCAGAAGTTGGAGATGCAGCTACTTGTGACCGGTATGCATTTACTAAAATATTTCGGCGAGACAAAGAAGGTGGTGAAGGATGATGGCTTTAGGATAGACGCAATTTTACCGGTATTTGCTAAAAACGATCAAGATGACGGCGCTAATATGGTTAGAGGAATGAGTCGAGCTTTGGCTGGAATGCCGGGTATTTTTACTAAACTAAATCCGGATATTGTTTTTACAGGGTTTGACATTGGCTGCAATTTTGCCGCGGCGATTACGGCCATGCATTTAAATATTCATGTAGCACATATTCAGGGAGGCGAAGTGAGCGGTACGATTGACGAGGTGATTCGGCATGGTTTAACGAAATTTGCCCATATTCATTTTGCCGCCACAAAGCAAAGTGTTGAACGTATTATAAAGATGGGAGAAGATCCAAAGTATGTTTTTAATGTTGGCTGTCCAAGCTTGGACACTATGAAGAGCATTGAATATTTTTCTAAAGAAGAAATATTTAAAAAATATGGCTTAGACAAAAATAAGAATTTAATTGTTTTTTCCCAACACCCAGTAACTTCGGAAGTTGACCAAGTAGAGGAGCAAATTACTACCAGCATGAATGCTCTCAAAGAGGCCATTAAAAAGTATAATGCCCAGGCAATAGCAATTTACTCTAATAATGACGCCGGCGGGAAAAGAATAGTTGAACAATTAAAGAAATCTGGTATTATGATATTTGCTCATATAGTTAATGAAGATTATTTTCGTTTGCTAAAAGTAGCTAACGTTTTGGTTGGTAATTCTAGCACTGGAATCCACGAAGCCCCTTCTTTAAAATTACCAGCGGTTAATATTGGTACTCGTGAGCAATTAAGGGAGCGGGGGTTTAACGTGATTGATGTCGATTATAACAAGGATGAGATAGTTAAGGCTATTAAAAAAGCAATTTTTGATAAAGAATTTATTAAAAAAGTTCAGGAGTGTAGAAACCCTTATGACAATGGGCGGGAGACAACAAGGCAAGTCGTTAGAATACTAGAAGATATTGATTTACCTTCTATTCAAAAAGTGATAACCTATTAAAATATGAAGTGTAAACTCTGCCAATCAAAAGACGTAAAAATTATTCGCAATACCCTGCGTCATAATATAAAACGCAATGTTTTACAATGTGATAGTTGTGGCTTTGTGTTTTTAGATCCAATAGAAAATAACAATAAACAATATTACGCCAGTAAAGAATATCGCAAAAGCTATGGGCCAATTATAAACAAAGAAAGCAATGCCGAAGAAATTTTTAATATAAATTTACCATTTCAGCAGCCGATAGTAGATGAAATTAGCCATATTATCAAGCCTAATTTTAAGGTGCTTGATGTTGGCTGTGCTACCGGACATTTTTTACATTCCCTAAAAGGTAAAGTAAAAACTAGGGTCGGGCTAGAATTAAATCAAGAACATGTAACATTTATTAATAAAAGGCTAGGGTTTAAAGTATATTCTGAGCCGATAGAAGAAGTGTCTATAAAAGAAGGGCCTTTTGATTTAATTACTTGCTTGCAAGTTTTGGAGCATATAGATGATCCGGCAAGTTTTTTAAAGGCTATAGCGAAAAACTTAAAATCAGATGGTTATTTATATTTAGAGTTACCGAATATTGACGATATTCTTTTGAGTTATTATGAAGTTGAAGGTTATCGCGGTTTTTATTTTCGTGAACCGCATGTATCTTATTTTTCTATCAAGACTTTGAAAATTTTATTAGATAAAGCCGGTTTTAAAGGTGAAGTAAAGACAATACAACGGTACAATATATTAAATCATATAAACTGGCTTTTGTCTGGGAAGCCGCAAGATAGTTACGCTGTTGGAAATAGCGAACCCGCATTAGTTAAATCCAATAAGGTAAATAAAAGAATCAAAAAGGATTTTAATGATTTTATTAAATTAATAGATTTAAAATATAAAAAATTACTAACAAAGTATAATTTAGGAGAGAATTTATCTTTTTTAGGGACTTTGTTGCACGAATAACAACAAAATAATTATTTAATGATATAATATTAGTAATAAAACAAAAATTAATACTAATATTATGCCAAAAAACAAAAACACAAAAGTAAAAAAGAGTAAAAGTAGCAACAAATCCAATAAAAAG
>JBDRJA010000082.1:0-4460 GCA_043815345.1 Patescibacteria group bacterium | reverse complement strand
CGGTTAATTTAGCGCTTCCGCTCATATTTAAGCGGTACATAATCGCTTCCGGATTATCTACGTGCTCAAAACCTAAGGCATGCCCAAACTCATGGGCTAGCACCCAGACTAGAGCATTAAAATCATCAAATTGATAAATATTAATGCGCTGGCCAGACTCATCGCTTACATATTCACCTTCTTGAAATTCGCCGGATACCTGCTCGCCAAAAGTATTATATTCCTTAATATCTAAATTAGATTCGCGGATTTGTTTATTAATAACCATGACTAAAGCGTTAATGTCGTCCGAAATCTTATTAAGCGATTCCTGCTTCTTATTTATAGTATCAACCGACTTAGTTAAATCCTCTCTTTCTTGCTCTAAAATAGCAAATTCTTGAGGCTCTGCCCCGCCCCGGCTATTAACGGCCTGGACATTACTTTCATAAGCGGCTTCCCTTTTCTTATAAACACTAATCTCTTTATCAAGTTCAGCTTTCTTTAAATTATAATTTCTAATATCGGCCTCGTATTTAAATTTTAATGTTTCATAAGAAGCTATACCACTATTAATACTATCTCCATAAGAATCCAATTTATTAGTCGTCTCCTGGCGCGAATCATAAACCAGGTTTATTTTTAAACTACCGTCAGTAGAATAAGAAAATAAATCTTTATCTATCGGCTCCTCCCACACCTCAACTGCCTCATCAATAACTTTTAATAAATCTTCTTGGTTAATCCCGAATTGAGGGTCAAGCTGTCCAAGAGAGTAAACAATAGGCCTTGAGCATGGTAAATACCTCTGCCTTAATATATCTGTTTTGAATTTTATATCATCCTTAAAATAAAATGTTAGCCCTGCTATTAGCGCCCCTAGAATAACTATTTGGATTATTTTATTTAATATTTTCATAACATAAATTGCTTATATTTCTGTCCATATTTCTATTTTAGCATAAATTAAAAAAACACCGCCATGGTTTGACGAGGTTTTTATTATAAATGTATTTTATTCATTCTCACCTATCCCCATAACGTCCATATCTTAAAATTGCCACATATTCACTCAAGCGAGAATATTTATCAGCATAACCACCACCAGGATCCTGAGTTCTAAATTCCCAAGCATCATCTTTCCAAATAACATCTTCATTAATAGCACGCTTTTGGTAGTCTAAATAAACCACTTCAATATCTCCCATTTTATTATCTTCATGAACAGCACTCACAACGGCTCTCACCCCTGTTCCTTGGCCAATAGTTATCCAATCGCCCAGTTCAACACAGGGTTTCTCACTTGATTTCACGGATTTTCTACGTATAAAAAATTATTTAACAAGTTAATTTATTGTTAGATAGAAAAATGTTTCTGTAAATACTTTTTAATCTGTTCAAGCATAGATTCATCAACAGTACCTATTTTTTTAATAAAACGATTATTATCTTTATCAAAAGTACTAATATGACAAACTTTAATTACAGAATCTGAATAAAGCTTGTTATCTTTATCTTTTAATATTTTGATATCATCATCTAAACAATTATTCAAACTACCTGTTATTGGTATTACAGTTATAAGATTTGAATACTTAATTATGCTATTTGATGACACTATAATCGCGGGTCTCTTCTTTTGAAACTCATGGCCAACACTAGGATCAAAACAGACCCACCAAATTTCTCCTTGCTTCATAACTTCTCATAATAATCGTATTCTTCGCGAGTTAAAGGCTTTAAGTCTTCGTTAATCTTAGTTGACCCGGCTTGAACGAACTCCGCGTCATAATCATTATGAGCGTACGGTGGCATACGATTAAAAACTAAATTATAATCAATTATATCCTGATTCTCGGCTTGTTTCCAAGGTACATCTCCATGCGCAAAATTTTCTATACTTCGCGCGCTCATATCAGAATATTTTAAAATAACTTCATTAATAATATTTTTATCTTTATCAGTTAGATTATTTTTGTCAGATTCTTTTAGCGCTATATATCTTTTTTGAACCATGCCATGATGTTCTTGAGTTATGAGTTTTAATTCATTGTTTTTTATCATTAAATCTACTACCGGATTATAGTCTTTAGCTCTGGGAACTGGGCCAAACTGCAGTTTAACATAGTTCATGCCAGTTACCGGACTACCGTTGACTTCATAGCTATCAAAATCAATAAAATATAGTAGCTTATATAAAACGGTCTCCCCGACATTGGGCTTGCCGCCGCATTTTTCAAGAATATATAAAATAACGTTTTTTAATTTATTTTTATCAAATTTAAATTTTTTTACATCAACCTGTTTTTTTGTCTTACCTTTAACCGGCTCCTCATCTTTTAATAACGAGCTTGGTTCAATATTAAAAATTTGAGCCAATTTAACTAGCTCTAAAGCATCTAAACCTCTTTTCCCAATTTCTAACTGTGAAAGCGCCACTCTAGAAATGCCAATTTTTTGAGCTAATTCTTTCTGGCTAAAACTATAATCTAATCTCAATTTTTGAATTTTTTTACCTAATACTTTCTTAGAAAACATACTTTTTTTTAATTATTATATACTTATACACAGTATAACATATGATAGAAAATACATCAACCCCGAAAGAATACTTGACATTTAATAAGAATATAAATAAAATAGACTGTAAGCGATAACTTACAGTCTATTTAACAAGCGTGACTACTGAATATGTAAAAAGTCGAACGCTTCCATAGTGTTAATTAGATTATATCGCACTTTAATTAACTAATCAATGAACAGATGTCTTGCAGAAAAACTAGACCCGCTTCTCGAAGTTCCGTTACTGGCAGATTTGTTAGACGCAAATATGCCGAGAAACATCCTAGAACAACAGAGAACGAGCGCATTAGGACCGGTAAACGCTGCTAATGTCGTGCCCTGCCCGGAAAAGAGCCCCATTAACTTGGGGCTCTTTTATTTACATTTCCCTAATTCCTAGTCAATCAAATTTAATTGTTCTAAATATTCTATTTACCTTTTGGTACCGGCAATCCTATTTTACATAAAAGTAAATAGTGAAAATAAAAATAGAATCTTATTATTGGCATAAATAATCCAACTTATTCTACGTCCGTAATAATTATCTTTTTCTTATTTGGATATTTTTCTGAAAAAACAGGATTAACAACTGAAATATTATCAGCCATAATAACTTCAAGGTCATCACCATAATTCTCTTTAAGTTCATTGAGTTTTAAAATAAATCTTTTTAATTTCATTTTTATCTAATTACAATAAACTATTTTATATTCAATTATTAATTTTTTTATTGCAATTTAAACAAAAGAACTCTTGTGATTCAACGCTTTGATCTCCATGAAAATCCTCCAATTGATTTGTGCTTATATCAAAAGAATAATAATGCCGTTCCGTTTGAATAATACCAACTACTTCGCTCATTTCTTTGCAATACATACAAGTATATGTTTTTGATTGTATGTTGTTAGTTGTCATATACTAATTCTTGATCGATTTAAAAATGTTGTCAACTCTAGGATACTCTATATTTTCCCTTTCCTTTAAATTCCAAATATCCCTTATCTCGTAAAAATTGCAACTGTTGCCTGACTTTATCTTTAATATGCTTATTATCGGGATGTTTTTTACTTAATTCATTCTCAAAATTATAAATTTCATCCAAGAAAAAATCTTTTTTATTCAGCTTGTCAATACAATTCATTATATCCAATATCCACCCCTTTAATTCCATTTTATTAGATTCCCTTAAAAATAGAGTCTTGCGCCATTTTTCTAAAACTTTTTCTTTACTTTCTATTTTCTTATTTTTAATATAAAATATTTTTCCGCTTTTAGGAATTCCCGCTAAATCTATGCTGCACATTATATAATCAGGCCTACCTTTTATTCCTTGATTTCTTTTTATAATAATTTCTGGAACAAAAAAATGCTTTGGAATTACAGCAAAATTTAAAACTTCATAATTACTCGCGTTATAATTTAAAAAGAAAAAATTTGGATTATTTGCGCTTTGCAATCTTTCAATCATTGTTCTATATGCCCCGTCAACAATTTTTTTGCCCATACTATCTTTTTTGCTTTTCAATTCATAATCTTCGCTGCAATTTGGGCAAAAAAAATCAGCCACTGGCTTGCCGTTTTCATAAGAGTCAACATTACAGCCGCAATTTGGACAAAAAATTTCATTATCAACCCAGTTTTCAGATAATATCCTAATTTTTTGAGAATTACTTTTGTAAGATTGCGCAATTTCTGTATTGAAGGCTGTTCTCATATTTAAAACGAAAAATTATTCTTCATGGTCCTACTTTACCATTTTTCCTAACAACAAATCAAGTTTTAGTCTTGTCTCATGCAAGATGAGCCTGAACAAGCCCTGTATTTCTCATGCAAGATGAGCCTGAACAGAATTAAATTTGGCAATTACTGTTAATTTAGCTAAAATATGGTACATGAGTTAGAATAGTTATCTATGATGA
>JBDRJA010000081.1:0-3209 GCA_043815345.1 Patescibacteria group bacterium | reverse complement strand
TGATGAGTTTAACAAGAAATTAATAGACTGGTTATTATGGTACAATACTGATAGATTTCACTGGAGCCTTAATTTAACCTCTCCTGTGGATTATTTGCTTAATAATTGTCTGGTGTCCAATATGAGGTGGACTAATACATAGCCTTGCCAATGTTAAATATTTATTATATAATAATAAAACCAATTCTTCACTGGACGTTAGCCTATGAAGCTTTGTGTAAAACAAGCCTTTAAGATAATTTTGCGAGAATTAACGGAATACTCAGTTAAGTATTGGAAATATAAATAAAAAAATATGAATAAAACTAAAAAGAAAGTTTTAACTAGTAATAATTTATCTGATAATGAGCTAGATCAAAAAACAATAAATAAAATTAAAGAGGAATTGATTGCCAGAAAGAAGCAAATTTTGGAAGATTTGGAAGATATTGCGAGCAAAGAAGAAGGTAATAACGATGAGCGAAGAGCAAAATTTCCTGATTTTGGAAACAAATCAGATGAGAATGCGCAAGAAATAAGCGAATATTCAACAAATTTAGCTACAGAAAAAGTATTAGAAACTTCTTTGCGCGATATTAATAATACTTTAAAAAGAATAGAAAATGGTACTTACGGAATATGCAAATATTGCAGCCAGCCGATTGGTAAAAAGAGAATGTTAGCGAGAACCGTAGCCAGTGCCTGCATTGATTGCAAGACTAAACTACAAAGTAGCTAGTATAATTTTTTGATTTTAGATTGTAGGCTTGTCCCTGGCCAAGCCAAGGGATTTAAGATTTAGAATTAAATATGTTTTTATCAGATAAAAAAAAGATGATATTATATTTTTTAATTATCATCTTTTTTGTTATTTTTGATAGATTTTTTAAATTTTTGGCAATCAATAATTTTTTTAATCAACCGATTAGATTAATAGGAGATTTTTTTCAAATGCAATTTGTTAAGAATTATTATATTGCCTTTTCTTTACCATTCAAGGGAATATTTCTAAATATTTTAATAATTCTAATTATTATTCTACTATTATATTATTTAATTGCTGTGTTTAAAAGGAAAGAATATGGGCAAACAATTTTATTAGTTTTGATAATACTCGGAGCTATTAGTAATTTATTTGATAGAATAAGATTGGGTTATGTGGTTGATTATTTAGATTTAAAATATTTTACGGTTTTCAATCTAGCTGATGTAATGATAGTAGGAGGAGTAATAGGCTTATTGATATTAAATTTTTTTAATAAAAAAACGCCCCAAAGAAGCGTTTAGCTCAATTATTGTGTTTTAGAATTATTTTTTGTCCAAAGATTCCTCCTCAAGAAGTTCATAAACTTTCCTAATCAACTCTTCGTCGAAGCCCGTTTCTTCGTTCAACAATTCAATAGCAAGCTTTAAATTCTTTTTCACAGTTTTTGCCATTTCATGACCTTTATTGGTAATAATGTTTTTAATCCAATAAGGATTTTTCATTCTTTTCACTAATTCATGCCCCTTTAATATTTCTTTTGCTCTTTCCATTATTCTCTTTTCCTTTTCAATTTGTTTTTTTTCCTCTTCTTCGGGATTTTCTTCTTTCTTTTGTCGAAAGGCTTCATCTTCAACCCTGCTTTGTCTAGCAAAAATATTCATAGAGTTTATAAATTAATTAATCTTTTATTGCCCCCTTGATTATTAAACCTAACATATTCTGTCTTTTTTGGTAAGATTTTTTTTATTCTATCGGCCCATTCAATTATAGTTACCACATCAGGCCGGTTGAAATATTCTTTGGCACCAATGGCTATTAATTCTTCAGCTTTTTTAATCCGATAGGCGTCTATATGGACTAGATTCTTAATTCTTAATTCATTGTTCTTAATTTCATATATTTTCATCAAAACAAAAGTTGGGCTGGTGATAGTTTTTTTAATGTTTAAACCAGACGCTAAACCTTTAGTAAAAATAGTTTTACCTGCTCCTAGCTCCCCAATCAAACCAATAATCTCCCCTCCCCTAAGTTTTTTAGAAAATTTATTAGCAAAATCAAGGGTTTTTTTTTCTGAGTTGGTTGTTATATACATATTTTTATTATAAACACAGAAAGCGAGGATTGCAATCCTCGCTTTCTGTGTTTATATGTATTTTGATGCGCTAGGATTTCTTCCGGGGGCGGATAGGCGAAGCTCCTCGGTGGCTCCTCGGTGCCAAAACATGGGTTCTGTGTAAATTCCGCATAATTTTAGTTTCACTTAAATTTGCGGGACAGGCTCACGAAATGGCTTCCAAAAAATCGGACCGTCAGGTTTCGGTGGACGCACTAGGACTCGAACCTAGGACCCCTTCGGTGTAAACGAAGTGCTCTAGCCAACTGAGCTATGCGTCCTTACTCATATGTGCGGACGAGAGGACTTGAACCTCCACGGCCGGAATGGCCACAAGCCCCTCAAGCTTGCGTGTCTACCAATTTCACCACATCCGCTTAATACTAATTCGGGGCGGGGTGAATCTACTAATTCCACCACTTCCGTAAATTCATTAATTTACGTGTGAGGCTTCGCTACGCGGGAATTAAGATTTCTTTTTTTCCTTAAGTTTCTTTTTATGTCCGCGTTTTAAGAAGTATAATTTAGCTCGCCTTACTTTAGCTTGCCTTTTGATTTCAATTTTAGTAATGGTGGGCAAGCTGAGGGGAAATATTTTTTCAACGCCAATTCCATTAGAGATTTTTCTAACTGTAATAGTTGCGCTCGGCTCCTTACCATGTTTAGTAGCAATAATTAAGCCCTCAAAATGCTGTATCCTTTCCTTCTCTCCTCCCTTAATATTGAGCTCTTTAATTTTTTGATAAACTACAACAGTCATGCCAGATTTTAAGTCTGGAATTTTACACTTTTCATCCTTGTTTCTTTCTTTTTTCTTTTCGACTCCTTTTTCTTCTTTTGCATTATCCGGGGCTTTATTGTCTTTATCCTTACTTAGGTTTTGTTTTTCTGCCATATTTTTAAATAAAAATAGAACATACGCGTAAGTTCTATTAATTAAAGTTTCTTATTCTTGTCTAATACTATAATAAAAATATTCTTTTGTCAATATTTAGTCTTGTCTCATGCAAGATGAGCCTGAACAAGCCCTGTATTTCTCATGCAAGATGAGCCTGAACAGAATTAAATTTGGCAATTACTGTTAATTTAGCTAAAATATGGTACATGAGTTAGAATAGTTATCTATGATGA
>JBDRJA010000080.1:0-2643 GCA_043815345.1 Patescibacteria group bacterium | reverse complement strand
TTTTGATTTTTGCCGGCTCCAATATTTTTCCAAATGAATAACTTTCCGCACTCCTTACAAAAATATCTTTGTTTGTTATTCTGCCTGCCCCATTTAATTATCTTGCTACCGATGCAATCTACACAATGTTTTTTTTGAGATGTTAGTCATAAATTCAAATTGATTTAAATTTGTTATGAATACATGACTAATATTACAACGAAAACAAAGTTTTCACCAACTATTTTTAAGTATTAAACCTTTAAACCGCTTTATAAGGATTCAGATCCTCGGGCAGATGGCAAACCTTCAATGTGTTTTTTCATTACCGAGGATAAAACTGAGCTAAAAATTGCTCAACGATACCGAGCTCGCGTAATGAACTTTTTTAATACCAGAAAAGTCACCAAAAAAGGAGCGATCATTCTTATGGCAAGAGTGACTATTATATAATTTTAGCCTACTATAAAAGGTCGAGAACCACAAAACTCTCGACCTTATTTTTTACTTACAATCTATTAAGCAAGTAGCCATGTTATAAACTAATCACTTCCTCCCAAGGAAGGCCAGCCTTACCAAAATGCCCGTAAGCAGCAGTCTGGCTGTAAATCGGTTTAAGTAGATTCAGGCGCTCAATTATCGCTCTGGGGCGAAAATCAAATTTTTCTTTAACTAATCTGACTAGGCTTTTACCCTCTTCGTCAGTTGCCTCAATCATTAAAGGTTCAGCGCGACCAATAGCATAAGCAACGGAAACTAAACATTCCTTCGCCAAGTTATTGGCCACTAAATTTTTAGCCACAAAACGAGCCATATAAGCGGCTGAACGGTCAACCTTAGACGGGTCTTTGCCGGAAAAACAGCCGCCACCATGAGGAATTAGCCCGCCATAAGTATCAACCATAATTTTTCTGCCAGTAAGCCCGGCATCGGCTGAAAATCCGCCTAAAGTAAATTTACCGGTTGGATTTACTAATATTTCTATTTCACCAATTTCTGAAATTAAAGAAGATATTAATTCTCTGGTAATAAAATCTTTTATTTCTTCCTGGGCAATATTTTCGCTATGCTGGCAGCTTACTAAAATATTTTTTACTTTATCTCCTTCAACTGTTACTTGCGCTTTACCATCAGGCCCAAGCCAGGGAGTTTTTACTTCGCGTCGCAATTTTTCCAGACCTTTGGTTAATTTATGGACCAATACTATGCCTTTAGGCAGAAGCTCGTCTGTTTCATCGCAGGCATAACCATACATTATGCCCTGGTCTCCGGCTCCGCCAGTATCAACTCCTTGGGCAATGTCAGGCGATTGCCTGGCAATTTGGGCGATAACTTTTGTTTCTTTTTCATCATAGCCAATATCTCTATAAACCTTATTAGCTATTTCTATTGGATCAAATTCAGCTAAAGTAGTTATCTCGCCGCCAACGACAATTAAATTATGACTGCCAAAGGCTTCAATGCCTGCGCGAGTTTTTGGGTCCTGCTCTATACATTTGTCTAAGATGGCGTCTGAAATTTGATCGCAGACTTTATCCGGATGTCCGGCAGTAACGCTTTCTACTGTATAAACTTTTGATTTGTACATCATAAACTATTTCTTTAATTATTAAAAAATCTTTCCCGTATTAGGGAAAGATTACTTTATAAACAAAAATCGACCTTTATCTTTCCCCCTGAATAAGGGGCTGGAATTAGCACCTTCCCCTTGGTATTTTAGGGGGGTTGCTTGCGGGTCATAGAGCCAGTTCTCTCACCGCTATCATAATAAATAATATTCAATTGTATTTCTATACTAGCACTTATCTAAATCTTGGTCAACAAGAACATCTTTATAAAATAACTTTTCTAAATGTTTCTGCATACGGCATTCTTCTTTTTTTTCCATTTTCTTTAGCCCAATCGCGTATTCTTTTTTCTAGCCCAATTATATTTTTTATCTGGCTTTTATGCTTCTTAAGCGCTTTTATTTTTTTATCAATAGTTTTTGTTATATTAATAAAAAAATTAGGCCTTTCCGGAGCATAAAACCAGACTTCATCAATTTTATGCGGTAGAATATTTTTTTTCATTAGTTCAGGGAAAAAGACTTCTGAACCAACTGCCGGATAAATAGCGTCAAACACTACTTCGGCGGCTATGCGATGATCGCGGTGATAACGGTAAAAATTATCAAAACTATTATTTGAAGGGTCAAAAGAAATAACAATATTCGGTTTTACTTTTCTAATAATTTCAGTAATTTTTTTACGCAATTCCCTGGTATGTTCTAAATCTCCATCGGCTTGCCTTAAAAAAATAACCTTTTTAACTCCAACCACTTTCCCGGCATTTCTTTGCTCTTGCTCCCGGATAGCAATCATTTCTTTTTTTGATTGATTTAATTTCCTGCCTCCTTTTTCTCCATTAGTAATAATGCAGTATACCACTTCGTTCCCTTCACTAATTAATTTAGCGCAAGTTCCGGAGCAGGCAAAATCAAGATCGTCGGGGTGCGGAGAAAATATTAAAAATTTCCTTTTATTCTTCATAATGCTATAAATTAATTAAGTGTTAAAATTAGGCATAGCTAATTATTAATTCAAATAAACCCATGTCTAATTCTAAAACCTACATTGGAGTTGATCTCCATAAAAAGACTTGCTATGTCACTGTCATGAATGT
>JBDRJA010000079.1:0-6737 GCA_043815345.1 Patescibacteria group bacterium | reverse complement strand
AATATTACAATCACCCATGCTAATGAACAAATTTGGACAATCCAAGTTGATTTTGCATCGCCTAGACTTATTCATTAGATATTCTTAATCGCTTCGCGATTATGTTTACGAAACTTCGTTTCGTAATTCAAAGTAATTATAATCATATGAAAATTAAACAAATCATTGCCAGAGAAATATTAGATTCTAGAGGAGATCCAACGATTGAAACTAAAATAATACTTGAAAGCGGGATAAGCGCGAAAGCTAGCGTTCCTTCAGGCGCCTCAACCGGGAGTTACGAAGCTTACGAGCTGCGGGATGGAGATAGAAAACGATATAATGGCCTTGGAGTATTAAAGGCGGTTAAAAATGTTAATACTAAAATAGCCCCTAAATTAATAGGAATAGACGCCACTAAGCAGGAAAAAGTTGATGAATTAATGATAAAATTAGACGGTACAAAAAATAAGAAAAAATTAGGGGCAAATGCTATTTTATCTGTATCTTTGGCCTGCGCTCGAGCAGGCTCAATTTTTCAAAAGAAAGAACTATATGAACATATCTCCTCTTTATACAAATTCAAAAAAGATAAATATAAAGTATCAACCCCTTGCTTTAATATATTTAATGGAGGCAAGCACGCAGACACTAACCTAGATTTTCAAGAATTTATGATTATACCCTTGAAGAAAAATATGAAATTGTCAGAAATGGTTAGGATGGGTGCGGAAATTTTCCATGTCTTAGGGCAGGTATTAAAGAAGGCCGGTTTTGATACTGACGTCGGTAATGAAGGCGGATACGCTCCCAATATTGTTTCTAGCATACAGGCGATTGAGTTCATTATGGCCGCTACAATAAACGCTGGTTATAAACCCGGAGAAGATATTGGATTAGGAATTGATGTGGGTTCTTCAGAACTCTTTAACAGTAAAAACGGAAAATATATTTTTAAATTAGATCAAGCTAATTTTACCAGTAATACTTTAACAGGCCTTTATTATGAATGGTTTAGAAAATATCCAATAGTATTATTAGAAGACGGTTTGGCCGAAGACGATTGGTCGGGTTGGCTTGAATTAACAAAGGAGCTGGGAGAAGAAATGAAAATAGTCGGAGATGATTTATTCGTTACTAATGTTGATCGTTTAAGGCGAGGGCTAAAAGAAAAAGTCGCTAATTCTATTGTAATTAAGCCAAACCAAGCAGGAACCTTAACTGAAACCATAGATTGCGTTAAGCTTGCCCAAAAGCATAATTATCAAATAATGGTTGCCCATCGCAGTGGAGAAACTTGTGATGATTTTATTGCTGATTTAGCAGTGGCTATTGGCGCTGAATATATTAAAGCCGGTTCATTATCGCGGGGCGAGAGATTGGCCAAGTATAATCGGTTGATGGAGATAGAGGAGGGGTTAAATATATAAATAATTCTATACTTAATAATAAGGCAGAATAAGAGACTTTGTAAAGTAAGATTTAATAAATTTCTGATTCCTAATTAACCTAATTTCTAATAAAATTTTAAAATTTATAATGTCAAATAACAAAGAGTGTTTTTTAATTTTAAAATTAAATATTTGACCTTTTATTAGATGAATTAGAAATTAGATAATTAGAAATTTTTTAATTAATTTGAATTAAAAACAAATGATAGAAAGAGGACAAACAAACAAAAACCTACCCCTTATTCTTATTATCCTTGACGGTTGGGGGATAGCTAGCCCTAATAGTGGAAATGCGATATCATTAGCTAAAACTCCATTTATGGACGGGGTAGTTAAGAAGTATCCTTCAACTCAAATTTATGCTCATGGCAGATACGTAGGGCTACCCAATGACCAAGACGGGAATAGTGAAGCCGGACATATGAATATAGGAGCTGGCCGAATAGTTGAGCAGGATAGTGTAAAAATTAATAATAGCATTAAGGATGGAACTTTTTTTAAAAATGCCGCTTTCGCAGAAGCTATTTCACGGGTAAAAAAGAATAAATCAAAATTACATTTAATGGGCATGCTTTCTAACGGAATGAGCGCTCATAGCAACCCGGATCATGTATCAGCTTTATTAAAACTGGCCAGAACAAATAATATTAACAATACAAATATTCATTTATTTACTGACGGCCGTGATTCGCCAAAGTACGCTGCTTTAAAATTAGTTGAATCTTTATTGCGTGAGCTTTCAGGTAATGAAAGAATAGCTACAATTATGGGTAGATTTTATGCTATGGATAGAAAAAAGAAATGGAGTAGAACTAAAATGGCATATGAAGCCTTAGTGCTTGGCAAAGGATTAAAGGCTAAAAGCCCGCAAGAAGCTATAACTCAAAGCTATAACCGTGAAGAAAATGATGAATTTATTAGGCCCTATGTAATCTATAAAGATAATAAGCCTCTGCCAAGAATTAATAATGGGGATAGTGTTATTTTTTTTAATTTTAGATCAGATAGAGCTAGGCAATTAGCCAAAGTTTTTGTTCAAGAAAAATTTAACGAAGATAACCCTGGTTCGTTTAAGAAAGAAAAAGTATTAAAAAATTTGTACTTTGTAACAATGACAGACTTTGGGCCGGATTTAGATTCTATAAAGACAGCATTTCCCAGCATGGACCTTAAAGATACTTTACCAATGGTTCTGGCAAACTTAAAACAGCTTTATTTAGCAGAAAGGGAAAAATACGCTCATGTTACTTATTTTTTTAACGGCGGTTACGCTGGCCGGGTAAATGGGGAAGATTGCTTTATGATTCCTTCGCCCGATGTTAGATCTTATGACGAAAAACCGGCAATGAGTTCATCTAAGTTAGCAAGCGTGGTAATCAAAAATATTAAGGAAAAGAAATATGATTTTACAGTTTTAAACTTTGCGGCTCCGGATATGATCGGACATACAGGAAATCTTAAGGCTGGCGTTATCTGCTGTGAAGCAATAGACAAGGAAGTAAATAATATTACAAAAGAATATTTAAAGAAGAATGGCACAGTTATAATTACTGCTGATCATGGCAACATTGAAGAGATGATAAATTTAAAGACAGGAGAAATTGATACAGAACATTCAAAAAATCCAGTGCCTTTTATTATTATTAATAAAAAACTAAAGAGAACAATTAAATTGCGTAAAAATGGGGTATTAGGAGACATTGCGCCAACTATTTTGTATTTAATGGATAGAAAAAAGCCTAAGGAGATGAAAGGTAAAAGTTTAATAGACAGAGCGTGGTGAATAACCAGCAAATAATTTTCTAGCCGTTTATTTTAATGTTATTACCTTGCGCCACCGTGATCCGTCGCGGCATGCGGCCATAGCATTAGCGACATGCGGTCGGCAAGCCCCGCTATCCCGAGTACTCAAGGCGGCAAAAGCGAATAACGCCCTGCGCTTTTGGCGCAGGGCAGCTAACTAATAATAGAGTTATAGATTAATTAGAAAAATATTAGTATCATATTATTTATTTCTAAGTTTTATTATGGTAGATAAGCATAAACAACAAAAACGCCCTAGCCCGGTAGTGCTAGCTGTTTTAGATGGCTGGGGGATCACCCAGCCAAACAGCGGAAATGCAGTAAGCCAGGCAAATACCCCAAACTTTAATAATTTAACTGTTAGGTACCCCTCTATGACCCTAAGGGCCTCTGGAGAAGCTGCGGGATTGCCATGGGGAGAGGTGGGTAATAGCGAAGTAGGACACCTTAATCTTGGTTCAGGGAGAATAATTTATCAGGATTTGCCAAAAATTAATAAAAGTATAAGCGACAATAGTTTTTATAAGAATGAGGCATTGTTATTAGCAATGCAAAATGCTAAAAAACATAAATCAAAACTGCATTTGCTTGGCTTAGTTTCTAACGGAGGGATTCATTCTTCAATTGAGCATCTTCAGGCCCTGCTTGTTTTAGCAAAAGAACAGGGGATGAAAAAAGTTTACATCCATGCAATCTTAGACGGTCGTGATACGCCCTATAATTATGGAATTAACTTTATTAAAGACCTTAAACGTTTTAGGGAAGAGTATGGAATTGGTGATATTGCCACAATTTCAGGGCGTTATTATGCGATGGATCGGAATAATCAATGGGACAGGATTGCTAAATCTTATATGGCTATGGTGCATGGAGAAGGAGCGAAGAGTGAAGAAGTAATTAAAGTCCTTGAAGAAAGTTATAAGAAGAAAATATATGACGAAGAGTTCCTCCCAACTGTAATTACTAAAGACGGTAAAGCGCGAGCGCTTATTGAAGACAAAGATAGTATTATTTTTTTTAATTTTAGAGCTGATCGAGCGAGGCAGATTACGAAAGCATTAGTTCTTCCTGCTTTTGAGAAATTCAAAGGTTGGAAATATATAAATAACCTGACTTTTACTTGTCTTACAGAGTATGAAAAAGATTTACCGGTTAGAGTTGCTTTTCCATCCGAACCAATTTTAAATACTTTAGGAGAAACAGTGGCCAAGGCTAATATAAATCAAATGCGAATTTCAGAGACGGAAAAATATGCCCATGTCACTTATTTTTTTAACGGTAATAATGAAAAGAAAAGCAAGGGAGAGGAGCATCTATTGGTTTCATCGCCTGAAGTGGCCAGCTATGATTTAAAACCGGAAATGTCAGCTATTAATGTTACTGAAAAATTAGTTAAGGCCATAAACGAGGAATTATTTGGCTTTATTTTAGTTAATTTTGCTAATGCTGATATGGTGGGGCATACTGGCAATCTCAAGGCAACAATTTCAGCCATTGAAACGGTGGATAAATGCCTCGGTAGAATATTAAAAACTATATTGGAAAAAGATGGCATTCTTATAATTACCGCTGATCATGGCAATGCCGAGGTTATATTTAATATGCAAACCGGCATGATTGACAAGTCACACACATCTAATCCAGTGCCTTTTATAATTGTCGGAAAACAGTTTGAGGGTAAAAAAATCGGTTTCCGCGAAAGCCCTACTAACGACCTAAGTTTAATTGAGCCGCAAGGCATTCTTTCCGATGTCGCCCCCACAATTTTAGAAATAATGAATTTAGATAAACCAACAGGAATGACAGGCAGAAGCCTAATCTAATTTTTGATTTATGATTTAAGATTTTAGAATGGGGATATAATACTTAATGTTTAAATAATGAACAAAAGCAATTTAAATAAAAAAGCTGGATTAAAAAATATTAAGACAGCTCACGGTAGCTTAAAACTGCCTATTTTTTTACCTGATGCCACAAGGGGCATAGTTAAGCTATGTTCTTCTCAAGATTTGAGGAGAGTTGGAATCAAGGCAATGGTAGTTAATACTTTTCATCTTTTATTGCAACCTGGAATGAAAATTATTAAAAAGGCTGGCGGTGCGCATAAATTCATGAATTGGCACGGTCCTTTAGTATCAGATAGCGGTGGATTTCAAATTTTTTCATTAATTCACCAGAATCCAAAAATGGGTCGGATTTATGATGATAGAGTTATATTTAAATCACCCCTGGACGGTTCAAAGCACGAATTAACTCCGGAAAAATCAATCCAAATACAGTTTGATTTAGGAGTTGATATGATGGTTTGCCTAGATGACTGCCCGCCCAATGATTTTAATCAGAAAGATATAGCAAGGTCGGTAGAACGAACAATTGTTTGGGCAAAAAAGTGTAAGGTTGAATATGAAAAGCAGGTAAAAAAGCGTAATCTAATAAAGCCCGAGAGACCTTTATTGCTTAGCGTAATTCAGGGCGGGCAAGAGCTAGATTTAAGAAAAAAATGCGCTGATGAATTAATTAGCATTGGCTTTGATGGCTATGGTTTTGGCGGCAGACCTATTGATAAAAAAGGAAGATTTTTAAGTGAGGCATTAAGTTATACTGCCGATTTAATTCCTGATAATTCTTTACGCTTTGCTTTAGGCATTGGGTTGCCAGAAGATATAGTTAGATGCGCAAATATGGGCTGGCATATATTTGATTGCACTATTCCTACACGAGAAGGAAGGCATGGAAGGTTGTTTAATATTAGAAGTGGGAATGAAGAATTAAGAATTAAGAATTTCTATAATACAATAAATATTAATAATTCTAGGTTTGCTAATGACTTTTCACCTATTAATGAAAATAGCAGACTGCCAGAATTAAGGGATTATAGTAAAGCTTATTTGCACCATTTGTTTAAAATAAAAGAAAGTTTTGGCCAGAGGCTAGCTAGTTTAAATAATTTAGAGTTTTATTCTGATTTGATGAAAAAAATTAAAAAATAAGAGGTTTTTTGTAGGATAAAGAATTGATTCGGCAAGCTTGACTTTTTTATTAAAATATATTATTATTTTGGTAGTTTTAGTATCTTAAAATTAAATAATATCAGGGTAAGTAAGTAGTCGCCTCGGTTATACCGGGGAGGAAAGTCCGGACTCCCCCCTCTCCAGTCTCTGAGGATAAAATCGAAATTAAGATCATTATCAGCAGAAACTGGGCAGGGGATAAAAATGGTGGGTAACGCCCACGGCCTCATACCAAAATTATTGTGTTGAGGCACGGAAAGTGCCACAGAGACTATACAAATCAATGCTTCGCATTGGCCAAAGGTGAAAAGTTCTAGGGTGTATATATTGATGATAGGATATCCTATTAATTTATGCTTCCTGGTTCGCTCCCGAGTGATCGGGAATGCGTGGTAAACCCCATTTGGAGCAAGAGCAAACCCTGCCGAATCGGTGGGATGAAAAGTGGCTCGCATGATTCCAGAGGCAACTTTGGAACAAGATAGATGACTAC
>JBDRJA010000078.1:0-8225 GCA_043815345.1 Patescibacteria group bacterium | reverse complement strand
TTACCGCTACAATTTACACAATGTTTTTTTTGAGATATTAGTCATAAATTCAAATAGATTTAAATTTGTTATAAATGTATGACTAATATTACAACGAAAACAAAGTTTTCACCAACCAATTTTGTCTATTAAACCTTTTTTTTTAATTTAAGTGAATGTCCAAGATAAATCTGGCCACGCTTAATAAAGGCCCCGCCCGAAGCAGGATCATCTTTGAAATCAAAATGTCCGCTATCTAATTCTACATAATCTAAATTAAGGGCTAATGCCAAAGAAACTCCGGTTGTTATTGATATATTAGATTCGTACATACAACCAATCATTATCAACTTATTCATTTTTTTAACCTGCCAATATATTTCTAAGAAATTTAATGGCCCGCCACATTTCATTAATTTTATATTTACTCCATCCGCGTAATTACCTTTTAAAATTTTGGTTATATCTCTTTTTGTAACAACAGATTCATCAGCTAAAATTGGAACTAATTTTAACTGTTTTAACTTTTTTAGTCCGGCTAAATTCTCAGCCTTAACTGGTTGTTCTAAAAAACCTATTCTCTTGACGGGCAAACTTTTTAATAATTTTTCAGCCTGTAAAAATGTGTAGCCCTGATTAGCATCCAAAAAAAGATTATATTTAATAGGCAATATTTTTAAAACTTCCATAATCTTATATATATCATCATTTAAATTTATGCCACATTTAAGCTTAATTTGCTCATATCCTTGTTTGATTCTCTGTTTGACCTCATTAACAGTGGTCCTGCAATCATTAATGCCAATAGTAACACCCAGTTTTACTGAAGATTTACTGCTATTATTAAAAAAACTACTTAAATAACATTTTTTTTGTTCTGCATAATAGTTCAACCAGGCTTCTTCAACTGCGTGAATAGCTGATGGATAATTCTTAAAACTATCATTTATTAATTTATGAGCGTCGGATAACCTTAAACTTATGATTTTTTTTAATATTTCTGGTAAATTATTTTTTATCTGCATGCATACTTTGTCCAACTTCTCCCCCGTTACTTTTTCGTCTGGCGCTGCACTGCCTAAAAAAATATTTCCAAGATTATCTATTAACTCCAAAACTACTACCCTCGTACTAGTAACTGTTTCGTAGGCTATCTTGAAATTTTTATTAAAATGTAAATTGTAAATTTTTACTCTAAACTTCATTTATCTAAATTATATTTGTTTGTAAATGGTAATAAAGCGGGCGATTTTTATATCTTTTTATTGCCAATGAAATTATCTTCTCCAAAAAATCTCCGTAATTTAAGCCTAATACCTTTGCGGCGCTTGGTACACCATCGTTAATATTGATTGAAGGATTGGGATTTAATTCTAATATATAGGGATTATTATTTTTATCAACTCTTATTTCCACTCTTCCATAATCGTGGCAATCTAAAATGTTATATGTATCTAAAGCAATTTCTGTAATTAGAGATTCTAATTTTTTGTTGCCTGACTTTGCCGGCTCTTCAACTATGATTTTACTATAAGCGCTTTTTTTGCCCCATTTAGAATCATACGGATAAATATGCCAGTAGCCTTTTGGCATATTATTAAAAATAGAACGCTTTAGCGGCAAAACAAGCAAATCGTTTTCTTCGCTACCTAGAATAGACACATCATATTCATCGCCTTCAATATATTCCTCAATTAAGGCCGGGCTATTTAATCCTTTTATAATTTTTTCCATCTCCCGCTTAAGCTCTTTTTTATTAATCACTACCGAATTATTAGTAATACCGATTGAATTATCAGTATTAGCCGGTTTAACTATAAGGGGATATTTTATCTCGTCATCAACTTCTTCATCAAGATTATAAGCGTAATCCCATTTAGGTGTAGGGATTCCATGATATGTCAACAATTTCTTCACTCTAATTTTATCAATACAAAGACCTAGCGTAAATGGGCTAGACCCAGTATATGGAATTTGAAAAATATCAAAAATTGAAGCAACGTGCGGTTCTAAGAAACTGGAATTGTTAATTCTTTCGCAAACATTGAATACTAAATCGATATTACTCTTCGCTATATTGTCTATTACCTTGGGAATATTATTAAAATCAAAATATGTGACTTTATAGCCTCTGTCCTGAAGAGTTCTTTCTATATTATGACCAATATCAGACAATTCCTGTTCAACAGCTCCAATTCCATTTTGAAAATTATTACAAGCTACTCCAATATGTAATTTTTTCTGTTCCTGATTGGTGGTTAAACGTATTTTTTCTAACTTGGCCGCGCCTTTTAATGCATTGATATTTATGGCAGCCATTGAAAATCTATTTTTTCTCGAAGTTTTTCCAATTGATGAAGCCGGATCGAATTTGGCAATCTCGTACTTTATACGCTTTAGGGCGTAGTCTAAATTATCTTCCGCATCTATGGCGTTATCCCCGGAAGCTACCATCCAGCCTAAATATTCATAGCCTTCCGGCGGAACTAAAACCGGATCGCCAATCTTTTTAAATAGACTCAATTCCTCCAGCCAGACGGCTTTTTTAATTTTTTCATCAACATCAAGTTTAACTAAAAGCCCAGAACTTTCCGGAGTAAAGGTATTACTTATTAAATATTTATACGGAATTTCAGTTTTTCTAATCTTTTCAACATATACTCCCATAGAGATTTTAACCGCGCTCTCTATTAAATCAACTCTCCAGGCTTCCTTAGTAAAAGAATAGGTTTCGTCTCCGCCCATTCTAAGATTAACCTCTAAAGGAACCGGACCGTTTTTCGTGGCTTTAGCCTCGAAATGAATACAGCCATTCTGCACACCTAGTTTTTCTAGCGCCTTTTCCGCCATCTCTATTAAATCATCCTGATCTTTTTCAGGCAGTTCTGAAGGAATCGCCTGCTGGGTTTCAATAAAAAATGGCTCTTCTGTTTTATAATTATCAACTATGGAATAAAATTTTATTTTGCCGTTCTGCAATAGTATATCAATATCAACCTCATCACCGTCTATATATTCTTCAACCATAATTTCCTTACCCTCGCTAAGCGAAGATTCTATTTGGGAAGAAATATTTTTTCTAATGTAATAATAGGTAGTAGCCAATTCATCTGCATCTTCGGCTTTGATTACAAAGGCGCTGCTTGAACCGTGGGTTGGCTTTAAAACAACTGGAAAAGAAAAATTATTCATAGCAAATTTTAAATCTTTAGCTGACCTGACGAGCATATTTTTAGGCGCCACTATTGAATTCTTTTCACAAAATTTCCTAAATAAATATTTATTTCTAGCCTTTTTAGAAATTTTAAAAGGCACGCCTACTAAATTTAATTTATCGGTAATTTTCGATACTAACAGGACATCATCCTCCCAGAACGTAACTGCGCCATTTATTTTAATTTTCGGATGGGCTGATAAAAAACTTTCTAAATCTTCAATCGCTTTTGAATGGTTATTGGTATCCGTAATAATCCAATGGTCAACGTAGCCTTGAGCCCAATTTTTTTCTTTATTTAAACAGATTATATTTAAATCCAGCTTATTTAATTTCTGTAAAATAAATTTTTTCTTAAGCGAGCCAGTATTAACCACTAGCAAAGTTTTGCCTTTTAACTCACTATTGCCTTTATTTAATTTTACCTGCTTACGCTCGTTTACTTTTTTCATAATAAAGCAAAAAAGCCAATACAAAATATGGCTTTTAGAATAAAGTTAAATTAATTAATTTGAAAATTATAAATACTTTCTGGTTCCAATTGTCTTCAACTCTGGCGGAATAATTTTCCATACTATTTCGGCTTTAGATATTAAATTATAATAATAATAAAAGTGTACTACGAAACAAAAAAAACATCAATAGATTTGATTTTAGCGCATAACTAACTTAGAAGGCACGCGTTCATAGTTCCTTTTCTCTCCCACTGGCTCACGGCCATGACCGGTTTCTTTTTTATAATTTTCACTCGCCTCTTTAGTAATCATATATACGCGTTCGTCTTTATCTTGTTTTACTAATATCCCTTTAGTTCCCTTTGGCATATCAAACCAGGTCTTTTTTTCATAACCAGATTCAATCGGTACATCAACTATTTCCGGCTTTAGCCAATCCCATTTACCCTGTTTTAAAGACTCTTCCCGAGTCCAGCCTGTCCTGGGTAGTTTAATAACTCCATCTTTATTTCCCCAAAGTTTAAGTTGTACTCCATCTTTTGATTTAATCGGCAAAACCGGATTTTTTTGCCAAAAAAAAGACTCAATCCGCTTACTAGTTTTAAATCTTTTAACTAATTCACGCGAATAATATTTTTTCAGTTCCTTTTCAGGAATATTTTTAATTTTAAATCCTACTCCACCACACATAAATAATTTAAATTATAAAAAATTTAAACCACCGTCTGAAATGAATTTACGAGCATTTTTTTTCTTTTTAAAATCATCTTCACTAGTAAACTTTTCTACTGTTAATCCATGTCTCGGAATTACAAAATCATAATGACTGCCAACATCTTTTAAAAATCCATCCGCCTCTTTTTCGCCATGGTCGCCGCTGCCAAAAGCTATATGCATCGTGCCTAAACGTTTCTCAGCTTCTACTGTTGATACTCCGGCTTCTTTATAATCTCCCTCTGGATTAATCGCTCTATGTTGCGCTTTGCTATTAGCGCCGAAAGCAATCTCAGCAATACGAAGTACATGATATGGATTTTGCATCTCATCTAATTCATTCTGCATATCTAATTGCAGGCTTTCTCTCATAATTTTTGCTGATTCACCGCCTTCAATTGAAGTAATAATCCCATCTTTTATATTTATTCGCACAAATTCATCTACTCCCTGGCTTTCGTCCATTTCTGAATCAAGCACCGGTAATACTAAAACTCCATTCGCTTTAAATTCGTCAGGCGTTGTAAAAATTTCACCTGATGGTAAATTACCCCATTTCCCGTCTTCTAACTTACCTGATTCTTTAAACCAATCTCTTTCTTTAAAATCTCTTAAGCCAATTTCTAAATTTGTGCCGTAGCTAGAAGTTACTTTGAAACCGACAGCTTTTTTTAATTCATGATGCATTTTATTTAATCTTCTTTCTATATCATCTGCGCTTTCAGCTATTGGACCATCTTTTTTAAACGCTTCCGGCGATAAATCCATAAGATTTAATAAACGATATTTAATATTTTCTAAATCTTCATTATAAAGCTCTTTAAGCGCTGGATGACTTGATTGAGATAATTTTACTACAGTTTCTCCGGCTGACAATAATTTCTGCACATCTTCCCGACCAACATTCTCGTCTAAATAAATTTCCTTAATTTCTGCTTCTAATTCCCTGGCCGCTTTCTTCAATATTTCTGCAGTTTTTGGATTAGCTATTTCGTCCCTAATTATTAACATTTCCTTGCTCTCGTTAAGTCCAACGTAATCTTTTAACGCCTTAACCGCTACTTCAATATATTCATTCATTTTGGGATCCTTTTCAAACGTTATTTTCTCATCTTCTGCATAATTATTTGGGGTTGGGTTAAATTTTTCTATGTTCATATTGTTCTTTTAAATTTATTAAATATAGATTAATTATACTATTACTGCATAAAATCACAAGCCTGTCTTCCTAAACCCAATCCTATCCTTCGCTACCCCATTCGTGCCAAACATAGCTCCCCGTACGACAGTATATTCCCCCCATTTGTTATTAATCTTATCCATAGCCCGCGATAGCTCTTTTATGCTTAAGTTATCTTCGAGCAAAGACATTTGATTAGTAATTGGCGTTAAACGAAAAACTGACACGGCGATCATTCTTATCGGCATTATTAACTTAGTGTTCTCTAAAAATCTATTAGCGCCTTTAAATATTTCTTCGGTAGTAAACATTTTATCTCCTGTTTTAAAATTTCTGCCCACTCCTCCGCCCCTTGTATAAGCTAAAAAAATACTTAGCCCTTGCGCTTCTCGATTAGACTCACGCAATCGCCGTCCGGTTTTTTCGCATAATTTATAAAGCACAGAGCTTAAATATTCCTTGTCAGTAGTTTTTTTAGGCAAACAATAAGAATGCCCTACTGTTTTAGACTCTGGCGCACCTTTATTAACATTGCTTATTTCAAGCCCATTAACATTAGCCCAAAGATAATATCCGTACCAGCCCAAAATCCGCTTTATCTTATCCTTGCTGTAATTTTTAAGCTCTAAGAGATTATTAATGCCCAGCGCCCTAAGCCTCGCTTCCATCCTATAGTTAATACCCCATGCGTCTTGCAAGGGCCGTCTCGTAAGTACGTTCGTAAGTACGTTCTTATCTTTAATTATTAAAATATTTTTCTTAGGCGCAATATCACCGGCAAATTTAGCTAAAAACTTTGTCCAGGAAATTCCAATGGAGCAATTCAACCACTCACCCACCTCAACATGAACTTTCCCTTGAATTTCATATGCTATTTTTTTTGCTTTCTCAAAACTGCCAATCCAGCCGGTTAAATCTAAAAAAGCTTCGTCAATGCTATAGGGTTCAATTGTATCAGTATATGCTTTTAAAATCTTAAAAATTTTCTCGGTAGTAGACCGATATTTGGCAGGTTCATTTTCCAATAAAACCACCTTAGGGTCTAATTTTAAAGCGTCCTTAACCCGACAGCCTGTTTTTATGCCTTTAGCCTTAGCTTCTAGAGAAGAAGCGATAATACACCCGCCCGGTGATAAATAAGCGCAAACACCTACGCTTTTGCCACGCAAAAAAGGATTAGCCTGCTGTTCCACGCTAGCGAAGTAAGAGTTCATATCTATATGTAGTATTATTCTATTCATAAGAATTTTTACCCCGCACCTCGCGAGCCCCGATCCTTTCGCGAAAGGCGGGGCGAGCGACGGGGTCAATGTGTAAAATTATTTTTTGACTTGACATAATATTATTTATGAATGCAAAAATCAAAATGCAAAATATAAAATTCCTTTATTTTTGAATTTTTAATTGTCATCTTGATATTTGACTTTTGCATTCTAATAATAAAAAAGGAGACTGCTATAAAAGGTCTCCTGTGTATTTTATGCGCTGGCTCAATTACTCAAATTCAATACCAATGCTTTTTAGAAATTCCAGGGCTGTTTCAAAGGGCACGAGATCTTCCTTGAGCTTGCCAGCCGCCTTTTCCAGCCTGGTTAATTTATTGCCAGATAGTCCTAAGCCAGCACTTAGTAAATCCCCCTTCAGCTCCCGTGGTCCTATTCCTGTAATCTGACCCTTTTCTATGTAATAGAACGCGGCCCTGATCACGTTCTCTAATTCCTCCTTGGCCTGTTTTCCTAATCTTTTTGCTTCCTTCTTGGCCTGTTTTTCCAGCCTTTTCACTTCTTCCGGAGATATAACCTCTTCCACCCAAAGAGCATAGGTAAATATATTGCATTGTCTTTCCTTCTCGAAATCACTGAAACGGGGATGCATGTTGAGCTTGTATTTAACGGTCGCAGGAATCATCCCTGAAGGAGAAATAATGATATCCGTTGCTTTTCTAATAGCTGGACCACCTTCCAACTCTCTTTTGTGAAAACCCCCTTTTTTTATTCCATATACATCTATCACTTGTAACCCTCCTTTTCCTATTCTTTTTTGCTTAACAATAAAATTTTTGTTAGGCTTATTTTTATTCCCTACTATCTTTAAAAATATTGACCTTTTATGTTTACATTTTTTTATAAAATTGTCAAATAACAGCTGTTAAAACATAACCAAACGTTACACGTTATGCGTTACACGTTCCATGTTATGCGCTATGAGTCATACCACAGCTCCTCCAACCTCCAACTCAAATCCCTAGTAAAAAAAGCTAACCGAAAAAAATTAACGTTATCACTAACACTAAAGTAATAAACCTTATCATTGCCTTGGCGTTCTTTATGTACTAAATTTATTTTTTCAATACAATAAGTCTTATCCCGCCATTTAAAAAACATGGGACGAACTTTATTTTTATTAAATTGTACTTGAACCTCAATCGGCTCATCTAATTTTTCAAGCATGTTTTTAGTAAATAGAAAATAGTAATTAGTAAATAGATAACACCATTATTACTATAACCGAACAAAAAACGAAAGTCAAGACAAATAAAAAACCGGTTTAATAGACAAAATTGGTTGGTGAAAACTTTGTTTTCGTTGTAATATTAGTCATACATTTATAACAAATTTAAATCTATTTGAATTTATGACTAATATCTCAAAAAAAACATTGTGTAAATTGTAGCGGTAACGAG
>JBDRJA010000077.1:0-3520 GCA_043815345.1 Patescibacteria group bacterium | reverse complement strand
AACTTAATTTATTCATGCATTACTATAATTATCAGAAAAAACACCGAGGATTAGGCATGGATGGAAAAACACCCATGGAAAGACTAAATGAACTAGCAAGTGTAAACTTGACGCTGCAATGCCACAACTCTTGACAAAATATTAAAAACTATATAAAATATAATCACTTTAAAATCATACCCAATCTATGAAAGAGAACAGTAAGGAGTTGCTGGACTTTAAGCGAGCTAGGGATGGTGTAAGCCTAGCAGCAGCAGAACTTTTGAAACGAGCTCTTGAGATTGTGAGCCGAAAAAAGCCTTTTATTTAAAAGGCAAGTAGGAATCAATGGTTGGCAACCTTGGAAAAAATAGCCTAATGAGCGCCCCGCGTCTGACGCGGGGAATTAGGGTGGTACCGCGAGACTTAAACCTCGTCCCTGAATAGAAATTTCTTCTATTTAGAGACGAGGTTTTTTATGTTATTGCCTTCGGCAACCCGTACTACGAATGCGGGACATGCGAATGATATGGCACATGCGAATTCAGAAATTACACCTTTTATTCTTCTTGTTCCACTTCAATTATTTAATTTAAATTTATTAAACTACAATATAATGCAAATTAATAAACAAACAGCTATAACCAGACGACGCAGAAATTCAAGATCTATTTTGAGGTTGTTTGTTAGTGTTTAATAAATAAATAACAATTTAAAAATTACTAGACGGCCTTAAAATAAGGCCGTTTTTGTTTTAAATAATTTATGAAAGGAGGTGAAATAAATCTGATCTTTGTAACTAAACTTTAAATTAAAAAGAAGGAGAACGAACAATGAAAAAACTAGATGTAATTATTGAGAAAGCGCAGACAAAAGATAGCGTCAAACTAAGTAAGTTTATTGAGAAAGAATCTTTTGTAGATTCAGTTTTAAGGAGGAGCCCGGAAGAAATTGCCCAATATGATTATTTTATTGCTCTGTATGATAATCAAGTTATTGGCACAATTGGTTATAAAATCTGGGAAAAAGACGGACCAGAGATTATATCCCATGTAGTAAAAACAGAATTTAGAGGAAAAAGTATAGGCTATAAGCTTATACAAAAATGCATGGAGAAGATTAGGAGCAAAGGTTATAAAACAGTATTTGCTCTAGTTATAGCTCCCAAATTATTTCAGAAATTCGGATTTTATGAGATAAAAAAGAATGCTTTATCTTGTAAGGCCAGAATAGACTGCAGAAACTGCAAAAAAAATCTAGGTGACTGGAATGATCCTATCTGCAGCGAAATTGCCTTGCGCCTAGACCTTGGTTAATTTTAAAGCAAGGGTGAGAAAATTTTCTCACTCTTTTTTATTACAAAGAAATACGAGAGTAGTGTCTAAAAAAAGAGGGGTAAACATTTTTAAGTTTACCCCAAATATTGATTAATATTACAGATACTTTTCATGGCCTAAATCAGGCAAGTTGATTCTAGCTAGATCTTCTTGGCTAAATACCTGATTCGGGGAATCACCAACTGCAATATCATCAGCTCCGGCCGCAATCAACCTGGGCAATAGTTCTCTCACGACCGCTTTATCAACTAAAGATCTTAACTTAACATACTCATTGCCCTGGAGAATTAACTCGTCCGGCCCTTTCATACCTGGAAGAATTTTCTTAATAGTCTCTCTATGTTTTATGGGCACGTTCATCTCCAGCCAAACTTTCTTTTCGGCGTTTAGCACGCTAATTAAATCAATAGCCAATTGCTTCACTTTTTGAAAAATTTCATTGTAAAACAGGCTTCTTTTATTGGCTATTAATACTGTATTAGTTTCAAATACAGCTTCATCCAATACGCGCAAGCTAGGATTTGATTTAAGCGTTTCATTTGTTTCGCTTAAATCAACGGCGGCATCAACTAAGCCATGTAATACCTCTGCTTCTGCCGCCCCCCAAGAAAATTCAACATTGACCGCAATGCCTTTTTCTTTAAAAAATTTTTGTACTAGCGGCGCCATTTCGGTCGTAATTGTCCTACCTTCTAGATCAACCAAAGTTTTAACAGGCGAGTCCTGGCGAGTTATTATACGCCAACATGATTTTTTTGATGTCCTTTTTGAGAAAATTAGTTCAGCCACAATCCAGATGTTGCTATCTGCAAGGGTTTTATTTTCTAAAGCAAGGTAATTTTCAACACAATCCATGCCGGTAATAGCCACATCAAATAAACCCTGGTCAATATAATAAGGAAACTTTTGCGGTCTTAATAAAGCGCCCGCAAAACTTGAATCGCTTATTTCCGGAGAATAATTCCTATCTCCAATGCTTACCTCAACTCCGGCTTTTTTCAATTTCTGAACAGTAGCTTCTTGCAAACTGCCTTTAGGAAAAGCGAATCTAATCTTACTATCCATGTCCTTCTCCTCCTTCATAAAGTAAATGAAGCTCATCCTCATCATCATTAACAAAATTAAGAAACAAATCGTTAATACCAACTATCCTCTGGTAAAAACATGTTTTTCTATATTTACCATTCTTGTCCTTGGAATGGCAGGCGCCAAAACCATCAGCGGTCTCTACTAAATAGAGTAAAGAGTTCTGCTCACAATTTATCCTTACATCAATAAGCTTAAAATAATTTCCAGAGGTTTCCCCTTTGACCCAGAAAATATTCCGAGAAGTAGACCAAAATGAAGCGACTTTATTTTTTAAAGAATATTCAAAAGCCTCTTGATTCACATAGCCCATCATTAAAACTTCTCTGCTATTATTATCTTGTACTACTACTGGAACAACTCCTACATTTGAATTTACAACGTTTTTAATTTTTTCCCAATCAATCATTAATTTTGCGCCATCCTCTAACATTCTCTCTTTTTCTAACATAATATACCTCCTTTTAAAAGAACCTAAATAAAAACCTCTTCCTGATTAGGAAGAGGTTAAATTAAAAGAAGGATATTTACCAATTTTAACACAACCCTTTCCTAACCTGTGGAAGAGTTATTATGATGAGAATTATTAATTTTATCTAAGGCTAATTTATAACCGCCTTCGCCATTATTCAACCACAAAGCAACCCGGCTTACGGTCGTAGTACTGACGCCTGTAATTTCTGCTATTTTTCTATAAGGCGTGCCAATGCTCACCATTTGAGCAATCTGCCATCTTTCAGACATAGCTTGGATTTCTTCAATCGTGCATAAATCACGGAAAAACTTTTCCGCTTCTTTCGCGGTTTTTAAGCTAAGAATAGCCTTAAATAAATTATCTGTTTTTTTATTAAATTTAAACTTTTGCATAAATTTCTATTAATTCCCCTCTCGAGAGGGGATGTAAGGGGTGTGTAATTTTATACCACTGTATTAATACATTAACACAACTAAAAAATTTGTCAAGACCTTACATTTTTTGGTTTAATGTAAATAAATAGTTGGTAGAATAGTTAGTTTAATTGTAAAATTAGGTTAAATTTAATTAATTTTGTAAATCATCTTACAATTATGACTAATTAATAGCTAACTTTACTAAGGATATGCAATTTTCACCAACT
>JBDRJA010000076.1:0-5378 GCA_043815345.1 Patescibacteria group bacterium | reverse complement strand
ATTAAACTGCCTGATAGATTTTCTATGCTATTAGAATCTAAATAAAGAGAGCTATTGCCTACTTGCAAACCGCCGTTTATCTGCAGGTTGTTGGCCATGGTTGAAGTACCTGCGCCGTCAACGTACAAAAGCCCGTCTATTTCCCAGGAACCAGCCACATAGCCGTCTCGATAGCCTGATACTTTGTCCGGGGTGGTTGAACCTATAGCTAGGAGTACGGTTGGACTAGTAGTGCCTATGCCTAAATATCCGGTTGAATAATCATATAATATGCCATTATTGCCTAGTGTTATATCACCGCCATTAGCAATTAAAAATACAGAGTTAGCGCCATCTTGAATATCAACTATATCGCCGCTGCCGTTTTGAGCAACTGTTAGAAGGGTTGAAGCTGAACTGCTAGCCATTGTATCAGAAGTATCGGATCGTAAAAATGAGGTTGAATCAATGCCGTCTAACTTATCGGCTTCAAAAGCAGCCGGTACAGCCCCTATCTTTCTGCGCGGGCTCATCTCTCCGTCCCAGCTAGGGCTAGCGCCACTGCCGCCAATCTCTATTCCTAAATATAAAGTCTGATTAAAATCAACACTAGTTAAAGGAGTAGAGCTTCCCAAAAGATAACTAAATAAACCGCTGGTTATTGTTACT
The DNA here is from genome assembly GCA_043815345.1 of Patescibacteria group bacterium. Taxonomy (GTDB): domain Bacteria; phylum Patescibacteriota; class Patescibacteriia; order Patescibacteriales; family CAYMCJ01; genus JBDRJA01. The sequence goes on along the minus strand of JBDRJA010000076.1, from coordinate 4,730 downwards.
CTATCATCTCCGGTTAATTCTTCTTCCCAAATATTTGTAGTTGTGGCCGATGAAGCAGAAGTATAAAGGCGGAAAGTAATATTATAATTTCCATCACTAACTGCCTGGCTAGAAGAATCGGTTAATTTTCCTTGATAATTGATCTGCTTATTTATCGCCGCTTCTGTTTTTTCAATTTTATTTAAAAATACAAAACTTACTATAATTAATATAGCTAGGAATATGATTTTTGTAATTGTAACTTTATAAAATCGCATGGGGATGTTAAAAAATTAATGTGCGGCTACCTTTACTCTCCCTGTTTTTTTCTCTTCTTCTTGCCTCTTTTTAAATAAATAATGAATAAGCAATAATAATAAAATTAAAAACAGCCAAAAATATTTACTAAATTTAAGTTTAGGAATATGAATTAAATTAATACTTTCATTTACTAAATTATTTTCTACTAAAAAGGGCAAGCTTTCATAATCATAATAATCTTCTTTGGAAGCTTTTAATATATATTTTCCATTAGGAACTATAAATCCATATTGGCCGTATTTATTTGTCATAAGGGGGTTAAATTGAGAAAAATATATCCCTTCCCATTTTTTAGATTCGTTATTTTCTATTTTGTGCAAAGTAATATTAGCTAAATATACTGGCGTTTCTGAGATATTTTCCTCGGCTGCAAGGACGTACTTGGTCAATTTATTTCTAAAATCTGCGCTAATTATTTTCCCGAATTCTTTTATATTTACTAAACCGCTGGTCTCGGCAATACGAGAATAATTATAATTTAAAAAATATATATATAAGTCATAATCCTCAATTTTTGCCGGTACTGTAAAATTCGTAGTATAGTATTCTTTATTCTCATCAATTCGCAATAAATAACTTTTGGCTTCCTTGGCCCTTTCTTCCTTTTTTTCAAAAGTACTATTTGGCGCTAAGGTGATAATAATGCTTTTTAAAACATCGGGATACTTATTTTTATCTGTGCTAATTCTTAAAATTGTTCCGGGCAATAAGGGAAAAGTATTATTTTTATTTATTATCTTTATTGTGTTGTTAGCAACATAAAATTCAAAGTCAACAAAATTTATTTCCATAATTTCTTCTGGGGGCGCTGGTGGAGCCAATGGTAAAGGCAATATTTCTTCATCGCCGGGTTTCAATAATAAATAAATAATAGCTGAAGCAATAGCGCCAGACGAATAATTTCCATCATTGTCATAAGCAAAATTAGTATAATAATACCTTTTATCCGGAATAACATCCTCGTCAATAGTAAACTCGCCTGAGCCATTATATATTTCTTTGCCCTCTATTATATTTTGCGGGTAAAATTCTTCTGATCTTAAAATTTTTACTCCTATAAAATCCTTATCATCAGGATTTGTCCATTTCAGTAAAATTTTATTTTCATCTGCGATTGCTTCAAAATTCTTCACATTGGACGGCGCAATCTCATCTGGTAAAATAACTGGTGGCAGAACACTAGATGTTTGGAATTTCAAATTCTGGCTATATTTTTTATTTCCCCAATCATCCCAGCAATAAAGCTGATAATAATAATCTGTGTCAGGCAATAAATTTAATATATTAGCTGAATGTTCTCTTTTTTTATTAATTTCATTTATTACTCCGTCCATATACTCTGGTGTTCTTCCCCATGTTGTTTGGCAATATGCCTCTTTATTAGTAGCCCAATTAATATTTGCTTCATTCGCTTCAACTTCAACAGATATGTTAAATATATTTAATTCATTATATACTTCTGGTGGAAAAACACCGCCGCTAACAACATCTTCTTCTAGCTGACAAGTATTATTACAGGTATACCCAGATATAACGCCTGCGTTACCGTCACATTCTTCTCCGGCATCAACAGTGCCGTCTCCGCAAAAAGATTCTACCGTTAAAGATATGTTTGTACTTGATTCTAAACTTACGGCTAAAATGCTTCTTATTGGCGCTGCTAGCAAGCATAAAATAAATAATAAAAACAAATATTTTTTAAGCTGCCTGATCTTTTTTGTTTTATTAAATTTATTATTCATAAAAGTGGCAATGTTTTCCTTTAATTACTTACAGCCGTCACTATTACTGTGGCCGTATAAGTTCCAGCAGCTTGGGCACTGCTAACTTCGGCTTTAAAATTAATTTTAGTTTCTTCGCCAGTAATATTAGTACGGCTTGTCTTATTGGTAATTTGTTCATAAGAAGTTGAAAGTCCATACCAGCATTTCTCATCTGTGATAGCCGCTCCATTATTACAGCTTGATCCATTATTTTTAAACTTAGCTGTCTGGCTGTTGGCGTTATATGGAGAATATCCGAATTCTGCGCCAGCTCCATTTAGGCCCCAATTATAGTCAGGCGTACCGGCAGAAGCCGGAGTATAATCAGAAAAACTATTAGCGCCTGATTGCATGGCTGGGGTTGAATCGGCTTTTAAACTTAAATAATATCCTGCCATAGAGTCGGTATTTACTGTCCAAGTGCCATCACCAGTAGCCACGCCGCTTTCCCCGCTAATATTTGGCCCTAAGTTAATTGAGCTAGGAACCGATAACGCAATATAAGTTTCATTCATTTGCCTATAACCTGCCTTCATTATATAATTACTGCTTTCTGATTCATCAGTCCCTAGCTCACCCATTGTATCTTTTAGGTTATAATTACTAGATTCTCCAATATCTAAACCGCCAACATTAATTGAGTCTTTTTCTATACTATAATTATTGCTGTTCATAACATAGGCTGAAGCCGAAGTAGACAAAATCAAAATAAATAATGTACCAACAAACATAACTAATATTTTTGTATACCTACTAATCTTAAGCATAAAATTATTTCTTAATAAGCTTTCTTCTATTAATCTTGAATCGTTTTTTTAGCCAAAAAAATAATAAAATTATAGCTATGGAGAAAAGAATCATAATTAATATTCTCCATGGCATAATCCAAAATCCTATACTTAACTTATCAATAATATCAATTCCGTATCCGCGATATAGTGATATTTCTGCCCGATAATAACCAGGAATTAATTCCTTATCTAAGTTAACGATACTCTTTCTTATAAAGCCTGGCATCACAAACCAGGGCTCTATGTTAATTTCTTCTATTTTTTTCCCAAATATATTCTTTATATCAATCTTACCGTAAGGATTTAAATGAACATTTCCTTTATTCTCGAAAAAAATTGAAAATTCAACCTTGCCTTCTTTGAATATCTTTTTGTTAGAATGAAATGATTTTAAATAACCCTCCTCATGAAGATCGCCTTCGATGCGGACAAAAAACAACAAAGCCAGCCTGCTAATTATATTTATTTGGTCATGAGAATCTAGCTTGTTATTATCATAATCGTTATCTGCTAATTTTACTTGGGCTATTACTGCTCCATATAAACCGCCCGGCTCTGCTTCAACTGGTATATCAATGTTAATTGGCAAAGTTATTTTTTCTTTACTGTTTAGACTAAACTCTTTAATTTCTGGTTTAAGATAATTCTTTAATGAATAATTTCCAATTTTATCACCTAATAATTTTGTTGAAGCAACATCGTCTCCGCTAAAATCCTCAACTATAATTTCAAACGATAATTTTTCTTGGGTTCGATTGACTAAGTTCAAATTTCTAATAGTTGACTCGCCTGGCTCTAAAAATAATTCAACTTTGCTAGGAGATAATAATACATCGTCTTCTATCGGAGAATTATTAGAAATGCTAATCTCGTATGCAGATGCATATTGCGAAGACAGAATAAATCCAATCGTTATTAATGTAATTAGTTTAGTGAAAAAAAGCTTTTTCATGTATGGTTTAATTATTAATTTTATTTATCCTCAACTAATGGAACCATCATATATAAATATTTTTGGTCTGCTACTTCAGACCCAAAAACAGGCCTTACTATTCCGGACCGGTCTGATTCATCAGGCTCGACAATAACTTGGTCAGAAAACATTTGTTCAATTTTTTGTCTAATTTCTTGCGCCTGGTCATCATTTTCAAAAGGAACAATTACTGCGCCTTGATCTTTTGTTGCGTCCTTAGTTATAATATCTTTTTTTTCGTAGTCAATATTTCTGTAGAAAAAATCTAAAAATGCCAAATAAGCTTCTTCGTAACTTTTTATTATTAAACTCCAAGTCGCTATAATTCCATCTTCAAAATAATTAATTGAATCTTTTGCATCATCATAAATAATATCACCTTCTAAAAAAATATAGCCAGGATTAGTCTCACTAACTCCAGCTACTTTTCCGCTTTCATTGATTGTGGAAGTTGATAAATATTTTAATTCATTATTTTTAATGTCATCATTTATTGAAATATTATTATTAAAATATTTAATTGATTCAATTAATTTTGATAATTGAATAACAGGAGTTAAAAAAATTGCTTTTGTAATATTATTAAAATGATGTACGGTTTGCGGTTTAAAAATAATTAATAAAAAAGTAATGCCAAAAATAATTGTTCCAATAAAAAAAAGCCTAACTGGCCTTGACTTATAAAAAATAAACTCTAATAATTTAGATTTTTTTCTTTCTTTATTTATTCTACCTATTTCAGCGTATTGCTTATCAGGAGTCAATTCAAACTTACTTATTGTTTCATTTTTTTTATTGTCTTGCGTAATAGTAATTATTTTATTTACTATTTGATTTGACAATTCGTTAATATTTATTTCATCAATTTTTTTAGATGAAATTTCTTTCTGCGCATCTTTTAAA
>JBDRJA010000075.1:0-4300 GCA_043815345.1 Patescibacteria group bacterium | reverse complement strand
TATATTTCCACTTCCGAATTCTCTTATATCTACTTTCTTAAACAGTTTACCAACAATATAGCCAAAAGGTATGGAACCTAAAAGATAACAGCTTATAATTATTAAAGCAATCTTCATACTATATTTCCCTCTCCCCCTTTTTTTTCGCTAAATCGATAACTACAGGTGAGCCTTCAAAGCCAAAGGTTTCATAAAATTTATTTTCTAAATATTTATGATAAGAAGTATACATTAATTTAGGATTGTTTACAAACAATAGAAATGTAGGTGGTTTTATCCCTGTTTGAGTAGCGTATTTAATTTTTAGGGTATTCCCCACTACATATTTTGGAGGATTTTTAGAAATAACTTCTCTTATAAAAGCATTTACTACCGAAGTAGGGATTTTTTTACTATATTGTAAGGCAACTTCTTTAATTTTTGAAATAATTTTATCAATATTATAACTTGTTATGGCAGAAGTCATTATAATGGGAGATTTTTTTAAAAAAGACAATTCATATTTTATCTCATCAGTAAATAATTTTCTATCTATATTATCTTTAATTAAATCAAATTTATTTAATATTATAATGCATGCTTTTCTTTCTTTTTGAATATAATTTGCTATTTTTTTATCTTGCATACTAACTCCCTGAGTAGAGTCCAATATTAATAACACTATATCTGAATTATGTACCGCTTCAAAAGTTCTTAATGTACTGTAATATTCAATATCTTCTTTCGGTTTCGCCTTGTCCCTCAGGCCTGCGGTATCGATAAATATTAATTTTAATGAATTATGTTTAAAAATTATCTCAATAGCATCTCTGGTAGTGCCGGGATGTTCGCTGACTATTATTCTATCTTCTCCTAAAATGCGATTTAATAAACTTGATTTTCCTACATTGGGTTTTCCAATAATTGATACTTTTATAATATTTTCTTCTTCTTCCGATTCTATTTTTATTTCTGAAATATAAGATATTATTCTATCTAATAAATCATCAATATTTAAGCCGTGTTCTGCTGAAATAATATAGGGGTCTCCAAATCCTAATTCGTAAAACTCATATAATTTTAATTCACTTCCCTTTACATCTCCCTTGTTGGCTACCAGGATACTTGATTTATTTTTTTCTCTAATCGCTTTAGCTACTTTAAAATCATCCGGATTTATTCCCTCTTTGACATCGACCAATAATATAATTAAGTCTGCCTCTTCAATAGCTAATTCAATCTGAACAGTTATTTTTTTTTGCATTTCTTCCTTTTTTATAAAATCCACACCTCCGGTATCTACCAGAGTAAATTGCTTCCCTTTCCATTCACATTCTGCATATATCCTATCTCTGGTAATCCCAGGTTCGTTTTCCACAATAGCGGTTCTTTTCTTAGTGATTCTATTAAATAAGGTCGATTTTCCTACATTCATCCTTCCGATAATAGCAACAATAGGTTTTCTCAAAATAGATACTCCTATTTTTCAATATAGTTGAAAATTTAAAGCGAAAAACAAAATTCGCATCTCGTACATACTAGCGTATAGCGAAAAGCGTAAAGCGCAAAACGTAAAGCCATAGCTCAAAATTTAAAATTCAAATATGTGTTATTGTATATTGAGTTTTATATATCTTATTTTGCATGCTATGTAGCAAAAACAGAACTTAAAATTTAATATTGAAAGAAAATGTTTTGAGTTTTGAATTATGGTTTTTCGCTTTTAGCTTTAAGTTTTTAATTTAATTAGGAAAAATATTATTAGTTCAAAGCTATACGCTAAACGCTAAGCGCTGTACGCTAATTCTACACGCTAAAGATTAATTTAAAATATTTTTTATCTTCTTTATGGTCATTTCAGGATTTGCGCTTTTAGATATTATTTGACCAAGCACAATTATTTCTGCTCCGGCTTTAATTACCTCAGAAATATTATCTAAATTTATCCCGCCATCAACTTCTAAGCTTATTGATTTTTTTTGATTATCTATTATTTTTCTCGCTTTTTCTATTTTAGTAATCATCTCCGGGATAAAGTTCTGACCTCCAAAACCCGGATTAACTGTCATTAATAATAAGAAATCTATTTTATTAGTTAAATATTCAATAACACTTAGAGGTGTTGCCGGATTTAGAGCAATACCAGATTTTACATTAGCCTCATTAATAGTTTGGATAAGCCTGTCAAGGTGTTTAGAAGTTTCGTAATGTACAATTATAATATCTCCACCCGCATCAATAAATGATTTAATATGATTCTCCGGTTTTTCTACCATCAGATGAACTTCTAAGGGAAGAGAGGTTATGCTTTTAATTGATTCTACTATGCTGGGTCCGAAGGAAATATTCGGTACAAAATTTCCATCCATAATGTCTAAGTGAATTAAGTCTGCTCCTCCGCTTTCTATCTTTCTTAATTCTCTTTTCAAACAGGTAAAATCTACATCTAAGATTGAGGTAGCCAATTTTTTTATCATAATTATAACACCGCCTATTTATATAAATAATTGTATATTTTGAAAACTTTGCTCATAACTAATACAGCCATAATTTACGATCAAGGCTTCTATATTGAATGGATTCAGATAAATGAGAAATTTCTATCTTCTTTGATTGTTCTAAATCAGCTATGGTTCGGGCTACTTTTAATATACGGTCATAAGCTCGAGTACTTAAATTTAACTTTTCCATAGCCTTGTAAAGTAAATTTTTAGCATTGTCATCAATATTACAATATTCTTTAATCTGTTTTTTGGTCATTTGAGCATTACAAAAAATACTGTCTTCACAATATCTTTCTCTTTGTATTTTTCTTGCTCTTTCCACTCTTTCTCTTATGGTAAAAGAGTTTTCTTCAAAATCCTTCTCCATGACTTCTCGACAATTTATCCGGGGGACCTCAATATGAATGTCAATTCGATCTAATAACGGCCCCGATATTTTTGAACGATATTTGACAATTTGAGACGAACTACAAGTGCAAACCTTAACCGGGTCACCGTAAAAACCGCAAGGACAGGGATTTAGGGAAGATATCAACATAAAAGAAGAAGTATAACTAACAGAGCTAAGAGAGCGTGAAATAGTGACTATCCCGTCTTCCAGGGGTTGACGTAGAGATTCTAAAGCACTTCGGGAAAATTCCGGTAATTCGTCTAAAAATAGTACACCATTATGGGCCAAGCTAATTTCTCCTGGTTTGGGCGTCTTGCCTCCTCCGATTAATCCAACATTACTTATAGTATGATGCGGAGCCCTAAACGGTCTCTCTGTAACCAAAGGGGTATCCGGTGGAAGTAAATTGGCAATACTATATAATTTAGTAATTTCTATAGATTCTTCCAGTGTTAAAGAAGGAAGGATGGTTGGAAGCCTGCGTGCCAGCATGGTTTTTCCGGAACCTGGTGGACCAATCATTATAACATTGTGACTTCCAGCTGCCGCTACTTCGAAGGCTCTTTTAGCGTGTTCCTGTCCTTTAACATCAGAAAAATCTATTAGACTGTTTTCGCTTAGTCGAAAAATATCTTCTAAATCTATGAATACCGGTTCAATGGATATTTTTTTATTTAAATATTCAATTACTTCGTAAAGTGAATTAACAGGAAATACTTTTAATTCTTTAATTATCCCTGCTTCCTTAGCGTTTGCTTGAGGAATAAGCAATTTTTTTTTACCTATTTTTTTTGCCATCAAAGCAATGGGAAGCACACCATTTACCGGTTTTATACTTCCATCTAAAGATAATTCACCCATAATTAGATATTCATTTAATTGATCTGGCTTAACTTGCTTACTGGCAACTAAAATTGCCAGAGCAATAGATAGGTCAAAAATAGGACCTTCTTTTTTGATGTCCGCTGGAGCAAGATTTACCGTAATTCTCTGCATAGGAAATTCGAATTCAGTATTTTTTATGGCGGCTCTAACTCTTTCTCGGGATTCCTGAACAGCCGTATCGGGCAATCCTACGATATTGAACGAAGGCAACCCTGGATGAATATCAACTTCGATTTCTACCATAAAAGCTTCTACTCCGAATATAGCCGCACTATATAATTTGGATAACAAAAAAACACCTACTTTTACCGTATTTATTATTAATTAAAAGGCATATTTACTATCGAGGTAAAAAGCATTTTTAATATGATTTATTTTTTCTATATCCCTATGATTAGAAATGCTGACCAATATTACATCGAAACAATAATTTTTCTCCCAAAGATTGTATTTAGCTAAATAACATAAAGCATTTTTAATTATTTTTCGTTGTTTATTAAAGTTTATTGCTTCTTCAGGATATCCAAACTTATCAGAACGC
>JBDRJA010000074.1:0-17883 GCA_043815345.1 Patescibacteria group bacterium | reverse complement strand
TGATCGTACATCGTACGTTAGAATACCTTAAAAGTGTCCTACCGTTGTTTGGCTGGTGGCCTGTATGTATTAAACTGCAATGAACACGTAACTATTTGCCTAATTTTAACTGCTATTGACGGAATTTATAGATATATTTTATTTAATAATTATCTATTTTATGGCTAAATTGTTATATTGTTAAATGGTTAATATGACCTCTAATTGTCTCTAATAATTTAACAATATAACCATATAGCAATTTAACAGTTTGGCATCTTCGGCGGCCACAATTTCTATTCGTAGCTTATAATTTTAGCAATCAAAAATATTTATACAATATACCGCTATCCTAAAAACGAATTAAAATTCGCTTCCACGATAGCGGATCCTAGTTAAAACTAGGAATTCCGCTATATTTTTTAAATCAGCTATAATCAATATGCTCTTATTTATTGCTCAAGGGTTGCGCCCAATATACTGTTAATTACAAACTTGGCGATAGCAAATGAAGCTAATATAATTACTAGCCCAACTATGCCAGCCATGATTAATTTCCTAGCCTCAGAAACTTTATCTTCATTGCCTCCGGCAGTCATCCATTTAAATCCGCCAAGAAGAATAATCACTACGGCGATAATTCCTAAAAATCCTAAAATAATATTAATCACAGAAGCGGCAATCTCTCTTGGATCCCTTGCTCCTAAACCAATAGTGTCTCCCACATCTATTTCATCTTCGCCTCCGAATAAATATTCCGGAGTTACTTCATCCGCCGCCGCCGTTTGTACGTTTAAGCTAAGAGCTAAAATCGGCATTGTAATTAGTAAGAGCATGGCCATGCTTACTAAATTTTTTAAAATCTTTTTCTTCATATTTCACCTCCCTTCAGTAATAACGCACATATTAACTAACGTAAAAATAAATTAATTTTTCTAGTTAATAATATTGTGTTGATTGAATAATTTAATTAAATACAAATTAATTAGAGCATTTTTTGGCTTCGCTCAAGGCAGACTTATAGCTTTCGTTTGCTTGCTTATAGAATGTCTTAAATTGCGGATAATAGGTAGCTTTCATTGATGTAAAACTATCAAGATCATATTGTAATAACTGCTCCTTGGCATTGTTCGCATATCCCTCGGCCGATTTTAAATCGTCTTGGGCATAACCACATTCTAAAATTTCTATTATTGAATTCAGAACATTAATTTTATCAATTAGCAATTTCTTTAACGAGCCATATCCTTTATAGAAATATCCATAAACTTTATGCTTGTTATATGTTTTTATTTCGCTTTTGTATATTTCATATGGATTAAATTCAACATTTACGATTCTTTTCTCAAATGACAAGCTATTGGTCTGCAATTCTTGAAATATTTTATCCTTATGATAGAACGATTTATTCTTAATTGCCAATATTTTTTCTTCTATAGAATCTTTTACATCAGGACTCCCGTTTATGCTGGTATAAAAATCACTAATCTCTTTATCGTTATCATAAACACTTATTAAAATACTATTGATTCGCTTTAGACCCTTGGCTATTGTAGCGGCTTTTTTATAGCCATCAAACTTTCTCATTTCTTTATACTTAGAAGAAATATTATTATAATTATCAGCACTAGCCCATTTAGCAACATCAATGTAGCCTTGATATCCTGAAGCGCCTTTGGCGGTATTAATTATAGCTTCATAACTTGCTTTAGTTGTAGCAAGTATTTTTCCTTTATCACTATAGCCGTCAACTTTTAACTTATAGCTATCAAGCTTATCTAAAACCCTTTTTAAATACCTTAACTGCTTATAAATTAAACTAGTAAATTTATACTGATTATCCTTCACAAGGCTTGAATATTTAGATTTTATACTATCTACAGTTTCAGTGCTAATATCTATAGCGGCAATATCTTTTTCATCATAATCTACACTCAAAAGATCATAATAATGCATAATGGCAGAGCTGACCGTCGCTTTATCCCCAATATGAGTATCAAAATTAGTTTTAAAAGGATTACTGGCAATAATTTCCTCTTTATAATCATCAAATTTTTTATAGTAGCCGTTTAACTTCTTATACATCTTTAATTTATATTTTAAAACCGTCATCTCGCTTTTATTATTTAAGGAATTATATTTATTTTCAATTTCGCTAGCAACGCTTAATCCCTTTACTAAGACAAGCTCTTCTTTTAAAATTTTTATAAAACCATTAGAATCATCGCCAATTTCTAATGCATAATCATCTCGAGTTGCGACTTCTAAATAATCTAAAAGTTTATTATCTCCAGCCGTAGCATATTGCTTATACTTTCCAAGAGTGCTCTGATATTTTAAATTTAATTTTTCATACTTTGATTTTAGCTCTTCAATATTTATCTCTTTTAAGGTGGTTATTATCTTTCCATCAGAAGTATCAGAATGAGTAAAGCTTGAACAGCCAGCAATAGCGTCTGCGTCTTTGCAGGTAGAACCAATTAAGCCAACTCCTGCGAGGCAAGCTCTTGCTTTAACATAATAAGAAGTATCGGGGACCAGAGGAGTTTCTAAGCCCAATGGATAAACGTTAAAAATTTGAGAAATCCCTGAAATATCCGCAGAATTACTCGCATCAAACGTTCCTTTTGCATTACTAAAACAAATTTCATATTTACCAGCTTCTGGCATTTCGTCCCACCCAAGAGTTATTGTCGTAGATGTCTTGCTTGTATCACCCAAGCCTGTTAGCTTAGCTGGATTAGTATTAGCGGTAATTTCACTGCTTATCGTGCACTCTTCTGGTTCAGCGCCTTTTTTACATACCTTAAGGCTAAGATTATATTTTGAGCCATCACTCAAACCGGAAATAATGTGTTTAAATTCAGATGGGGGAGCAGAAGGGTTAGTATTAGCTATATCCGCTTCAAATGTTTTAATTACAGTCCCAGGGGGCGCGGTTACTAAATCCCTTATAATAGTACTTTCTATAATATCTTCATCAGCATCAGCGGTTATTTTTATATTAACCTCTATTTTCCCTGAATCTACCATTAAATCACCTGCTGTAAAAGTATCTATTATTGGATTAGCGGCTTTGGCCGCAAAAGGCAAATAAAATAAACAAATTGTAATTATAAATATTAAATTTTTAGCTTTCATAGTTTTAAATTTAGTTACAGTTTATTTTATTTATTACTTTAAATAATCTAAAAGCAAGCCTAGCATGGATAATTTAATAATAACACCACTATATTAAAATTATCTAAAGCGCGTCAATATCAGAATCGTCAATATCGTCTTCGACTGGCTCTTCGCCAATATCTGAATCATCAATATCTGAATCATCGATATTAAAATCATCCTCATTAACATCTAGGTCTAGGTCGTCAGCATTTTTCTCTAAATCATTCAAAAGCTTATTAATATCTTTTTTATCAGTTGGAATATTCTGTGTCACAGGTCCTTCTCTTTCGTTAGTATCTGACTCTAAAAAACCTCTTGGCTGGGCCTCTTGCCCAGATTGTTCATCTGCTCCTATGCCTGTGTCTGGCGCCTGTTTTTTACCGCAACCGCTTAAAATAAAAACAAATAATAAGGGGACAATACCTAAAACTAAAAATGTTCTTTTATTAAACATAATTTTTCCTTTAACTAATATTACGCATTCATTAATTATAATTATAACGAATATAATCAATATTTTTTTCGTGAATTGAGGTAAGATTGAGTTATCAACATTTTGTATATTGTACCATATTTTTAACAAAAAACAAAAATCCCTCCCCAGTTTTGGCTATTATTAATAATAGCCAAAACTGGGGAGGGATTAAAAGAAGGGGCCTATCTGAACCCTATCCGCTATCAACGGATAAAGATAAATAGCAAATAATTCATTATTCTTCTATATTTTATAATAACTTACCTTGATCATCTTGAGAATTGCCAGAAGACAAATGGTCTTTTTTCTTATCTTCTGAAATAAATGTATGTCTATCGGATTCGCTAGAAGGCGGCGCATTAGACTCATCCTCTTCTTTCTCACGTTGCGCTCTTCTTTCTTTAATTAACTCTCTGTTTACCCAAAATATCCAAATAATTACACCTAGCAAGAAAGCAATAAATATAATTAAATTTAAACCCAGCTTGCTTTGTCCTTTTTTACCTTCATCAATTAAGCCAGTATTACTTTTCTCTTCGTCAACCTCCTCTTCAATTATTTTTCTTATATCCTGATCAGAAATTTTATCATCTATATTTAATTCATCTTCTCCTGGAAGCATTTCATTTATTACCTTTTCATCGGCTGCGTCTTTATTTGCTTCTTTGCCAATTTCATCTATTACTCCTTCTATTTTAGGAGAGATTATGTCCGCTAGTTCTTCTTCCCGGGAAAGCCCTTCTTCTAAAAATAAATCTTCCTCTAAAGAAGGTTCCTCTATTTTACCAACTGCCTCCGTTTTTTCTATCTGGGCAATAGGAGTGATTATTGGCTGCCTAACTGTAAAATATATAATATTTGACCACTTACTCTCTTTTCCTCTATTATCTACTGCTGTAGCATACACTATATGATCACCTCTTGTCAAGGGTTCATATGAATTGTAAGCAAAATTAGCAGTGCCTGATTGATGGTTTTCTGCTTTAAACTCGCCACCAAATTTATGGTCTATAAATATTTTTATACTTGAATTATTTTTAGCTAAACCTACTATAAGTGGCTGATAATAGCTAGTTTTACTATTTATAACTGGATTAAATAGGGTCGGAGCAGGCATTGGTTCCTCAATATTAAAATTCAAGGTATTGGAAATACTGCTTTTTCTTCCAGCAGCATCTTCAGTAATTGCCCAAATAACGTGCCTGCCAACCTTTAGATTTAAAAAAGGTTTATAAGAAAAATTAGCTGTGCCTGATTCATGTTGTAAAATTTCAGTTTTGCCATTATGGATTCCATCAATATAAATATGAACAAAACTATTGTTAATAGTTAGCCCAGTAATTAAGGGTTTTACTTTCCCAATAGCTTCTTTTTCAGTGGGTCTGATTAAGGTGGGCGCTGGTACGGGCGAATCATTAACTATATGACTTACGTAAATTGGAGGCGATGAAATTAGAGAATCTTTATCTCTGGAGATAACCATAATTTCATGCTTTCCTTCCGGCAAGATGGGCTGATGCTCATAATAGAAGTTGTCCGTATCCGTGCTTTCGCTGCTAACTTTTGCCATGCCTGCATATATTCCGTTAAAATAAATTAACACTTCTGAGTTTGTTTGAGTCAAACCTCTAATATAAACCTGTTCTTTTCTGGCAACATTATTGATACCACCGACTTCTAATATAGTAGGGGGGCTTACTTGGCTTGCTTTTGCTTGATTAATGAAAATATTAATAAAAAGAGCGAAAAAAATAATAAGGAAAAAAAATTTTTTACAATTCATAATATCATATTCAAATCGTCTCCTCCCTAAAACGCAAATTAATTAATATTATGGGGCTGTTTCCGAATGCCATTTTGGCCACAAATCCTAAAAATTGTTCCTTGATTACGATATTAAATTATTAGAATAATCAATTCTTAATTTTCAATCCCTAATTTTTGGGATTGCTTCAAAAACGCGTTCGGCGATAGTCCCTTCATCTAAAATAAAGTTAGGGCCGAGGGGAACAAGTCAGATATTATCCATCCTGCCTCCTTTAGCCCTAACCCAAAATTAATTGTTCATTATTACTTTATCTGCAATGAATATATACGTCAAGTAAATAACCAGTTAATAACCAGCCTAAAAATATAGTATAAGTTGTGTATAATAATGTGGACAAAATAAGGATAAATTCATTATTTTTATATTCATAATATTTATTAGATAGATTAAATTATTTTATATTAGCTAAATAATAATAAAATTATCTTTATGCACGAAATCGCCATGATCGCCAACAAAAAATTAGTAAAACCCGCCTAATAAATTTAACTATTAAAATTAATTTTAAATAAAACAAATTAGATTATTCCCTTATAATGTTTAAGGTTGGCTATTTTTTTTTCTTTATCAATATCTATTGAAATAAAGTCATATCTAACTAAATTTTCATCTAAATTATTATCACTAACATAAGCGCCAACGATTTTTTTCAAATTCTTTATTTTTCTTGATGTCATAGCCTCATCAGCACTTCCAAAATTAAAATTAGCCCTAGTCTTAACCTCTATAAAAACAAAAAGGCTTTCTTTTTTAGCAATTATATCTACCTCCTGATGGCTTATCTTTACGTTTACATCTACTATCTTATATTTCTTTCTAATAAGATAATCCGCAGCTAGACTTTCGCCGAATTCTCCAACTATTTGCCTCAAATTCATAAAAAATAACAGATAACAAACAACAGACAGCTGAAAAGATTTATTCAAAGCTGTTATCTGTTATCTGTTATCTGTTATCTAAATATTATGGTATATATTTTCTGTATTCTTTTTCTTCGGCTAGCTTTTCTTTCGCCTCTAAAACATTCATTAATTTTTTGTAAATAAACGCTAGCCAAAGTAAAATCCCCATTCCCCATAAAATCAACCAAAAACGGGCTGATAAAAAAGGAATTGATTCATAATTAAAAAAAAGTAGACCTAAGCCAATAAAAGCATTAATTAAAGAAAAAGTATATAGCAGGCGCCAAAAAGAATTGTACTGGCCTTTCCTCCTTGATTTCATGAACCAAAAAATGAAAGATAATAAAATCAATAATGCAACAAAATAAATAAAAAGATTATGATAAATCGATAATAATGATTCTGGCTTTAGATTAAACCAATATTTTAATGTTAAAAGATTAGTCATATTAAATAATTATTATAAACTTAGGATTTGCTCGTTTGAGCTAAATTAATATTCTTTATTATTACTGATCTATCTTAATATGTCCAGTTATTTTATTCAAATCCATCACCGCCTCAGCCATGCCCCGCTCTAGGCGAAATTCCACTAAAGTGTGGCCGTGAGCGGAATCCCGCTCACAATAAATATTATTAGTGTCAGGACAAAAGAAATACAAATCTACAAATATTCGTAGATTTGCGTGTTGCAAGAATCGACATTGTATTTATCCAAACGCAAAAATCCTATAACTATATTTTAGTAAATAATAATCCATAATGGTATTTCCCAGCATCAAATTCATCTTCAATCTCGAGCCCCAACTTTTTTGCTCCCATTTTCAATAACTCAATTTTTACTTGTTCTTCGGCTGGAGGTCCGAAAGGCGAAGCAATATTCTTCCATTCAATTATCATTAGCTTGCCTCTCTTTTTAAGCATTCTAATAGATTCACGTAATATTTCTACTCTCTTATGTGATTGATACAAAGTATTAGCAAGAAGGCCTATGTCAAGACTACCGGATTCAATTTTTGTAGCGCCAAAAACTTCTAAATCACTCCATATAGTTATAATATTTTTTAAATTATCTTGCTTAATTCTTCTTTCTATTGTTTTTAAAACTGTTCTTAATATATCAACTGCGTACACCCTTCCTCCTTTGCCCACTAACCTAGCTATTGAAAAGACAAAGTGTCCAGAAGCTCCGCATCCTAAATCGGCTACTTTCATATCTTTACCAACCTGGGCTTTTTCTAATATGTAATTTACATCAAGCAAAACATTTCCACCGGTTATTTTAATCATATGTTTGATTATTAACTAATATTTGCTTTTTTATAATTTTTTCTCGGCTGTATTTTTTTTTAGCCGTTATAGTGATAGTATTAATTCCACTCTTTAAATTAACTCTTTTATTAAACGAGTCAGCGCTATCAATTAATATCAATTCCCCATTAATGATTACCTGAGCCTCTGGCTCGGTTATACCTGAAACTATAACAAAATTATTACTTGTTACTAAATTATCTTGAAGTCCTATAATATAAAGCTCTGGCGGTGAAATAATTCTATTCAAACAAATTCCTAAATAAATAAAACAAATTGACGCTAATGTTACTATAAAAAAACCCTTTACTATTTTTGGAGCAATTAAAAATTTATTGCCTTTAATTATTTGCTTGGAAAATATTTCCCTATTCCTTCTTTTTCCCGTATTTTTTGTACTTTTTGTAGAATTTACCAAGATGCTCCCTTCATAAATCTTAAGTATCTCCTCGTAATTAAGCCCTAAAAAAAGAGCATATTCTTTTAAAAAATTTTTTCCATATAAGCCTGCTGGCAACTCGCCTAAATCGCCTTTTTCAAAAGCATTAAGATATTTATAGTTAATATTTAATTTTTTTGATATTTCCTGAAGGCTTAATTTCTTTGCTTGGCGAGCATAGCGCAGTTCTTCGGCTATAAAATCTATTTCTGAAAATATTTTATTTTTTTTAAATAGTTTCATCTTTCAATTATTCCCTTGTTTGATGATCAATAATAAAACCTAAGAATATGCAGTCGAACAGTAAAGTATTATTACTTATTAAACCATCCTGATTGTAAAATATTTTGTTCTATTCCTAAAGATTGAGCAACAAAAGTTATTATCATATAACTAGCAAAAACAATTGCTAATCCAACCACGGCTCCGACAATAATCTGCTTAGCTTGAGTTACTTTCTCGCTATTGCCAGCCGAAACTAAAAACATAATACCACCATATATGAACATAAGTAAAGCCAATGATCCTACTATTCCTAAAATAAGTTCTGAAACTCTTATAGCTACTCTTGTAAAATCGTTTAAGGTAAAATTGCCCTCCACTATGTTTCCTTCATATTCAACCTTTTCACTGCTTTTAAGCAATGCCTGAGCATAACAAAAATTTACTGACAGAACAATAAAACCTATTGACAATATAATAATATAATAATATAAAAATTTTTTATTTCTAAAAATACACATAATTCTTTAATCTTAATTCTTGTTGATCGTTTGCTGTACTCTTTTAACGCCAAGCCTGATAATATCTTCAATGTTTTCCTCCCCCCCGCTAACACTATCTATCATCTCTCCTATAATCAACTCAGCGGCATTAGAATCAACGCCCCTATACCAGCTCTGTGCTGTTAAAACTTGCTCGGCAAAAACACCAATATCCATGTCTTCTATTTGTTCATTAACTAAAGAACGTAGCGCAGTTGGCTTCTTGGTTTTAGCTAAATATGATTCAACGTATTCTTCTTTGGTGGCAAACTGAATAAAATCCCAAGCTTCATTAATATATTTACTCTTATTAGACACCCCCTCTACCCAATAGTTGGCGAAATTAATACTCTTGGGATTATCTTCTATTTGGGGAAGTTTGGCTATGGAAAAATTTAATTTTGGCGCGCGGGCTTTTATGGTTGGCAAATCATAAGAATAACCGAGCATTATTGCTAATCTTCCGGCAATAAACATGTCTAATGAATTTTCTAATTCGCTATTCCAGGAATAAACTTCTTTAGCTGGATTAGAAAAATCTGTGTAAAAATTTAATGCCCCAAGCCCGGGGTTATATTTTAAATTTTTTAAGGATTCAGGTATTTTATCAAACGTTACTCTTCCTGCCTCATCCATCATTATCGCTCCATTCTGCATCATTAAAATAGATAAAATATCGCTATATCTCTCTATATTATTGCTTGTCCCTAAAGCAATCCCTGATTGGATTATCTGCCCCTTTGTATCCTGCTTAGTTAAACTTTTAACTGCCAGCTGAAACTCTCTATTCCAATAAATTGGCGGCTTAGCAATGCCTGCATTATTTAATAAGTCTTTATTATAATACATGGCCAATGTATCTATTGCCAAAGGTAGGGCGAATACCCTTTCTACGCTTTTGCCGGTTTTATCATCATAAACATCTAATAATACATCACTATACACTACATCAATGAAATTATCCTTTAGTTCCTTTAAGGAAATACTTTTTGTTGTTCGCAGCTCAGGCATTGTTTCTTTCTTGATTGTACCTTTTGTTACTGGGTAAGCCATTGTAATCTGCGGGGGCATCGGCGCTATTTTGCTTTCGTATTTTTTTAACCAGGTATTATGAATAGAGAAAATGTCAGGCCCTTTGTCTTCGGCTAAAGCTTCCAGTAATTCTTTTTCATATTCGCTGTAACGCAATTTACGGTATTCAATTGTAATGAACGGATGCAATCTTTTATAATTATCTATAATTTCGCTAAATGCATCCGGACCGTCCCAAACTCGCCAATAATTTAAAGTAATTGGCTTCACTGCTTCTTGGGTTTTTTTATCCGTAAGTTTACAGCCAAAACCAGAAGTAATAATTAAGATAAATAGAAATAAACTAATAATTATTCTTTTCTTCATAGCATTGTTTAGATTACTTCAGCAAGGTTATTGGTAAAATTGGTAAAATTGGTTAAATTAGTTATAAATTATATAATAAATTGTCACTAACTAATAACTATTTTTACTAGTTTTACTTAACTTCAATACATAAAATAATAATAAGATAAGAAAGTTTTATCAATTATATTATAACAAATATATAATATTTATTCCACTTTTGACCTATATTGAAGAGCCTCGGCAATGTGGGAAGCGGCAATTGTTCCAATATTTTCTAAATCGGCTATTGTCCTGGCTAATTTCAATACACGAAAATAAGCTCTGGCGGAAAGATGCATTTGATCAACTGCATTTCTTAAAAGCCGCTTTGAAGCCTCATCAACTTGGCAACATTTTTTAACTGTTTCAGAATCCATCTCTGAATTAGTAATAAAGGGAGTGTCCTTAAACCTCTTCTGCTGAATTTCTCTGGCATCCTGCACTCTTGCCTTGATGGTTTTAGAATCCTCTCCATAGGAATCAGATGACAACTTATCAAATTTAACGCGAGGCACTTCAATGTTAAGGTCTATCCGATCAATAATCGGCCCTGATATTCTTTTTCCATAATTTAGTATTTGAATTGGCGTGCAGGTGCATCGCCTCTCTTTATCGCCATGAAATCCGCAAGAGCAAGGATTCATAGCAGCAATTAAAATAAATTTTGCTGGAAAACTTAAATTACCAGCCGCTCGACTAACATTAATTACTCCATCTTCCAAGGGTTGGCGCAAATTCTCTAACACCTGGCGGGGATATTCTCCGAATTCATCAAGAAATAAAACGCCGCGGTGAGCTAAAGAAATTTCACCCGGCCGAGGCCAAGTTCCTCCACCTACCAAAGCAACCCCCGAGGCCGAATGATGAGGAGCGCGAAATGGACGGCTTGTCATCAGCGCCTCATTAGTTGCCAATTTGCCAGCTACGCTGTATATTTTGGTAATATCCAAAGCTTCTTCTAGAGTTAAATCCGGTAAGATTGATGGTAAAGTACGAGCGATTAAAGTCTTGCCTGAGCCAGGCGGACCGCTCATAAGCATATTATGCGCTCCGGCAGCAGCAATCTCCATAGCTCGCTTAACATGCTCCTGGCCCTTAATATAAGCCATGTCTGATAAAATTTTAATATTAGAAAAGTTAAACTCTGTATAAGGCACTGATTCAATTAGCTCCTTGGCTTGGAGATGCCTAGTTAATTGTTTTAAATTATCTACCGGTACAACTTCAAGCTCTTTTATTAATTTAGCCTCGGAGGCATTATCGCGAGGCACATAAATAGTTTTTATATTTTTCTTTTTAGCTTTTATAGCAATCGGCAAAACTCCATTGATTGGCCTCAAATCACCGTTTAAAGCCAGTTCACCAACAAATAGCATTTCTTCAATATTACCGTTAATAAAAATAGTATTAGTAGTTTGCAAAATACTGATAGCAATAGGAAGATCATAACTTGGCCCTTGTTTACGTAGATCGGCTGGCGCTAAATTAACAGTTACTTTAAGCCGGGGAAATTCAAAATCAGAATTTCTAATTGCGCTTCTGACCCTCTCCTTTGATTCCGTGACTGCCGCATCAGGCAAACCGACCATAGCGAATGATCCATGCTCACCTCCGCCAGTATCAGCCTCTACCTCAATTAATTCAGCATCCAAGCCGACTACGGCTGCTGATAATATTTTTGAAGACATATTTAAAAAATTTCTAATTTATAATTTCTAATTCCTAGAATTATTATACCACAAAACAAAAAACACATTGCTAGAATGTGTAACTCAATTTTATATAGAGATGGTTACAAAAGTCTCTTTCGTAGCGAAATTTTCAAATTTTGAGCAGAATTTTTTATAAATTTTTGAGCTTATATGGATATATAGGCGATAAAATTTAGATAAAATTATGCCAAAATTTGAGAATTACAGCAGAATACGGACTTTTGTAACCATCTCATATTATAATTTACAAATTATTAAATAATTCATCGGTATTTCCTTTAATTTTTTTCCCCACTACTGAAATCAAGGCCACTGTATCTTTTATAGCTTGTCTCATTTCGGTGTCAGAAATAATAGTTGTGTCATATTCTACACCATGCCTCTTATTTCTCATTCTTGAAATTCTAAAATATATCTCTTCCTTGATATCATTTTTTAATAAACATTTAACAGCTTCTATAACTCTCCAGTGGTATCCATCGCCGCTTCTAGCCTTATATCCTTTCAACAATAAAAAAGCTTCGCAAACTATTCTCACCGCATCATATGCGGCAGAATACACTTCTTCTTCAAAACCTGGAGGGGTTAAATTATTTTGCGCAAATTTAAATTTCTTTAATCCTCTTTTAAACTTTAGCTCCGCGCTTTCTTTTGACGGTTCTATAGTTTTCAGCTCTTTGTTATTGAGCACCTCTTCTAATCTCATCTGGTTTACCTTTTAAAATTATTAACGGATTATTTAAAATTCTATTTAAAAAATTATCTCCATTACTTATCCTATCTTTTACTTCTTCAATGCTAAATAGATGATAATTAATTTCTCTTCCCAATTCTCTATGCAATTCGTTAATCTCTTTTGACAAATAATCTGCGTCTGCATATCCGATTAACATTAAATCAATATCGCTTTCACTGTGCTCTTCGTTTTTAGCGATAGAACCAAATATAAAAGCATATTGAATATTATCTAATTTATTTACCAAATCCTTTAACTTAACTTCGACTCCCAATGTTTTCGATATAATTTTCTTTAATTCTTCATACAAATGATAGTCCTTATTTAACTTAAAAAAACGTAAATTCCCCTTACGTTCGTCTACCAAAATTCCCTCTTCAACTAAGCTGTTTAGGGATACTTGAAAATGACCTGGTTCTTTTTTCAAAATTTTTGCAATTTCCCTAAGATAATATTCCCTGTCAACATCCTTGAAGAACAAATTTAATATTTTGCCTTTACCGTTTTTAATAATATCTAACATAAAATTTACTAGTGTATGCTATCTATATACAATTGTATACTATTTATATACACTTTGTCAATTACTGGCTAATGTTAGTAAATATACTATGAGGCTTAATGGCTATAATCAAACGGAAAAAATTAGTACTACTTATCAGATTATGTCCCCTAAGCCTAAAAATTCTTTGATTCTGCTCATATATTTAATCTACATATGCATGTCCAGAAAAAAAACCACGCGGATCAAAATCAGTACTATCTATTACTTTCGGTTTAGTGAATTCAATATAACCAATAGTAACTAAAATAATAATTATTATTAGTAGTACAAACCAATATTTTTTTTATAAATTTTTTCATATATTTAATAATAAATGCCATAGGAATGGTAAAACTATTACTATAGCAAGAAATACAATTCCTAAAATTAGAATTCCGAGCAACAACCACGTAATAATTCTTCCCAAACTAATGGGCTGTTTTTCTTTTATAAATTTTTTCATATATTTAATATTTTATTAATACTAAGTATTATTCCGGTACAATAAATATCATAAATAAAACAATAATTATAATTACAACGCATATAATTAAAAAATTGGATTTAAAAGTTATAATTTTTTTTAACAAATCTTTTGCGCTATGATTTTTTACAAACTTCTTATAAATTACAAAAGCAACAATAAACAGTAAAAGAACTAACGAACTCAATATTAAATATGGTTGCCATCCTTTATCGCAAGTTGAATAGCATAAATGCTTCTGAATAAAATTACTTGCTTCCTCCCTACAATCATAACGACAGCATTCTGATGGGTCAGAAAGACTACAATATTCTTCAAAGTCCATTTCATCAACTTCAGTAAACATTGGTGGTTCATATTTGCTTAATTTTTTCATATATGTTCACTTATTTCTTTTTTGAACGTCTAATTTTAATTGAATTAGAGGTATGTGCGCCACGACCATAAATTGCATGAAATATTCTTCCAGCTCCTACAAATATTTTTTTTTATAACTCTATACACTTTATTCATAAACGTTTTAACACTAATTTTCAAAATTATCTAAATCCTCTTTTAAAATTACTTAACCTTTTTTGCTTCTTCTAATTTTATGGAAAGCAGCCTACTCACTCCATCCTCTTTCATAGTAACACCATATAAAATATTGGCCCGGCGCATAGTGGCTCGATTATGAGTAATGATAATAAACTGAGTTTTATGGGATAAGTTGTCTAAAATTTTAGATAAGCGTTCGGAGTTAGCTTCATCCAGAGCCGCATCAACCTCGTCTAAAACTACAAAAGGAGAAGGATTTGCACTAATAATAGCGCAAATTAATGCAATTGCAGTTAATGCCCTTTCTCCTCCGGAAAGCATTGATATTGACCTAATTTTTTTACCTGGGGGAGTGGCCTGTATTTCAATGCCTGCCAATCCAGTAGCATTATGTTTTTTCAAAAATCTAATCTTCTTTAAAATAACATTATTTTTATTAACATTGTCGCTGGTTGAATTTACTTTTATATTTTCGCCTTTATTAACTGCTTCTTCGCCGTCCTCCTCCAATTCACTATCGCCTTCCATGATCTTAACTATCTTTGCCGAACCTCCATTAAATAAAACTTTAAAATATTCTTCAAATTTAATAGAAATTACTTTAAATTCTTTATCAAATTTTTCTCTTATAGTTAAATCTAATTCTTTAATAATTCTTTCTAGCGAGTGTATGGCTTTTGACAAATCATTAACCTGATTTGAGAGAAAATCATATCTATTTTTTGTCTCGGTATACTCTTTTTCTACTTCTATATCTATTCCACCGATTAAACTTAATTGTCTCTTTAAGTTATCTAGTTCTTCCTGGTCAATCTCTTCATTAATTCGGACTTCAATTTTATATTCTTTTACTCCTTTTAAATTACCTAAATCGCGCCTAATTTCAACCTCTAAATCCTCTAGCTTAGTTTCATATCTAGTGGAATTTATTTTTATTTCATTAATTTTGATAATTATTTCATTTATTTCATTTTGCAAAAACTGAAAACTTTTCTGCGAAGAAAACAAGCGGCTTCTTCTGTCTTCTTGCTCTCTGGATAAAACACTCATTTTACTCTTTAATTTATTAATATGATTGTCAACTTCTTCTAATTGCTTCTTTAGGCTTTGTTTTTTCTTCCCTGAATTAGATTCATTTGATTTAATTTTTTGACCATTTATTTTTTCCTCAAGATTTTCAAGGTCTATTTTAATTTTGTTTTGTTCACTGGCTAAAAGCTTAACTCTTTCTGACCAAGCTGAAATCCTTAGATTATTCTCACTAATTTTAACCATTATTTTTTCCTTTTCTTGAGTAAACTTTATTAAATTTTGATGAATTTCTTCAATCTCCTCTTTCTCCGACATACTCTCTGACAATTGCAATACGTTTTGAGTAATTTTTTTAACCTGCTGAATCACTCTCTTTATTTCTCTAACACCCTCCTTTTCTTCTAATTTTTCAACATCTTTTAATTCCTCCAATATTTTCTTAAGACGGCCGCATATTTCTTCTGCCTCTTTATTATTTTTTATAGAGGTCGAATTTTGCAACTTATTATTTAACTCATCGACCATGTAATAAACTTTCTTTTTCTCAATATTTAATTTAACCGATTTATCTCTCTCATGGCCTATGTTATTATTCAAGCCTTCTATCTCTTCATCTATACTATTAATCCGCTCAACTAATTCCTCTTTTTTATTTAACATCCACGATAAATTAGATTCTCCTCTAGATTCAATTCCAATTATTTCCCTGGCCTCTACCTTGGCTAATTCTTGAATAATAACGTCTTTTTGTCTCTGCAATTGATCAACTTGTTTCTGCAAATTAATAAAACTATCTCCTGGCTTACTTTGTTCTTCAATTTTATTGAGTTCATTCTGTAACTGCTTCAGTTTCTTTTCTTTTCCAAATTTAATTTTTTCTAATTCTAAAAAACTACTATTAAAATTATTAAATTTATTATTTATCTGATGCCAATTTTTTCCATAATACTCTAGCTGTAATCTCTTTAATTTTGACTCAATTTCATCTCTCTTTTTTAATTTATTGATTTGGCGGGTTAAACTCCGCAAACGTGGCTCAATTTCAACAAGCAGCATATTTACCTGGCTGAGGTTTTCATAACTAATTTGTAATTTATTTAAAGATTCATCTCTTTTCATTTGGAATTGTTTTATTCCAGTTGCTTCATCAAAAAATTCTTTCCTTTCAGCCAGGCTTGTATTTAAGAAACCCTCTACCATTCCCTGTCCAATAACGCTATAGGTCCTTTGCCCAAAACTAGCCTTAGCCAGTAGCATCTGTATATCAGCCAAGCGAACACGGTTATTATTTATTAAATATTCACTTTCACCATTTCTAAATAAACGCCTAGTTAGTATTATCTGTGAATAATCAATAAGCGCTTTTTTATTTTTATTATTTAAATGCAATGATACTTCGGACATTCCAAGGCCTCCTTTCCTATCTGAACCTGAAAAAATAATATCCTGGCTTTTCTTGCCGCGTAATGTTTTCATGCTCTGCTCTCCTAGCGCCCAGCGCACTGCATCAGCAATATTGGATTTACCTGATCCATTAGGTCCAACAATTGCAGTGATACCTCTCTTTCCACCACCCAACATGCCAGGAAAAATTAAAGAATTTTTGCTGGCAAAAGATTTAAAGCCTTGGATAGTTAATTTTTCTAAATACATAATAAAAAGTAATTAGGAATTTGTAATTAGGAATTTGGTGTATTTATCAATTTATCTACCTCGCCAAATTACGAATTACAAATTACGAATTACCATAGTCCTATTATACAGCATTTTACAATTTTTAAAAAATATTCTAAACTTTCTATATATAAAAGATAATTTGATTTTAATGTTATGGAACAAAAAAGGATACTAGTCATTGCTGGACCTACGGGCGTAGGAGAAAGCACAATTACAAAAAAAATAATTAAAGATTATCCAATTTTCAAAAAGCTAATATCGGCCACTACCAGAAAGCCGAGGCTTAAAGAAAAGCATGGAATTGATTATTATTTTTTTTCAAATAAAAAATTTAAGGAAGAAATAAAAAAAGGAAATATTTTTGAATATCAAAATACAATGGATAAAAATATTTATTATGGCAGCTATAAACCTGAATTGGATAAAAAAATTTCCACCGGTTCCAATGTTATAGTTAATCCAGATATTGTAGGAACAAAATTCTATAAAGAGAATTTTAAAGCAACAACCATATTTATTGCACCGAAATCTATAGATGAGCTTAAAAAAAGGCTTATAACCCGTAATTCGTCTATTTCAGCTAGAGAGCTTAAAAAAAGGCTAGATTATGCTAAAAATGAGATTAAAAAAGAGGCTCACTTCTACGATTATATCGTTATAAATGAGCAAAACAAGCTTGAAACAGCAGTTAATAAAGTTGTTAGTATAATTAATAATGAAGGATATAAATTAAAAAAATAAGTCTTTTCTCATTGAAAGATGAGCCTGAGCTGGCGAAGCCAGATCAGTTATCTATTAAATAAGTTTTTAAATAATAATTGTTTTTCTTTCTGCATTTTTTTGGCATAATCCGTACTACTCATTTCAAAAGCTATTTTA
>JBDRJA010000073.1:0-13817 GCA_043815345.1 Patescibacteria group bacterium | reverse complement strand
ATTAAAAGGGAAATGAAGCGGCAGGAAGAGGAAATGGAGTTAATTGCTTCGGAAAATTACGTTTCTAAAGCGGTTTTAGAAGCTATGGGAACGGTTTTAACTAATAAATATAGCGAAGGCTATCCTGGCCACCGGTATTATGGCGGTAATAAAGTAATTGATGACGTAGAAACAATCGCGATTGAACGGGCAAAAAAATTATTTTCTGCCGAGCATGTTAATGTTCAGCCTTTATCAGGCTCTCCGGCTAACGCGGCTGTTTACATGGCTTTTATTAAACCGGGTGATAAAGTGCTTGGCTTAAAATTAGACCATGGCGGACATCTATCCCATGGCCATCCGGTTAATTTTTCCGGCATGCTTTATGATTTTGTTCAATATGAAGTAAGTCCGGAAACCGGCCGGATTGACATGGAAGAAGTAGCAAGAATTGCCCGAAAAGAAAAGCCGAAAATGATTGTAGCCGGTTATAGCGCTTACTCAAGAGAAGTGGAGTGGAAAAAATTTAAAGAAATCGCTGATGAAGTCGGGGCTTTTACTTTTGCCGATATTGCCCATACAGCCGGCCTGATTTCTGCCGGAGAGATGAATAACCCGGTTCCTTTTTTTGATGTGGTTACCACAACCACCCATAAAACCCTGCGAGGTCCTCGAGGGGCAATCATAATGTGTTTGGAAAAATACGCCAAACAAGTTGATAGAGCGGTTTTTCCGGGTATGCAGGGCGGTCCGCATGATCATATAACGGCCGCCAAAGCAGTAGGATTCGGCGAGGCCCTAAAAGAAGAATTTAAGCAATATGCTAAACAAGTTATTATAAATGCCAAAGCTTTAGCTCAAGAATTTTTAAACATGGACTATAGAATTATTTCTAACGGCACAGACAATCATTTAATGGTAGTTGATATGACCAGTAAAGGGCTATCCGGCAAAGAAGCAGAAATAATATTAGACAGGGTAGGTATTTCGGTTTCCCGCTCTACTATTCCTAATGACCCAAATCCGCCCATAAATCCATCCGGCGTCCGTTTCGGCACCCCGGCTATAACCACCCGCGGCCTGAAAGAAAATGAAATTAAAAAAATCGCCGTTTGGATAAATAGCGCTATTGAGCATAAAGACGAGCCGGAAATACTGGACAATATTAAAGAGGAGGTTAAGCAAATGTGTAAAAATTTCCCTATACCGAGTATATAATTAATATATTCGCAAACTAAATATGAGGGGGGATAAAATGGAAACAGATCGTTTAAAATTTCCAATCAAAGATCGGGAGGATTTTTTGTCTATTGCAAATATAGAAAGCGAGGCTAATAATTTAATTGAAGAGATACTGGATTATGAATCCGAACTATTGGAGGGTAAAGGTTTCGGCAAATCAACTTTTGAGGAAATAGCCAGACATACAATTGAAAATTGGCTTGAGTTAAACTCGCTACTTCAGAAAAATGAAAACGAAGAACTAAAACAAGCATATCAAGCGGACTTGAAGAGAATAAATAAAATTATCGCCAATATTTACCAACGCGTCTTTAAATTAATAGACAAAAGAAAGGAAAAGAAAAATGAGAACTAAAAAATCCTGCCGAATCACTAAGGCATCAAGATACACTTGGTGCCTTAAAACTTATGACAAAAATTATTGACGGAAAAATATTAGCGGAAGTTATAAAAGATAAACTAGTAAAAGAGATTGTAAAGCTAAAAGAGGCTCGGCCTAATTTAGCTATTATTTTAATAGGTGAAAGGGAAGACTCAAAACTTTACGTTAGCCTGAAGGAAAAGGAGGCTATAAAAATTGGTATTGATACTCATGTTTATAAATGTCCAGTCAACGCTCCGGGACAAGAAATTTTTGATATGATTAGTTGCCTTAACAATGATAATTTAATTGATGCTATATTAGTACAGCTTCCTTTGCCAAAAGGTTTTGACACAGATGGAATTATT
Organism: Patescibacteria group bacterium; assembly: GCA_043815345.1. GTDB lineage: Bacteria > Patescibacteriota > Patescibacteriia > Patescibacteriales > CAYMCJ01 > JBDRJA01. Next base: position 11,867 of record JBDRJA010000073.1, on the reverse strand, counting down.
CAAGCTATTAATCCGGCTAAAGACGTTGACCGTTTTCATCCTGCTAACTTAGAAATATTATTTAAAACTTGCGACCATGCCCAGGTAATGCCTCCAGTTCATGCAGTAGTTTTATATATGCTGGAGAGTATTAAATTTGATTTAAAAAATAAACAAGCCTGTATTATTTCAAATTCTGATATTTTTGGCAAAAGCTTGGCTAAAGTCCTGGAATGTGAGCAAGCAAAAGTTAAGCTTACTAATATTGACGATAAAAATTTAAATAAAATCACTTCCCAGGCAGAGGTTTTAATTACCGCAGTTGGCAAACCTGAATTTATTAAAAAAGAGATGATTAAAAAAGACGCTGTAATAATCGATATTGGTATAACGAAACAGGGCAAAAAAGTTATCGGGGATGTTGATTTTGAAGACGTGAAAAATAAAGCAAGCTATATTACGCCTGTTCCCGGAGGAGTTGGGCCGATGACCATCGTTATGCTTTTTAAAAATACTTTAGAGTTATATAAACAAAGGCATAAATAAAGCTATATTTTTTTAAACAGGATTTAATTAATAACCTAAGCACTTTGCGCTTAGGTTATTTTATTTGACAGAAGCGCTAATATTATTTAATATCTTGATAAGTAATAATACATAGAAAAGGGGGCATCGCCCTTTAAAAAAATATAGAAAATTAATCCTTAAAAACGATTGGAGGTAAACAATGAATTTTATTCCGCAAGAAGTAAAGGTTGTTCTTTGTCAAGAAATAAATCCCGGTTCAGATTATTTCTTAATACGGCTTCATTGGCCAAATCACCAGGAAATTCAACCCGGTCAATTTTTTACCATTCACACGGTTTGCGACGAATCAACGGCAGCCCGACCATTTTGTTTTTTCGACTGGAATAAAAACACTGTTGATGCTTTTATCGGAAAAGTCGGTAGAAATACCGAACTTTATTCAAATCTGCAATTGGACGACAAAATTATGATTTCAGGTCCCAAGGGTAATCCAGTTCCTATTGATGATAACTGCCAAAACTATATTCTGGTGGCTGGTGGTCGAGGAGTAGCCGGAATATATCCCATTGCCAAAAAACTACGGCAAATGGGTAAAAAGGTTATTGTAAAACTCGGAGCTGAAAAACTCGCTCAAATTGTATGCGTTGATATGTTTACTGATTTGGGCTGTACTGTAGAATCCATTGTCGAACACGACCAGGAAAAAACAGGCTTTGTAACCGAACTCCTTGAAGAAGAGTTACGATCTGACCAAGGAAAATCAATTATAATCGCCTGCGGCCCAGTTCCCATGTATGATGAAATCAACAATCTGATTTCGGCCAGCGGCAACACCGGCTATGCTCTGATGGAACAGGTGATGACTTGCGGTGGCACCGGAGCTAGCAAATGTTGCGCCGTCTCTAAAACTGATGAAACAATAGAGTATGTGTGCCAGGACGGTCCAGCTTTTAAATTTTCTGAGGTTAACTGGGAAATTATGATGCGGCCGCATATTATTATCCCACTGGAAAGCTCCCCGAAAAAAGTCAATCCTCTAGAAGTTTCCCTCGGTGGAATAGTAACTTTATATTCGCCTATCATAACCGCCTCTGGCACTTCTGATCACAAGTCAATTGCAAGTGGACAATTTGACCCTACCAATATCGGCGGCCTGGAAGTTAAGGGAATTATGCTTAAAAAACGCGATGGCAACCCTCCGCCCCGAACAAGCGAGATTGAAAATGGCGACATAAACACCATTGGTTTGGCCGGGGTTGGAATAGAACGATTTGTTGATGAGGATCTCTCTGAATGGAAAAAATTTGGCGTGCCGATTTTCGTCAATATCGCTGGTGAAACCATAGGGGACTTCGGTCAAGTCGCCAGCTACCTCAAGGGTACAGGAATTGCCGTCATCACGGCTAACATATCCTGCCCGAATGTTAGCTATGGTGGAATAGTATTTGGGATAGATCCTCATTCAACATCAGAAGTAATTACAGCTATACGACGTGAAGCTGACACTAGTACCCTTGTCAGCGTAAAATTCACTCCTATGGCTGGAACAGCAACATTTACCATAATTGACGCTGCTGTTTCGGCTGGAGCAGATATTATCTGCATTGGTAATACTTTTATGGCTATGGATTACAATCTCAAAACTCGCCGACCTACTGTTTCCAGGAACTGGGGTGGTCAATCAGGGCCAGGCAACTTCCATCAAATTCTCTACTTCGTCCGTCAGGCTTATCTGAGACACCCGAAAATCCCGATCATTATGGTGGGGGGTATTAACAGCGGCGAAAGAGCTATCAAGGCCCATCTGGCTGGCGCTACTGCTATCCAAGTAGGAACCGCCACCTTTAACGACTACGAGGTTATCAGCAAAATCCATAGTTTTTATCCAAAAATACTGACTCGCTGGGGAGTCAATAACGTGACCGACATCATCGGTCAGGGAAATGATTTCACAAGTGAGGAATTTGAGCAATAAAAATAAGGTCGACTTAAAATCACAAGTCGACCTCTTTTATTTTACGATGCCCTACGAACAGGGACATAAAGCTTAGATTTATTCCATGGATTTACAACATTTTCACCTTTCCCGCCATTATACAAAATATCATCTTCCCTTAGCTCCCACTCATATTCCACCAGCTCCCTTGAGACAGGTATGTTAAAAATTTTGCTGGGGTTACCAGAAAGAAGTTGGTATACTCTTTGTTCAGATATTCCATGCTGAATAGCCAAAGTTACAATTGCCGACACCATCTCTCTAATTGAAGGAATTCCAGAGGGTGGCTTAGCACTAAGTTTCTCCTCCTCTAAATGCCAGGCGTCATCAGTACTAATGATTATCAGAGGATTATCTGTTGCTAAAAGACCAACGAGAAATTCCCGATGCTCTGGTCCACGCAAATTATTTAAACAAAGATAGAATGCTGAACCTAAGTTAGGATTCCAGTTCGTGCCCTCATTATCAAACCAAAGATAATGAGTACATAGCTCAATAACAACCTGCATGCCTTCTTCCTGCGCTTTTAAAATTTTTCTTGCACTCTGTATGCATGAGACATGGCAAACTATTATTATAACTCCCGGCACTTCGCGGGCAATGTTTAAAACTTTATCTACGTAACTATACTCTGCAATAATTGGATTGCCACCGTATGATTGAATTAGAGCTGGGTCATCACAATGAATTGCAATAGGCTTATTATATTTCTTGCATAATTCCATCGCTTTTTTAATGGTTGATTCAAACGCCACTCCAATTTCACCAGAACCGGTGGTAACACTTTTTCCGCCAGGAAGCTTTGGGTATATTTTTAAACCAATAACGCCGTCTAGTTTTAGCGCCTCTTCACACTCAGCTAAATTATCATCAGTAACACCGAACCAGACATACTGCGGGTAAACAATATTCAACTTTTTCTTTGCCAGCTCAATTATTTTTAAATACATTTTAAGAATAACAATAGAAATTATAGCTGGATCAGTGTTTGGCATATATGCCATGATATCTATCAAGCCATTCTTAGCTTCGGCCATCAATTGTCTTACTTTTACCTTAGGCCATTGCTTCATACCCCTGCCATGAACATGCATATTAAACCTAACTTTTGGAATTCCAAATAGTATTTTTTCTGGCATCTCTAATCACCTCTCTTTATTAAATTTTTTAAAGGAGCGTAATTGCCTCCTTATTGTTTATCTGTTAATCTTAAAATAGTTGATAGAATTCTTTTTGTCAAACATTTCCCCAATTAGCTCTAAGTGCTGCCGCAGCACTTAGAACTGGAAGAATAAATGCGCAAAATCAAATTCCAAAATGATTGTTATTATCATATCTACAATCGCGGTGTAGATAAGCGGGATGTTTTTATGAATGAAAAAGATTATATTAGATTTATTAGAAGTATGAGGGAGTTTAATTGTCTTGAGCCAATTAGAAGTTTATATTTGAAAAAAAATTAAAGAAGGGAAAGAAAGCGGTGTTAAACACCCTATAGGGTGTTTAACACCATCGATATCACCACTCTTAAAATTAATAGAATTTATTTCTTACTGTTTAATTCCAAATCATTATCATTTTATCTTAAAGCAATTAATAGAAAATGGAATAGAAAAATTCATGCACAAACTAGGTACTGGATATACAAATTTCTTTAACAGGAAATATGAGCGTACAGGATCCTTGTTTGAAAATACTTTTAAATCTATAGAAGTTAAATCAGATAACTATTTAATATACCTCTCTGGTTACATCAATGGAAATATTGAAATTCATAAAATATGCAAAGCCGAAAATTGGCCATGGAGCAGCTATAAAAATTATTTAGGTTTACGAAAAGGTACACTTTGCACTAAAAACATTATATTAAATGATTTTAAAAATATAGAAGATTACAGAAGCTATGTCAATATAATTATTAAAGAAAGTAAGCAGAGGAAGGATGATATTAAAAAATATTTATTAGAATAAACAACAATCCAGTAATCCAGCTCTAAGTGCTGCCGCAACATTTAGAGCTAAAAAATTAAAATGCCAACCCAATCAAAAAAACAACAACTCTTAGAACTTCTTAAACTCCATTATGGTTTTGAAAAATTTTGGCCTGGACAGGAAAAAGCGATTGATAATATTTTGGCAGGTATTTCAACGGTTGTAATTATGCCTACCGGAGGAGGTAAATCTTTAATTTTTCAACTTCCAAGCTTAATTTTAGAAGGGGTTACTATTGTAATTTCTCCTCTAATAGCTTTAATGAAAGATCAGGTTGACAGCATGAATGCTGTTGGGGTGCCAGCCACCTTTGTTAATTCTTCTATTAGCTTGTCAGAATCATATAATCGCCTAGAAGCAGTAAAGAAAAACCAATATAAACTTCTCTATATTGCTCCAGAAAGATTTTATAACCAGGAATTCCTAAATGCCCTAACTGAAATTAAAGTAAGTCTTTTCGCTATTGACGAAGCTCATTGCATTAGCCAATGGGGGCATGATTTCCGTCCCAGCTATATAAAACTAAAAAATGCTATTGAATTGGTGGGCAATCCCACGGTAGTAGCCCTTACCGCTACCGCTACCCCGGAAGTAAGAGAAGATATTATAGAGCAGCTCGCGCTTATTAATCCAGACGTAGTTATTACCGGTTTTGCCCGGCCCAATCTGCAATTCGGAGCCATCCAGGCTTCTGGAATGCGCAAACCGGATTTAATTATTGACGCCATAAACAGTGCGCCAGATGGATCTGGCGTTATTTATACTGGCACAAGAGCTAAGGCCGAAGAACTTACGCAACTTTTAATAGAGCAGAATATAGACGCCGTAGTCTATCATGCCGGCATGGATCCGGAAGATAGAAAATGGGTACAGGAAAATTTTATGAAAAATAAAGCAAGAGTAATTGTAGCTACTAACGCTTTTGGCTTAGGGATTGATAAGCCGGACATTAGATTTGTTATTCATTACGATATGCCAGGCACAATAGAAGCTTATTATCAGGAAGCTGGCAGAGCCGGACGTGATCAAAAACCAAGCTTTTGCCTGCTTCTTTATTCTTCTCGCGACCGTCATCTAAGAGAATTTTTTATAAAAGGAGATAATCCACCGCCTGAAATTATTTTAGAAATTTATGAAATCTTAACCAACTATGACTCAGATACGGTTTTAATAACCTACTCTGAAATATCTGAAATGCTTTCCGAAAGAGTTCCGGATATGGCAATCGGTACTTCGCTTAAAATATTAGAAAGAGAAGGCTACATTACCCGCCCCAATGAAAAAACAGCTAATGCTTATATAAAATTAACTTCAGATTTTAATTCAATTTTAAATGCACTTGGCAGCCGAGCTAAAAAACAAACTGAAGCTTTAAATAAAATGCACGGCCGTTTTAAAAATGAACTGCAAAATGGATGGCATTTTAATCCTGAGGAGACAGCAAATATAATTAATATTAAAAAAGAGTCTTTGATGCGTTTAATCCGCAAATTATCAGACCTTAATCTAATTGAATACCAGCCTCCTTTTAAGGGTACAGAAATTAATATTTTAAAAAGAGTAAGGTTAGAAGAGGTAAGTATTGATTTCTCTGCCTTAAAAGCAAAGCTAAAGAATGCTTATTCTAAATTAGATAAGATGGAAGATTATATTTATCATTTCCATTGTAGACAAAAATATATTTTAGATTATTTCGGTGATATTAATGCTCGCCTTTGCGGTAAATGCGATAACTGCTTAACTTCTGACGGTTATGAAAGAAAACATGAGGCGCCCAAAAAATCCTCTCACCCCCCTCGATCTTCTCGTAAGGAGAAGCTAGAAGAATTTGATGTTGAGGCGCCAAATAAAAAATCAGGTCTTAGCACTAAACTCACTCAACTAGAAACCATGGATTTATATAATAAAGGCTTATCCGTTGATAAAATTGCCCAAGAGCGTGATTTAAAAAGAACTATCATCTTAAATCATATCAGCTTTCTAATCGAAAAAGGATTAATTCAAGGAACGGAGGTTGATAAATTTGTTAAACCCAAAATCCAGAAAAAAATAATTGAAGCTGTCCGCGAAGTCGGTTCAGAAAAACTAAAACCGGTTTATGAGTATTTAGGAGAAGAAGTTGATTATGATGATATAAGGTTGACAATTGCAAAATTTAATACTAAGATAAAATAAAAAAAGGGGGAGGGAACGAAATGACCATTAAAATTAGTCAGCCTAAAAACACTGAAAAAATACCCCCCCCCTTATTTGAACATGTCATTGTTAAATGAGCTAGCTTACACTATGCGATTTATAGTATCAATTACAAATTCTATGTTTAAAGAATGGCGGGGAAAAAATAATAAAATCTAATAAAACCAAGAAAGAAAAAGGAGGGACGCGTGGAAGCCGGCCAATTAGTATGTGAAAAATGGGTGGAGGCATTTGTGCCTTATCTGACAGAAGTGATAAGGGTAATTGATCTTTTTATACGATCAGCAAACATTATAGCTTACCTGATTCCAGTAGTGAAATTCAGGTATAATCTATTAAAGCTTTATTGCCGGACGATATTAGAAGCAAAAAGAATAAAATCTCTAAGCTTAAAGAGGAGGTGGTAAATGTTTTATAAATATCCTTTTGAAAACAAAAAAATTCTCATTGTAGATGATGAACCTGATGTACTGGAAACATTGGAAGATCTTTTGTCCTTCTGCGAAATTGCGAAGGCATCTAATTTCGAAGATGCCAAGAAACTCCTTGAAACCCGGGACTTCGACATAACCATCCTGGGCATCATGGGCGTAAATGGTTACGAACTGCTACGTATAGCCATAGAACGAAAGGTGATTCCGGTAATGTTGACGGCACATGCCCTCTCCCCGGAAAATACCATAAAATCCTTTAAGGAAGGGGCTGTTTACTACTTCCCCAAGGATGTGATGAGCAGGATCGCCATGTTCCTTTATCAAATCCTGGAAGAAAAAGAGGGAACTGTGAAACTTCTGGTGGCAAGGTTAATTGATAAAATTAATCCCTGGGGCGGTCCAGGCATCAAACCAGATTTTGAAGATCAATCGAGAAAAAAATCTGGCCTCTAGTAACACCCCCTTTTAAACTCTAAAATATTTCACTATACAGGGTAGAATCACTACCCTTTTTTATTTATAGATAATAAATTTCAAACCGCAGTAATTTTATTCGTGTTCTGTCGTCTGCTCGCCTCGCTGTAGCTCCGGCGAAGCGGGTCGTCTGCTGTCTGTCGTCTAATACAATACAATTGACTTTTACCTAATTTTAAAATAAAATATAGATAAGCTATAAACTCTTGTCTAATTTACCTATTTAGTTATGACTTTTAATTATACAGTCCTAATCTATATATTTCCTATAATACTTTTCGGATTTTTTAACTGGCGGCTGTTTAAAATTTTTTTACGCCAGAAAACTTTTTTTTCAAAATATTTTTTCTTAGGATTTTTTATTCTCTGGCTCTTTTACCTTATTACTACTATTATTTGTTTATTTTTCGCTTATTCTCCTGCTGCTCTTAGACTAGCCGTAATTGAGGCTATTGCCCTCCAAACTTTAGCTGGAATTTTTTTAGCAATAGCAATTTTTCCTTTAAAATTATCTGTAATTATTTTAAAATTAGAAATTGGCTTTATCATTGTATTAACTTTAATTGTTGAGATATTATACTGGGTTTCCCCTTCTTACCCTGTACTAGAAATAAATAATTTTATTAATTGGAATCTACCTCTTGAAATAGGAATAATAAGAGCCTTGATTTTATTTTCTATTTTTTTCCCTACTCTTGTTATTTTTTTTAAACAATCAAAGTTATTAGAGAAAACAGCTAAAAGAAAAATTATCCTTTTTGAATTATTAGTCATAGGAGTATTAATCTCCACTACTATTACATTGTTATTAAAAGGCCGTCCGGTAGGAGAAGTAATACAAACAATTAGTTTTACCTTATTAATAGCACCTTTGGCTTTTTGGCCGCAAAGTAAAAATGTTGAAAGAAGTAAAATTACAAAAGAAAATACTTAATAAAATTTATCTTCTATCTTCTGCCATACTAATTGACTTCCTATAAAAAATAAAATACAATATAAATACAACTAACCGGCTCCAAGGAGGGAAGGAGGGTTAGTTTTTTTATATGCACTTTTTAAAACCAGATTTTAATCTATAAAGTATAACCAAAAGAATACTAAACAGCAAAGAAAGGAGAAAAAAATGGGAGATGGCAGTGAAGCATATAAGGAAGCTGGAGTAGATTTAAACGCGGCAGATAGATTAGCTGATGAAATAAAACCTATAGCTAAGAAAACATATACTGAATTAGTCCGAGGAGATATTGGAGGATTTAGCGGTGCTTTTTCTCTTAAACCCTTTATGTCAATGGAACATCCAGTCGCAGTTTCCTCAACAGATGGAGTAGGCACAAAACTTAAAATCGCTTTTATGGCCAATAAACATGATACAGTGGGTATTGACTTGGTAGCAATGTGCGTTAACGACCTTTTGGCTGGGGGAGCTAAACCATTATTTTTTCTTGATTATATTTCCATTGGAAAACTTGATCTAGACATTGTCAAAGATATAGTAGCCGGTATCGCCAACGGATGTATTCAAGCCCAATGTTCTTTGATCGGTGGTGAAACTGCAGAAATGCCTGGCTTTTATGGGACTGGCGAATATGATATGTGCGGATTTGTGGTAGGAATGGTTGATGAATCGAAGTCAATCAATGGCCCTGAGTCAGTGGAAGTTGGTGATCAGCTAATCGGTTTTCCTTCTAGCGGACTTCATAGCAATGGATTCTCATTAGTAAGGAAAATATTTTTTGAAGAGCTGGGATTAGCCATTGACAGCTATGTTGAGGATCTTGGTCGGACACTTGGCGAAGAATTGCTAGAGCCGACGAAAATCTATGCCGAGGTTGTTAAGTTGATATTGCTAAATTTCAAGGTTAATGGTTTTGTGAATATAACTGGCGGAGGCTGGCCTGATAATTTTAAACGGATTTTGCCCCCTAATTGTACGGCTGTTATCGAAAAGGAAAAAGTTCCCAGGCTTCCTATTTTTTCTTTTTTGCAAGAAGCAGGTAAATTAAAAAACGAAGAGATGCAGCGTACTTTTAACAATGGCCTTGGCTTTGCCGCTATTGTTAATAAATTTGAAGCAGACAATATGATTGGCCTCGTTAAGAAAAATTTAGGAATAAATCTATTTCACATCGGTGAAGTTGTAGAAAGAAAGGATGAGCCGATTGTTGTAGTGTAGCCGAATGCAGTTTGAGACAAAATATAGGGCGGCTCTAAAAGTCTGCCCTTTTATTTTTCATAAAAAAATGGTATACAATAGACAGCAGACGACTAAAATCATTATTTATTCGTAATTCGCAACATTCGCGGATTCGCATCACATCCAATGGACTCTCAAACACAAAAAAACTTATTAAACCTAGTCAAGAAAAACTACGATGAAGTAGCGGAAGAATTTGATAAGAGTAGAAATAGAAATCTAGAACCTCTTTGGTCTGAACTAATTAAAATATGTGAAAACGCCAAAGACGGACATAGAATTTTAGACGTGGGCTGCGGCAATGGCCGGCTATTAAAAGCATTTAAAAATAAAAAAATATATTATCTAGGAGTTGATAATAGTGAGGAAATTATAAAAATCGCTAAAGCTAAATATCCTAAAAATAAATTCGTTTCCGGTGACATCTCTGATTTAGGCCAAATTCCGGAAATTAACTTTAATTATGTGTTTGCCGTAGCCGTTCTTCATCATATTCCTGGAAAAAAACTGCGGTTAAAAGCTTTAAAACAGCTTAAAAATAAAATAAATAAAAATGGGAAAATAATCATCACTGCTTGGAATATGTGGCCGCATAAAAGATTTAGAAAGCTTATCTTTAAATTCGCTCTTCTTAAGCTAATTAAAAAAAATCCGCGCCTTGGCGGAACAGGCAAGATGGACTTTGGTGATATTATTTTTGATGGCTTTAATAAAATCTCCCAAAGATATTATCATGCTTTTACTAAATTCGGCCTATGGAGGCTAAGTAAAAAAGCAGGCTTAAAAGTAGAGAGAATTTATAAAGACAAGTTTAATTATTACGCGATTTTAAAAAAATGAATATTTCTCTTGAGCAATTTGAAAAATTAGTGAGCGAAGCTTTGGACAGCTTACCGGATAAATTTTTACACCGCCTTAATAATATTGCAATCTTCGTTAAAGATAGCCCCACAAAAGAACAGCTGTCTAAACTAGAACGAAAAAATAATTATATTTTATTTGGCTTATTTGAAGGATATGCGCAGGCAAAACGATTAAATTTTGGGCCGGTATTGCCTGACAGAATCACCCTATTCAGAAAATCAATACTTAAAAATTGCAGCAATCTCCAGGAGTGTAAAACACAGATTGTTAAAACAGTAAAACATGAAATAGCCCACCATTTTGGTTTAGACGAAAAGGGGGCGAGAAGAGCTGGCCGTAATTAATTTAAAATAAATATAACAACTACTCAGATTCATAACTTAATGAACGCGAGTGGTTTTTTATTTTAATAAAGTAATAAAAAAGATGCTTTAAAAAATATCTTGTTATAATATTTATCTTCTGATCTTTAACCTATTACCAAGACCCTTGCCTTTTTTGCGCCCTTCTCTTTTAGGCATCTACAATTCAGATCTCTGTTGTGCGCATAACCATTACATTCACCACAATGACTATAAGTCCGCAATAAACACAAGTCGTCCTATTTAACATTTTAAATCCTCCTTTTTATATAAATAAAATTGTCATAAATATCCTTAAATGTCAAAATAATCCTTGATTTTTTTATATAATTATGTTACTATAATTTTGAACTCCTTTAACGGAGTTTTTGTAATAGTTAAGCACTCGTAGCTCAATTGGATAGAGCGTCTGGCTTCGGACCAGAAGGTTGAGGGTTCAAGTCCTTCCGGGTGCACCATGGCTGGGTAGCTCAGCTTGCCCCGCCTCTCGCGAGAGGCGAGATAAAGTTAGAGCTATTAAATTGTGTGGATTCCAGATTATGTTTTTATAATTTATTTTATGGCTGGGTAGCTCAGTTGGTTAGAGCGTAGCACTCATAACGCTAAGGTCGTGGGTTCAATCCCCACCCCAGCCACTTGCGAGTAAGAGCAGAGGTAAAGCCTCTTTTTTTTGCTTTTATTTGAAGTAATTGAATTAAGTATTTTTGCGGTTTAATAGACAAAATTGGTTGGTAATTTCATTTTTGATTTTTAAAATAGTAATACCAGCGGACAAAATTCTCTCTACTTTTTTGGCTTAATCCTCGGTGTATTTTTAAATTGTTTTTTTAATAAGAAAATTGCGATTC
>JBDRJA010000072.1:0-27234 GCA_043815345.1 Patescibacteria group bacterium | reverse complement strand
TTTAACCACCATTTTTAGATCTTCATATATCTTAATCTGAGTTTTCATAATGGTATAATTTAGTGGTAAAAGTCAAAATACAGACTTACTACTATTTTACACCATTATGAGAGTTTTGATTAGTTTCGTAATTCAAAGTATTAAAGTATAATTATTCTTTTCACTATTATAGCTAATAATATACTCGCGTGTATTATCAGGAAATAATCTGGTAATATACCAAGGTTTTATTGGGTCATAGTAGGATAATATTTTTGAGTCTTTTCTATGAAACCAATTCCATCCTAGCCATTCATAGCCTCCGTCTATTGAATTTATGTTTATGCCCTTTTTTACAAGAACGTTAGCAATTGACCATTTTAATTCATTTTCTCTTAAATAATTAAAGGTTCCAACAATTGAAACAGAAGCCAAAATGCATATTATTACCATGCTTATTTTATTAATCTTTATCTTTTTAATTAGCCAAGTTAATAAAATTAAAAATAATAGTACTAAAACTAAATAATATCTATCAAAGCTAATAATTGACATTATAACTATCCACTGGGCTATTAAGTTTAATAAAATAAAAAAATAAAATAAAACATTACTACTTGTACTCCTTCGCTTTTTAAATAACTTTCTAAAAAATCTATAAAACATTATCAGTAAAATTCCCGCGGCAAATCCTCCAATCGCGGTAAGCAGAATGCATAAATAATTAGTAATAACTATCTCGGGAGTACCACTTAGTACACCGTCTGGATCTCGGGGTCCTAAACCATATTGGCTTATAATATTACCAGAATAAGGAAATTTAATTGCTTTAAAAAAATATAAAAAACCCGAAAATCCTGACACGATTATAGCTATTATTATATTTAATATCTTTTCTCTTCTATTATTGTGCCATAACCAACTTATTAAAATAGGTAAAATAAATAAGGAAATGTAATGCCAGGAAGAATATAATTCACGCCAAATGTTTAAAAATACATGCTCTAACTTTTCAAAAGAATGTAAATTATAAGTACTTTGCGGCCACCATCCTGAACTACTTAAGAGGCCTACAAAAAAAACGTAACAACAAACTGGCAAAGTATAAATTACTAAAAATTTCCTTAATTTTAAATCTTGATAATGCCAAATAAAAAATAAAATATCAAAAATCAATAAAAATAAAATGTAATTTTGTCTTATCAAAGAAGCGAAAACAATTAATAAACTGGCAATTAAAAAATCTTTATCTTTCCTAAATTTAAATCCTTTTTGATAAAAAAACAATGCTATAACCACAAACGACAAAGCATGAATATCAGTCATGAAAGTGAAACTAAGATTATAGTAAATTGGATTAAATAAAAAAAGCAGGGAAATTAAAAAAGATTTTTTAGGTGATATTGATAAGTTGACTAATAATTTATATAAAAAAATTATTCCTAATAAACTTAAAAATAGAGTAGATAAACGCAACAAAGAAAAAGAAAATCCGAAAATCATTGACAATATTATTGAGTATATCAATTGTCCAATTAAGGCGGGACCAACGTAACTATCGAAATTCAAATTATTGTTTAGCATCTGTCTTACAGCGTCGTAATATACCCAATCATCATTTAAAGCATACTCCCCGATAGGATTAACAATAAAAATACTAACTAAAAAAATAAAAATAATAAAAAATAAATATTTTGCCTCCCTATTTTTTATAATATTTCTTTTTAATATATTAAACATGCCAAATTATAAATTTGCTAAAAATTCTTCATTCTATTATTAAATGACAAGTTAGGCGTAAACGCACATTTATATCGCTGTATGTTTTGCCAAATTGCCTTAAAGATTTCAATATTGAGCTAACGCAGTCCCGCCCCTCCCCAGTTTCCAAGAATAATCAAGTTCGCAACCGTAAAAAATTCAGTTTGATTTAATTATCTTAAATATATATTCATAGAAACTGGGGAGGGGCGGTGGTGGTTAGCAAAAAATATATTTTACTTAATGTTAGATATAAAAATAATCCAATATTGAAATTCCTTTACGAGAACTTAATTAGTAATTAAACTTAATTACCCAATATGAAATGACAATTAATAAGGAATAAATAAATATAAAAGGAATAAAAAAATATAAAATCTTTTTAGAAAAATTATTAATAGCTTTTAATCCAGAAATAGCTAGAAACAAGGAGGAAGGAAAAATAAAAATCGCCTTTACAATTCCTTGATCATAGTATGGGTATCGATAAGAGTAATACATAAGGCCGATTAAAAAAGATAACGGAATTGAAAAATAAAAATAATCCAAGGCCTTTCTCTTCTTAAGAAACCTAACGGCATTATTAATAAAACCTATAATAAATACTATCAAAAGAATAATTGCCAGCCATACTAAAACTATAGTTATACTATAATTTCTTTTACTAACATATGTTGAAAGATGAGTTGTTTTTATTAACTTTTCTTTATCATAATTCAATAAATAATTTATATAATTTTTATTTTCTATTGTTCCATAATAATCATAGAAAGTATCTGCATACAACATACTCCAAAAAGATCTTCCGCCAGAATACCAGTAAGGAAAAATAAAAATATCTTTATCAAAAAAACCAAAAAAGAATAATCGCTCATCAATTTTTAATGGTTGGGGTTTAGCAAATTCAGTATTATTTATTGAAAAGGAATCTAAGATATTTTGCTTACGGTATATCTGCCAAGGCAAATTTATTATAAATATCATTAGTAGCATCAATAATAAACCTTTTAAAATTTTTATATCCCTATTTTTAATAATTCGCCATAAAAAATAAAATAATATCAGTATTAATATAATCAAAAAAGTTATTTTGGTTAGTAAGCCTAATCCTATCAATAATCCTAAAATAGCAAAATATTTAAGTTTACTTTTCTTTTTAAATAAAAACTGTTTAAATAAATAATAGATTACAATAAAAATAAAAAAATAACTTAATAACTCATTGGTTAAAAAAGTAGATGCTTGATTTAGGCTAGGTGATAAACTTATTAATACTATAGATGAAAAAATTATAAGTTTACTGACAGATAACAGTCTGATTAACTTATAAATAACAGCTGTTGTTAGTATGCTTAGACATGCTTGCCAAACGCCTAAATACTTTAATATAATGTCAGGATCAGCATGGTTCTTAAAAAATAAAAAAAACTTTAGTAAAATTCCAAATAATGCATAATACAAAGGCTCATGCCAGGCCAAATAATTGCTATTTGGATCTGGCATTTTATTTTTAGCGATAGATAAAATATAATCAATATGCGCCCCCCCGTCATAACCCCAGTAAGGATTATATGCTAAAACATTATGCAAACGAAAAATTACCAGAAACACGAAGAAAAAAAATAAGGCAGTATAAAAAAATTTATTGCTCTTTTTTAAACTCTTCCATTTTTCATTAACATTAGAAAGATTAAACCACCAAACTTTCCAAATAGCTTCTAAAAAAATTTCTCTAGACATCTTGGATTTCCCATTCTCTCTCTCTTTAAAAACAATTGGAAACTCAAAAAAAGAAAAGCCGCTAATAGCGGCTCGATACTTCATCTCTATCTGGAAGCTGTAGCCATTTGATTTTATATTATCTAAATTAATTTTTTTAAGAGCAGATAATTTCCAGGCATTAAAACCACCTGTAAAATCTTTTATTTTAACTCCTAAAACTACTCTTGAGTATAAACTTCCTAATTTGCTTATTGCTCTTCTTGAAAATGGCCAATTTTTTACTCCACCTCCTCTTACATATCTAGATCCAATCACAAAATCATAATGATTAATTTTGTTAAAAAATTCAGGCAGATATTTTGGATCATGAGAAAAGTCAGCATCCATCTCCACTATCACGTCATACTTTCTTTTAATCCCCCATTTAAAACCCCTGATATAAGCAGTTCCTAAACCAAGTTTTTCTTCTCGGATTATTAAATGTACATTGTCATAGCTCTTTTTTATCTCTTTTATAATCTCAGACGTTTTGTCCGGTGAATTATCATCAATTACTAATATATCTAAATTAGAAATTTTTAAATTATTAATTTTATTAACCAATTTTTTAATATTATTTCTTTCATTATAAGTTGGCAAAACTATTAATTTTCTCATATTTAAAAATCATTCTGTATTTATTAAACAGTCATATGCATATGAAATACAACAAATTTAATAATGTATCTACTTAATTACACTTAGCGCCAAAACCTATTTCCTAAACCCTAATAGCCTAAGCACCTAATTACCTAATTCTCAATCCCAACCACTCCCACATTAACTCCTCCATTAAATTCTGCCTCATAAGCATAGAAGGATCCAATCAACTTACCATCTACTTCAAAGACTCTGACATGGGGCGCTCCTCCCGGCCCAGCGCCAGTAATAATTTCGGCAAGACCGTCTTTGTCAATGTCGCCGGATGACACTTTCACCCCCTCCCTAAAATTATTTTGATAAGCAAAAAATTGATCTACTAAATTAGCTTCATTATCAAAAATACGCACATGCGGACCGCCGCCCTTTCCTGCGGCTGTAATAATTTCGTGCTTTTTATGAGCCACTCCGCCGTCAACATCGCCCACGGCTACATTAACCCCGCCGCGGAAGTTTTTATCATAAGCAAAAAATTGGCCTAATACTTTACCTTTATTATCAAAGATACGAACATGCGGACCGCCGCTAAAGCCAGCGCCAGTGACTATTTCATCTTTTCCATCACCGTCTATGTCGCCTGAACTCACGCTTGCTCCCCCCAAAAAATTTTCCATATAAGAATTAAAGCTATCTTTAATTTCACCATTATAATCCGTTATTTTTACCTGACTAATATAATTCGAATAAGGAGCAACTAATAAATTAATTGTTTGATTATTTAACTGCTCCAAAGCTTTATCTATTGCAGATTTAACATTTAATCGGCCAGTACCGAGCTGGCCAATAAATCTTGGATTTAATCGACTAATATTATCGGCGCTGTTAAGTACTGTTTTAATTACTTGATTTCTATTCATCTTTGGATTAATTGCCTCTATTAAAGCCACTGCTCCGCTTACCATTGGAGTTGCCATTGAAGTTCCTGCCCAATAACCATCGTAATATTTATTAAACGACTTCTCGTTTATTCTTTTAGTGGGTTCATAAACTACAGTGCTAAATATACTTACTCCTGGTGCAGCTATATCTACGCATTTTATGCCAAAACTTGAAAATGAAGATTTCTGATCAAGCGTATCAGTAGCAGCTACTCCGATTACCATGTTTTCACCATTAACTCCGTCATGACAGACTGGATACATAGGAATTTCATCTAAATTATAACCCTCTCCCTCGTCTTGCTCATTTCCAGCCGCTGCCACAATTACTATACCGGCCTTATATGCCCTCTCTATGGCTTCAAACATCGTTTGACTATATCCAAAGCCGACAAAACTTAAATTAATAATATCAGCGCCATTGGCAATCGAATAATCAATTGCTCTAACTACCTCACTAACCCGGCCTTCGCCCATATCATTTAAAACCCGTAAAGGCATTATTTGAGATTGCCAAGTTATTCCGGCTCCTCCTTCTTTATTGTTGCCGGCCGCAGCGGCTACCCCGGCAACAATTGTTCCATGTATAATACCAGCTTCAGTAAAACCTTCTTCAAATTTTGGAGATGGATCAGGAGTGTTATTAATAAAATCCCAACCAATTCTATCGTCAATAAAACCATTTTGATCATCATCAATATTATTATTCGAAATTTCATCAAAATTCTTCCAAATATTATTTTCTAAATCAGGGTGATTAATTTGGATGCCTGAATCTATGATAGCAATAACTATATTGGGGCTTTTGGCTACTTTTTCCCAGGCGTCAGTTGCTCTTACTTTCTCTAAATACCACTGGTTGCTATAATATATATCGTTAGGAATTATAGAAGAATGGTATAAATAATTAGGTTCAGCATATTCTACTTGAGGATCCCTTTTATATTTTTCAATAATGCTTTTGATTTCTTCATTTTTGGATAATTTAACCTTGACAATGTTTTCATCACCCCTATATTTTACCAATATCTCATTAATTACCCCCATCTTAGTGTTTGCTAATCTATTATTAGTAATTGCTCTTGCGAATGGAGCAAAGAGGAAAACCGTAGCTAAAACCAAAAAACATATAAAAAAAGATGTCATTTTTGTAGTCATAACATCTTTATTATAGCATATATTCAACATGGGTAGCAAAAACCAATAAACCACTTAACTCTCGCCCAATCTATTTATCACCTCTAAGGTCTTTCTCGCGCAAATCTCCCAGCTAAATTCTTTTACTCTTTCATTCCCTTTTTTTATCAACTCTTCCCTTAATTTATCATTTAATATTATTTCTTTAATAGATTGAGCTATTGAATCTGCATCATTGGGGTTGAAAAACAAAGCTGCGTCTTCAGCTACCTCCTTTAATACAGGAATAGAGGAGGCGGCAATCGGGACTTTACAAGCCATTGCCTGCAAGAGAGGAATGCCAAAGCCTTCATAGTTTGATGGAAAAATAAATGCCGTAGCTCTATTGAATATATACGGCAAATCTTCTTCCTCTATCCAGCCCGGCATGATTACATCATTAACTAAATTATATTCATTAATAACGTCCTTTACTTCATCGTATCCAAAGCTTGCGTCTCCTATTAAAATTAATTTTTGCTTTATTTCTTTATTTTCCCGGGCTATAGCAAAAGCCTCAATTAATAAGGGGGTATTTTTCTTTTTTTCTAAACGTCCTACATATAAAATATAGGGTTCTTCAATCTCATATTTTTTTAATACTTTATCTGCCCTCTCCTTTTCATTAGTTTGGCAATATAATGACTTATTATAACCATTATAAATAACTTTAATCTTATCTTCCTTTGCGTTATATATTGCTAATATTTCACTCTTTGAAAATTTTGAAACTGTTATAATTATTTTAGCGTGCTTTAAAGCAAATCTAGTTGACCAACTTAAATAATCCATTGAATTAGCGCCATACTTTCCCAAAGTTGAAAGTTTAACAAAAGTACTAATTACTTTCCTTAATATCTCTCCCCTTGGTCCCATAGCATCTTTTCTATATATAAATCTATCCCTCTCAAAAGCAACGTCATGGATCGTATTTATTGTTTTTTCAGGATAAATTATGGGCAAAGTATGAGAAGGAATAAATAAAACATCCGGCCGGTGAATTAACATTTCCCAAGATAGCCTACCTAGGGTCCAAAAAAAACAAAAAGGCCAATTTAAAACTTTAGCTCGAAAATTATTATACGGGCTTTTAATTATCTGATAGCCTTCTCTGTTATATTTTATATCTGTTTCATTATTATACTTCGTGAAATATTGTTTTGTTGTTAAATTTAACAAACCACTCTTAAGTGGCTTATCTGTATATAATATATATTGATTTTTTGAATCTAATTTAGCTAGCCATCTAATTAAATAATATGAATACCACTCTGTACCGCTTTTGTGTTCACGATTAGCGCGGCTAGCGTCAATACCAATAAGCATATTTTAGATTTATGATTTAAGAATTAAGATTTTAGAGTAAATTAAATGTCAATAAATAAGTCATTCTTAAATCTACAATCTTTAATCTTAAATTATTTCGTAGCAAGTATCGAACGTTTATAACTATCCAAATTATCTAAAGCTATACCCGTCCCCTTAGCAACGCATAAAAGCGCCTCGTCTGCAACATAAGCTGGCACTCCTATAGTTCGAGATAATAACTGGTCTATATTTCTTAGTAACGAACTGCCCCCTGATAATATCATTCCTTTGTCCATGATATCGGCGGCTAACTCTGGCGGGGTTTTATACAAAACTCTTTTAGCGGCGTTAATTATATCTTCTAATTCATTCTGAATTGCTTCTGTTACATCGTCACTGGTAATCGTAATACTACGTGGCAGACCTGTGATTATATCACGGCCGCGAATCTCCATTGTAAGCTTATCTTCTAAAAATAGGGCTGAACCAATATTAACCTTTATCTCTTCCGATGTTCTTTCGCCGACAGCTAAGTTATATTTACGCCTAATATATTCAAGTATGGCGGAATCAAATTTGTTTCCTCCCACCCGGACTGAAGTTGAAGCTACAATGCCTCCCAGAGAAATAACTGCCATCTCGGCTGTACCGCCGCCAATATCAATAATCATATGTCCGCTAGCAGAACCAATAGGAATATCAGCCCCAATAGCAGCCGCGATTGGCTCTTTGATTATATAAGCCGCTTTAGCTCCAGCCGCAATTGTCGCTTCGGTCACAGCCCGCCGTTCAGTAGAAGAAATTCCGGCTGGCACTGCAACCATTACTTCGGGCCGAAAAAGCCTAACGCCGCCTAGAGCCTTATTAATAAAATATCTTAGCATGGCCTCGGTTGTCCGATAATCTGCTATTACTCCATCTTTCAGCGGCTTTAAAGCAATGATAGTGTCTGGTGTTCGTCCAAGCATATCCTTAGCTTCATTTCCAACTGCTAAAATTTTCCTATCGTCCATGGCTACCGCTACCACGCTTGGTTCATTAATAACAATACCGCGGCGAGGTAGATGCACTAAAGTATAGGTTGTTCCTAAGTCAATTCCGATTCTTTTAATAAACATAGATTAAAAATTTCTAATTACCTAATTTCTAATTTCTAATAAATTTTATACTGATTCAAAATCATAAACTTTTATCTCATTATCAAGTTTTCTAATGTTGAGCATATTAAAATCCTGGAGAGAAAAAATATTTTTGAATTTTCAATCAAACATCCTTTATTTTTAAATACTATTTATGCTTGATTCACCCCAACTTTAATAGACTAAAGAATTAATGCCTTTTTTTAGCCTTAAGCATTTGAGGCTTTACTAAAAATTAAAAATTAGGTAATTAGAAATTTAAATCAAACTTCCTATCTATCCCCAAGTCTGTTCTCCATCTAACTTGGTTATCATTAACTCTCTCTACATAAAATCCAGTTGGACTATATGATTTTACCTTATTTCCTATGTTTAAGTCAACTATTAATTCCTCCACTTCATTTCCTGGTTGTTTTTGAATATATAAGTTATAATCTCCCTCCGCTATTTGCTCTTCAATGTATCCAGGCAACTTGTATTCAAAATATAGACTACCAATCTCGCCCGGCTCAATTGAAATATACGCGGCAAAAACTGTTTTGCCGAATTCATTGCTTACCTCTACTTTTTCATAATCTAATCCATCTGTTTCAACAAGCTGGCTGCCAAGGGGAACATATATCCGAGAGTAAGTTTTGTAACTAGTAGTTTTCCAATCAGAAAAACCATGGTGGGCATAGTCTATTTTTAGTTTAGCATAAATCCCGTTACTGCCCTTCTCTAAATTATAACTTATCCCTTTTTTCATTACTGCATCTGTTTTTAAGGCTCCCATGTTAGCATCAACTATCATTAAATAATCACTATTAACAGTTTTAACTTCTCCGGCCCCTCCCAAATCTTTTATAAAATTCTGCAGTTGAGTATCTTCAAAAAAAACTAAAATATTTTTTTCTAAAATATTCTCATCAACAACATTAAATATTTCTAGCCAGCGCTTTGATGGCAAATTAAATAATTTTATTTTCAATTCTTTAAATATATCTCCAATAACTTCTTTGCGATGCCATGACGGGATTCCTAGTTGTATATAGCCTTTCTCCACTCTATATTCTAATAAATCAACGAAATTGTCTTTATTATACTCTTCTCCTTCAATAATTATCGGCCCGGTTAAAGCCAATAAATCAGTAATTACTTTCGGGGTAATAGCAATAATTCCATTAAAATTCTTGCCTATGTCATCCATCCTATCTTGAGTGGGCAAAAGCTTCTCCTCGGATTTATAAAACCATTCAATTTTCTTTGCAGAAGTTGGCCAATCAGGAGACCAATTAGCATCACGCATATACCATTTTTTAATACCTAGAAACTTCTTTAAAGGCTCTGGCGGGGCAACATTTATCTTATCTTTAACTGGCATATCTAAATGGTAAATATCATGTATATTAAAGTTACTAATATCACCGCTATCTATTTCCATAATTCCATAGGTTCCTAAAAATCCTCCCGTAGGCCTTAATTCGTCACTGTTCTCAAGCAACACTAAAAAATTACTGCTCTCTGGATATCCAGATAAAGCCGGTACTATTTGCGTTATTGGAATAAACTTAGCAGCTAATTCTTTGCCTTTTTTTAATTGTAATTTTATACTATTAATTTTACTTTTTAACGGCCAAAGCAATCCTCTTGCCTCTACTTTATCTAGGATTAAATATGCTAAGTCTAAATTAGCCTTTACTCCAGCAAGCTCGGGCCCTGATTCGTATATGAACTTTAAAACTTTTCTTTTCTCTTCTCTTGTAAATTTAGAAAAACTGGAGTTAACATTCCCCCCTGATAAATATTCAATTTTTTGGCCAATCGCTGCTCCTTGCCAGGTGGCCTTGTTTATTATCTCTGCTGTTTTTATTAAATATTCAATATCGCTTAGCTGATACTTTAAAATCGTAAAATTATTAATAAAAAAATTGCCCTTAGCTCCTTCTAGTTGGCTAAAGGCTGAATTAAAATTATTTTCAGCTTTTTTAGAGAAAATTATTGCTTGACTATATTTTTGTTTTTCTATCTGGCTAACTGCATACTCTAAATGATTTTTACCAGTTGCAGCAAATCTATAAACCTGCCAAAAACTAAAAAAAGAAGTGCTGAAAAGAATAACTAATAATAAAAATAAACCGATTATAGAATAGCTAAAATATTTTAAAAACTTTAATACCAGTCTTCTTTTTCGTCGCCTTTTAATTATAGGGACAGAGGTTATTATATCTTCCGCTTTTTCGTAAATTTTAACTAGATTAAGGTTATTTGATTTTGATAATTTAAACATATTTATTGAGCGATAGAAAGAAGTCAGTAAAAAAATTAATAATCAACTCTTATACTATAGCTAAAGTTTGACAAAAATACAAGA
This sequence comes from Patescibacteria group bacterium, assembly GCA_043815345.1. GTDB lineage: Bacteria > Patescibacteriota > Patescibacteriia > Patescibacteriales > CAYMCJ01 > JBDRJA01. Next base: position 16,219 of record JBDRJA010000072.1, on the reverse strand, counting down.
CTTTTTGGGGTAAAAATCTGTAAATTAGACCTATAATAATTAAACATTGACTATACAAATTATCCAAAATCTGTTTATTTTTTAGCTATAATGCTATAATAATAGTATTATAAAATATAAAAAATATTATGTTTAACTTTAAAAAAGAAATTGCTGAAATAAAAAAAATGGCTGGACAATCAAGTTCAAGCGATTTAAAATTTATTTTAAGCTACATTAAAAATAAATATGGCGATAAAGCTGTTGATAAATTAATAAATGAAGTAGAGAAAGAAATTGGAAAAGTGCCAGATTATAAAAAATTAAATGAAATTGAATGGTTGCCATCAGCAAAAATCCATATATTTATAATTATGGCAACAAAAATTTTTAATTGGGGTGAAAAAGATATTCTTAGCTTTGCTTATAATACAATTTCTCTTCATAAATTAAATCGTTGGTTTTTAAGGTACTTTATTTCAACTGAAAAACTTTTGGCCCACTCGCAAAAAGATCACCGAGTGCATAATACCCAAGGTGATTTTGAATTAATTAGTTGTGATGAAAAAAATAAAAAAGCAATTTTAAGACTAAAGGGTTATATTAATTCTGAAATATTTGATATATACTACAAGGGCTTATATTTAAAATTGGTAAATTTAAATACAAACAGTGATAATGTTAAAATCACAGTTAGCAACTGTCCGAATGTAAAAGGAGTATGTCGTGATTTTATTATTAGTTGGTAATTTATTAATTACATTCATATATGTTGATTAAAAAAATTCTAAAGTCAGTATTACCCGCTTGGGTCGGGGCTACAATCATTCCTTACTTTATTGGCTACCTTTTAGGTAATGAGGAATTATTAATGGCCTCCATTAAATACATTGGTCCGGCAAGTGGTCTGGGCGCTTTAATTACAGTAATAATAAACAGAGAAAAAAAATAAGCCAAATATTAAAAAGGCATGGTCTTTAAAAACCTAGCCTTTTTTTATTTAAAATTAATTATATTTTATTTTATCTAACTAACGCCCAGCACCTAAAACCAAATACCTAATACCTATCTCCAACTTCTTTCAACTTCTTTTAACCTTTCGTAACCTCTGGCAGTTTTTTTATCCTTAATATCTTATTTACATATTCGCAATTCGCGGCATTCGCATTTATTTGCATCACATTTATTCGTTCCTTAAAGCTTCCACCGGCTCCAACTTCGCCGCTTTACGGGCCGGATAAACTCCAAAAGCGATTCCGAAAACCATTGAAAAACTAATAGACACAATATAAGCTCTAACCGGGATATTAAAACGCCAATCTAAGCCGTAAGAATTTGCTCCAAAAGAAATTGCCAATGATATAACAATCCCGAAAACTACGCCAACTGCCCCACCAGTAATAGTGATTAAGATTGACTCAAATAAAAACTGCCACATGATATTTGAATATTTTGCTCCTACTGCTTTTCTTAGGCCAATCTCTGAAGTCCGCTCGCTAACTATTACGTACATAATATTAGTAATACCCACTCCGCCCACAATTAAAGATATGGCCACAATCGCTAAAAGTAAAAGAGTAATTGCCCCAGTTACTGTTTCCATTATTTCCATTGATTCGGTCATGGATACTACCCGAAAATCATCCTTGCCTGCTCCCATCCAATCGGTTGGGCCCTCAGGATGAGGCAGGTCATGATTTTCCCGAAGTACATAACGAATTTCTTCGGCCGCCTCTTCAATTTTACTTGTATCAGTTACTTGATGCATCAAATAAGTAACATGGTTAATGCCCATTACTTTTTTTTGTAAGGTCCTAATCGGCACATAAACAAAATCATCAAAATCAATCGTCATTACCGCCCCTCTTTCTTTTAATACCCCGACTACCCTAAATTTATTTTTCCGTATTTTTACTGACTTACCAATCGGATCAGAATCTCCAAATAATTTGTCTTTAATTTTATAGCCCAAAATAGCTACTGAGGCCAGTGACTTGTCCTCTGCTTCAGTAAAAAAACGTCCATAGTCTATTTCGCTTTGATCAATCTCAATAAAATCAGCGCTAACACCTAATAAAAAAGCTTTTCTTAACTCACTGCCATTGCTTACTTGTTCTTGGTCCATAACACCGGCGTAGCTTCTTTTAACAAAAGGCAATTTATTTATATCTTCCATATCTTCTAGGGACAAAGTTGTAACTTGCACTCCCATAGCTAAATTAGTACCGGCTTCCAATTCAGAGCCTGTTCCTTTTTTAGTGCTTGGTACTTTTATTTCCGTCTCAATCATATCTGATCCTCCAAAAGACTCAATTTCTCCCAAAATTAAACTATTTATTCCTTCGCCAGCGGAAAAAACAATAATTACCGATGCAATCCCAATTACCATACCTAAAACAGTCAGTCCCGTCCTGACTTTATTCGCCCTCATTGCTCCTAAGGCAATTTTAATAGTAGATAAAAAATTCATATTAAATTACCACTGACCTTGTCGGTGGAATTACCGACACGGACTTTGTCCTCTCATAATTCTTGTTTTAACTAAAAAACTTGTTTTCACTGTTTCCAACTTAATCGTTTTGAATCTTACTTTCACGCATTAAAGTAAAATCACATATAGCTATTTTAAAAATAGTAATTCACGTTCATTCGTAATTCATTAACTGACTCCGTCCGTAATAGGTAACCGTGGACGACCGACTTTGTCGGTGGATTTCTTTATTTATTAAAAATTTATTATTTCTATAATGCACCCTATTTACAAATACCTGGACCCCAGCCACAACCTATTCCCAAGGCAGTATATCCTTTGGGGCATTTACCTTTAATTGGTATAGGGAAATTTTGCTCAACTGCATAATTTAATGTATCAAAACAACAATTTATTGGATGAATTACAACATCCATATAACCACAATCTTCCTTAGCAGCCTTCTTGTAATACTCGGGTAATTCAGACATTTGTTTATTCCAGAAAAAATAAATCAGAGCTAATAAAATTAATACTAAAAATAGAACCGTGAACAAAAAAATAATTATTATTTTTTTAATATTACCCATAAAATTATGTTTAATTATTTATACCGTAAAAATGTACAGACGCGCCGAGGCGTGTCTCTACAGTTAGATGATGGAATGCTCTTTCTTTCAAAGCAATTTGGATTATCAATATAAAATTCATCATTCTTCATTCTTAAATCTAAATTCTAAAATCCCCCCTCATTCGTACCTCAACGCTTCCACTGGCTCTAATTTACTTGCTTTACTGGCTGGATATAAACCAAAAACTAATCCCACTAGCATTGAAACGCTTACTGCTAAAATTACTGATGAAAAGGAAACAATAAAGGCCCAATCATAACCCAAGAAACGAGCCCCGACAGAAATTAAGAAAGAAATTAAAGCTCCACTAACAATCCCGATTATACCGCCCATCAAGGTAACCGCTATTGCTTCTATTAAAAATTGGCTCATGATATTTGTATTATTTGCCCCCACTGCTTTTCTAAGGCCAATTTCCCTTGTCCTTTCAGTTACGCCAACTAGCATAATGTTCATTATGCCAATTCCTCCGACAATTAATGATAAAGCAGCCATGGCAGCTAAAAAATATCTTAGGGCATTGGTTATAGTTTTAACTACATCTAATGCTTCAGCCGCGCTGCGAATAGTAAAATCATCAGAAGCTCCGCTTAAATCACTAATATCATGATTCTCCCTTAAAGTTATAGCGACATCATCCATGGCTCTCTGGATATTTTCTTCATAATCAATTTTTGCCCTTATTAAACCCAAATGGTTAACTCCGGAAATTAACTTTTGCATAGTCATAATAGGTATAAATACTTGGTCATCATAATCCTGGAAAGCTACTGTTCCCCTTTCTTTCATCACCCCAATTATTTCAAAGGTGTGCTTTTTAATTTTAATTTTCTGGCCCAAAGCATCAGATTCCCCAAAGAGCTCATTTTTAACTGTGCTTCCTAAAACTGCTACCCGGGCTAAATTTCTTTCCTCTTCTTCATAAAAAAATCGACCTTCTAGAATTTCGCCATCTTCAACTTCTAAGTAATCGACCGTGCAACCGTTTAAATTTGTATCATAAGTATTAGCTCCCCAGCTTAAAGTGCCTACCCCCTTAGTATAACCAACTACTCCGGTAATATTAGGAGCGTTTTTCTTATCGCGCAAAGCCTGCAAATCTTCATAAGTTAAAGTAGTAATAACAATGCCCATGGCCGAGGCTGGCGGCCCCTCATCTTCTGATTTGCCTGGCATAATGCCGATTAAATTTGTGCCTAGGGTTTTTACTTGGGCCAGTATTAAACTTTGCGCGCCTGCCCCTACCGCCATAATAATGATAACAGCGCCAACTCCAATAATAATTCCGAGCATAGTTAAAAAACTCCTAACTTTATTGGTTAGAAGAGCGGTAATAGACATTTTAATACTTTGTCTAATTAAATTAAACATATTATTTTAATATCATACCATTCCTCGCTACCCTTCTCTCTTTTACTTTGTAATCTTTAACAATATGGCCATCTATTATTTGAATAATTCTCTTAGCATGCTCTGATGTGTATTTTTCATGAGTAACCATTACAATTGTATTACCTTTTTCATTTAATTGCTGTAAAATTTCCATTACTTGCATCCCGGATTTAGAATCTAGGTTGCCGGTTGGTTCGTCAGCAAAAATTACAGACGGCTTATTCACTAAAGCGCGGGCAATAGCTACCCTTTGTTTCTCTCCGCCAGAAATCTGGTTAGTAAAATAATGTAGCCGATGGCCTAACCCAACACTTTCTAAAACCTCCTTAGCTCTTTCAGCCATCCAGTTTCTACCGACTTTTAAGTCGGGTTTAAAGGGTTTTAACCCTCTTGAGTAATTTAAAGGTAATTTGACATTATCTAAGACACTTGTTCTAGCTAGCAAATTAAAGGACTGGAAAACAAAACCAATCTTTTCATTTCGTAACCTTGCTAATTCATCATCGTCTAAACTAGTAACTCCTCTGCCCTCGAGCTCATACTTCCCGCTTGTAGCTCTGTCCAATAATCCTAATATATGCATTAAAGTAGATTTGCCTGACCCTGACGGGCCCATAATTGCTACGAATTCGCCTTTTAAAATATTAAAAGAGAGGTCATGCAAAACCTTAGTCACGACCTCGTCATTTCTAAATTCTTTTTTTAAATTATGGACACTTATTAACGAATTTGACATAAAAAATAATCTTTCTTATTTTAAAACTTCTGCATATTTTTCTTCGTCGTCAACTAGCTTCTTCCAAGCTTTTTTATTTAACTCTTTCATTTCCCAAATTTTATCTCGCAAGTGCTCGCTTAATAAGCTTAAATTTTCCTTGTTTTCAGAAGCTGCTTCAAAAACCGCTTCATCCTCTAAAGGATTAGATGTCTTTAAAAATAATTGCCAAAGCTTTTTCTGATTATCACTTAAATCCGATACTATAATAAATTTTGTTAGCCTTTCTTTATAGCAGTTTTTCTCCATATATTTATTCTATTCCATTATTTCTTAACCGCTTTTCTAATTCCTTCTCGTCTTTTATTGAATTAAAAACATTATCAATAGATTCTTTGCCCCTTATTAATTGTTCTCTTGCTTGAGATTGCTCAATTTCTAAGCCGCTAAATTTTTCTCTAATCATATTAATCAAATTCAAATAATTATCAATGTAACAATTAAACAACTACCTAATACCTAATATCCAGTATCCAACACCAAAAACCCAACATCCTAATCTCTACTGGCCATTCTTCACATAAGTTACAACTTCGTCTCCCTCATTAACGCCTGATAGAATTTCTACCATACCTTCATCTCCTCTCAAACCAATTTCTATAGGCACTTCAATAATTTCTCCGTTAACAAAAGTTTGAGCATATTTATTATTTCCATTTTTCTGCACAATTGCGCGATTAGGCATTATTAAAACATCGCCTTTTTGAGCAGTAGTAATTACTGCGTTTGCGGTCATGCCTGTCTTAACTTTAGATAAATTTTGATTAATGTTATTTTCTGTATTAAAAAGAATTTTAACTTTATAATAAATAACATCTTGAATAATTGTCTCGGCCGGCTCAATAAAATAAACTTTTGCACTAAATTTAATGTCATCTCCGAACGCATCCAGGGTAATTTCTACCGGGTTTCTAATGTTAATTTTAGCAACGTCAGCCTCAGAAATATCTACTTCAACTTCAAGGTTATTTTCGCCTAAAATATATATTGCTGGTTTTGTGGCTGATGTTTGCTCACCTATTTCATATTCAACTTTAGTAACTATACCGTCAATAGGAGCTTTAATTATACTATCCTCTATCTGCTTTTTAATTAAATTCAAGGAAGCTTCTGACTGTTTAACTTGGGCCCTATTCAAAGATACGTCTTCAGTCCTGGGAGAAGATTTAATTTCCGTTAACTGGGTTTTTGCTACCTCCCAATCTTTTAATGCATTGCCTGCCTTAGATTGAGCAATAGAAATCTGCTGATCACCGTTCACTTTAGCCGACGATAAACTATTTTCTGCTGTTTTTATTATATCATCTAAATTTACTTGCGCATCCACTAAATCATCTTCTGCACTAGCCACTTTAGTTTGATAATTTAAAATTGCGTCTTCTAAATCTTGATTAGCTGTTTGCAAGGATGTTTTAGCGGTAGTAACGGCTGTTATTTGAGTACTAATAATAGTTTTATAAGCATCTAAATCAGTTTTAGAAAAACCTGAAGTAGTAATACTGCTTTCCAAAGCATCATAACAATAATTCAGACTGGCAAATACTTCATTTAAATAATCCAGGGTGTCATCAATTGCTTGATTAATTTTTAATTTAGTTGGATCTGCCTTGGCCTCGGCTAAGCTAGCCTCTACTATATTTTTAAGATCTAAACTATTATTATAAGTATCCACCGTATTAGTTAAATGGATTTTATTGTTAATACTCAAAACACTTTTAGCATCATCGTCAGTAATAATAGTATTAATATTATCTAAGACAGTATCAGCTACAGCCAGCTTATTTTCAATAGTAGTTAAAGCTACCTCTTGTTTATTATCAACCGCCTGCTGATAAGTGCTTTTAGTATTATTTAAATTAATTTTAGCGGTAATCACCGCTTGTTCATAAGGAGTAACATTGCCTTTATCGCTTGATTTTAAATCATATAATTCTTTCTCTGCTTGGGCAATATTTTCCGCAGATGTATTTTTTACTTTTTCTAATTCCTCAAGGTATGATTCATAAGATGCTTTAGCCTTATTAACATTAGCTTGCTTTACACCGATTTCTTCGGGAGAGGATCCGGTTAATAATTTATTTAATTTGGCTTTAGCAATCTCTATATTTGCATTCGCTTCCTCTTGTTTTATAGAAAGAGAACTGTAATCTAATTCAGATAGAACTTGATCTTTTTCTACTTTATCCCCAATTTTTATTAACATATTCGCCACTTTACCGGTCTGCAAAAAATTCAATTCAATCTCTTGAATTGCTTTTACAGTACCCACTTCACTTACTGTTTGAATTAAATTTCCTACCTTAACCTTCTCGGTAACGTACTCCACTTCTCCCTCTTTTTTAGTAATAAAAAAATACACTGGAATTATAATTACGGCAATTATTATTAATATTATAATAATTTTCTTTTTTTTCATAATTACAAAATAGATAAATGATTATAAATGAATTAGCTAATATGACCCCACCGCAAGCGGATGGGGTATTGAAATAAATTAACTGTCTATAAATATATCATCTAATCACAATTTATTATACTAGATTTTAATTCGTTCCTATTCGTGATTTGTTTTCAATAATTTTTTTGACTTTTTCTACGAATTCGTCAATGCCAAAATCAACTTTGAAAAAATATTGTTCTGCTCCTAAATCTATCCCCCGAGTTCTACTATCTTCGTCGCTTAAATTAGTAAAAACAAAAATGTGCGAGCTAGCGGTTTCTTTTTCCGTCTTCAAAGCTTTAATAATCTCAAAACCATCTACTTTTGGTAAAATTAAATCTAAAATAACATAATCCGGCTTAAATTTTTTTACCTCATCTATTAATTCCTGAATTACTGAATTTCCAGAGTTAGTTTTAACCTGAAAACCATTAAGGCTAAATTTAGCCTGCAAGCTATATAAGACATTCACATCATCTTCAATTATAAAAATTTTTTTAAGCATAATATTAATAAAGTAGATAATGAACTAAAATGCGCCACAACCTACCTTTTTTAGTTTATTTTTATCTATTATATTATAACATAAACAATCAAAATAAAAAATACGCTCCTAAAAGCGCATTTTATATTGCTTTATTCATAATTTATTTTTTCACCTCTTTATAATTTTCTACAAAACCTTTACCTAGTAAAGGCTTCCACCAATTTTCATTTTTTAAATACCATCCAACCACCTTATCTAATCCTTGTTCAAAACTAATCTCCGGCTGCCAGCCTAGCTCTTTTCTAATTTTTACCGTATCCAATAAATATCGCCGGTCATGGCCTGGCCGATCTTCAATATAGGTTTTAAAACTTTCGTCTTTCCCAAGTCTTTTTAAAACTGCGCTAGCAATTTCTTCAATGCTCTTTTCTACTCCACTGCCAATATTATAAGCTCCGCCTATTTTACCTTTTTTAATTATCAGGTCTATGGCTCGGCAATGATCTTCAGTATGTAGCCATTCTCTCTTGTTTTCACTGCTTTTAAAAAGAGGAATTTTTTTATTTTGCCTTAAATCAGTAATGAATCTGGGAATTACTTTTTCCGGAAATTGATAAGGCCCGTAATTATTAGCGCAATGGCTGATGGTAACTGGTAATTTAAAAGTATGAAAATAAGCCATAACTTCATGATTAGCTCCAGCCTTTGAAGCGTTATAAGGTGTTTTGGGTAAATATGGATCAGTTTCTCTAAAAGCCCTATTTTCATCCAGGGCCAAATCTCCAAATACTTCGCAAGTGGAAATATGATGAAATCTTTTTATGCCTATAACTCTGGCCGCTTCTAAAAGCATCTGGGTTCCTAAAACATTAGTTTTAACAAATATATCCGGTTCTATCATGGCCCGGCCATTATGCGATTCAGCCGCAAAATTGACAATTATATCAATTTTTTCATCTTTCAAAACATTCTTGTTATTTTCTAAATCGCAGATATCGCCTTTATAGAACTTATAATTCAAGTTGCTCTCTGCGTCTTTTAAATTCTCTAAATTTCCGGCATAGGTTAAAACATCCAGATTAATGATTTTATCCTCTGGATATTTTTTTAGCCAATAATGTATAAAATTAGAGCCGATAAATCCCGCTCCACCGGTAACTAATATTTTCATAATTATAGTTTAATTTTTATTTGTAAGTTTTTTATATATATTTTCAATTTTTTCAATACTTAAACCAAGGGAAAATTGCTTACTTATCTCAATTGATTTAGAGCCAAATCTTTCTCTTTTGCCATTATCTTTGCTTAAAATTCTAATATATTTTGCTATTTCTTTATAATTACCGCTTTGAGCTAAATAACCGTTCAGGTCAGATTTAATTAAATCAAGCAAAGCTAACTTTTTAACTCCAATAATGGAAAGGCCAGCAGCCATAGCCTCTAAAACAACTATGCCTTCAGTTTCAATGCTGGAAGCGGTTATAAAAATATCATGACCGCAATATATTTTATTTATTTCTTCATGTTCTATCGGCCCTTTAAAATGTACTAGCTCGCTAATGTTTAACTTCCGGGCTAGCTTCCTTAATTTATCAAAATCAGGCCCGCCGCCGATAATATCCAGCAACGCTCTAAATCCTTTTTCTTTATTATAAGCCATGGCTTTAAGTATAACGTCAATATTTTTTTCATAGCTTATTCTTCCAAGATGCAATAATTTAACTTCATTATTCACGGATTTTCTTAACGGACAAGAGAAAAAACTTACATCTATTCCATTGCTGATAATCTCAATCGGTTTTTTTACTCCTTCTTTTATTAATTCTTCTCTAATTATCCGGCTGGGTACTATCACTAAATCAAGATAGTTATGAAAAAATTTAGTATATCTTCTGGCAGCTTCTTTTAATATGCTTGCTAAAACAATTTTACCTAGCAGGGTATGTTTTATAAAATCTGGTAAAAAAGTATGGTAAGTAGCTATCACCGGGATTTTATATTTTTTAGCAACAATTAAAGCGGACCAACTTTGCGGTGAAGGTGTATGAATATGAATAATGTCCGGCTTTATTCTTTTTACTTCCCTGAAAATGCTTAAAGTATTTGGATAACTAGTTTTAAAATTCGGGTAATTTATGAACTTTGAAGTCGCGGGAAAACATTTTACTTCTATATTATTACCCATTTCTATCTTTTCGCTGCCTTTTCTTTTAGTAGTAAAAATATAAATTTGGTGGCCTTTCTTGGCTAAACGTTGAGAAAAATTTTTTACTGAAATTACTACTCCATTTACTTCAGGTAAAAATGTGTCGGTAACATAAATTATCTTCATAAAGGATAATATTATTTTGAATATCTCATGATTAATTTATTAATCATTTTGAAAATCTTTTTGTTATCTTCCTTTTTATATTTTCTTAAATTTTTTTGATAAATCTCTAAATTAAACAAAAATGACTCAATCCGTTCTTTATTTAGTTCATCCCAGTATTTGCCATAGCCCAATTTCTCAAGATAGTAGGCGTTCAATACTTGCTCAAATTGCCCTTTTACTGGCAAGGCTAGATAAGGCTTCTTTAAATAAAGGGCTTCCGTAATTAAAGTAAATCCGGCATTGGCTATTACTCCATGGCAATTTGCCAAATCACGCAAAAATCCTTCCTGGCTTGATTTTTTAAATATAAGATTATTGCTTTCCTTATTTTTATTAAAGCCATAAACTACAAATCTCATATTTATTTTTTTAAGTATTTCGACAATATTCTCAAATTCAGAAGTAAAATATACTAAGATATAATCTTCAATTTTTGGCCTTAATTTATATATTTCTTTTCTTAAGATGGGAGGGAAAATATAGGTTTTTTTGTTTGTCACCGGCGCTTTAAAAAAGCTTGTTACCAGGCAAGCTTCTGAATTAAAAACCATCAAATCAGTTACGGCTTTAGCAATTAAGTAGCTCTGCTTATACTTAGATGGATATTCTATCTTAGTATTATTTATTCTATGTTGATTGTCAATAGAAATTAAGGGTAGCTTTTTTATATTGGCCACAATACAGGAAATTGGCTCAAAATCAGAAAATACAATTTGGGGATTAAAGTAATCAGTAATTTTCAGAACTTTATCAATGCTTTCTCTGGCTTTATCCGTCTTTAATAGATTATTGAATAAAGTTTGAAAATATTTTATTTCATTATTTTTATAAGTAAAATGAAGCCCAAAAATCTTTTCTACATCAAAATAAGGGTTTAAATTTTTATAACCCTTACCGTATGAAATGACTTTCACTTTATGGCCTTTGCTTATTAGATATTCAATTATTACTTTTGCTCTTGAAGAATGCCCAGATCCTTCGCCGGCAACTCCGTATAAAATTCTAGCCATATTTATATAATAAATATTTATAAATTGCCACAATCGTTAAACCATCTGCTATTTTATTTTCTTTTATCATTTTTATTATATTTTTCAATTTTTCTTTTTTTGCCTTAATGTCTTCTGTGCCCTCAAGTTGTTGCTTACCTTTAACTAAATCTTTAGCTAAAAAAATTGTGCATTTTTCCGAACTATGTCCATTTCCTGGATAATAATATCCGAGTTTAATCCACTTTCTTGCAGTAACACCGGTTTCTTCTAATAATTCTTTCTTAGCTGCGCTCAGAGGACTTTTACTGTCGTTAGCACCGCCTGTTACTATTTCCCATGAATACTTATTTCCAACCGGATACCTTGTTTGTCCAACTAAAAATATCTCTCCATTTTTATCTTCAGCAACAATGGCTACGCTACTATTAACTACGATATAATATTTTCCTTTTTTACCGTCCGGTCTAATAACATCATCTTCTCTAACTGAATACCAAGGATTCTTATGAGCTATCCGACTACTTAATTTTTTCCAGGCTGGCATAATATATTTATAAATTACTTTTAATTTTTTCTAATATCTGCTCTGCTTCCCTTTCTTCATATTTCCCTTGTTTCCAAAATTCCATTCCATCACCTTCATATCTGGGAATAATATGCATATGAGCGTGACTAACGTCTTCGCCCCAGACCGCTAAAATTACTTTTTCACAATTCAAAGCTTGCTTTACTTTGTTGGACACTTTTTTTACTGCCACAACTAATTTCTTTAATATCTCATCAGGAATTTCAAAAACAGTTTCAAAATGCTCCTTGGGAATTACAAGGCAATGCCCCTTGTTTACTGGCGAAATTTCTAAGAATGCTAAAACATCATCGTCCTCATAAACTTTATAACAAGGAATTTTCCCTTTACTAATTTTACAAAAAATACAATCATTCATATGATAAAATTCAATCACTAATCTTCATTAATTTTTCTCTCAACTATACTTTCAAAATTACCAGAATCAATATCTTCAACCCATCCCTCTAAATCAAGTCCTTCTAACTTTAATTCTAATTCCTCTAACTCTAATCGCAACTCTTCGGCTCTTTCATCATCTTCCCTTATCTTTAATTCGTCTTTTATTTCTTGTATTCTTTCTAAAATACCTTCCTGATATTCACTCATTTCATCTTTTAATTGCTCTATCTCTTCGGGATTTAATTCTCTTTCCTGTTCTGATTCCGGCTTTTCAACCTTATTAAATAAATCTTTTTCATTCATATCTTTAATTTATACATTAGACATTTATTAGAAATTAGGTGAATTAGAAATTAATAATATAATTTATTTAATCACATATGGACCATTTGCTTCCTCCTCCCACCTAATCTCATCAACTTCCTCCTTCTTGTTTTTGCCTCTATATAGCTTATTTGGTAAATTTACACACCAGCCATCAATATTTGAAACGCACTTGTAACCGTGTACTACTCCAGGAGGCACCACTACTAAAGTTTGATTTTTCTCTCCGACTTTTATTTTAAGATACTCGCCATTAGTTTCAGATTTTTTTCTATTATCCCATAAATAAATTTCAAAAGTTCCCGGTCCGGCAAAAACAAAGCAGTCATACTGTTTAACGTGCTCATGCGGTCCCCGTACTTTTCCAGGTTTAGTAACGCTTATATAGGACATAACCGGCTTATAGCCCTTCCCAGATTCTAAAATAGGAGCTTCATCGCTCCGCCAAATCTCTGCTAACCAGCCCCTCTGATCATCATTTTTATTTAATTTTTTTATTATTACACCTTCAATCATAAATAAAAACCGGCTCAAACCGTTGGAGCAGGTGTCTCGCCTGCGACTTACATACGGTTGTTAACGGTAGGTTTCTCGCGGGCGCAGACGCCCTACTCGTACTATAATATTAATATTATTTAATTTCGTGTCTGCGAAGCAACCCGTTCTGCGCTCCTTGCCGGGCTATTACTGAAGAAGTATTCCTTATCCCTAAATACATGGCTTTTTTAATATCGCCATCGTACATTTCCAAACCAGCAATAAAAGAAGAACCGAATGCATCGCCCACCCCCGTAGTATCTGCCCTAATTTTTTCTTTTAATATATTTTGATGATAAAATTTTAGGCCATTATATACATCCGCTCCCTTTTTACCGCTAGTAATAACTATAATCTCCGGACCCCAATTATGCAAAATTTCCAGTAAATTTTTAACCGTATTTAAAAACTCATTTCCTTTATTTTTATATTTTTTATCAGACATCACTAATTCTATCGCTTCATCAATATTCACTATTAAAACTGTGGTCTTCTTTATAAACTTACTAATTTTTTTAAACCCGCTTTTAAGCTGGGTATGTCCGGGATTCCAGGCAATATTTACTCCCTTAACAGAAAAAACTTTTCTTAATACTTCTTCCCATTCTCCTGACAAAGAAGTAATATATAACCACTTTGCTTTTTCTATCATTTTTAATTCATAATTCTTAATTCTTAATTTACTATTGGCTGCCCGATAAGAAAATACTATTTTTTCCGGATTTATTAAAATAAAAGAAAAGCCGGATTCAATGCCTTCATTTTTCTGAACTAGCCTAGTATCAACTCCCTTGTCTTTTAAATTCTTAATAATTCTTTTTCCTCTATTATCATCTCCAACTGAAATAATGCAGGCTGTTTTAAACCCTAAACCCCTGAAATTAGCCGCGGTATTAGCCGCTCCTCCGCCAAAAGTAACGTAGGATTTATTGACTTTAATTTTAGCGCCATATTCAAAAGCCAGCAATTTCTGCCTTAAAATATCTTTTTTATTATCCAGCAAAATCCCTTCGTCAATATAAAAATTAATATCTTCTGTAGCCCCGCCAATTGTGATAATGTCGTATTTCATAAAAACCTCATTTTTCTACCGAGCTTCAGCTCGGGTTTAGAGAGCTTTAGCTCCTTAATTAATATTATATCACACTCAATTCTATAAAAAAAGTGCGCAATTTTCAGCGCACCTTTTTATAGAATTAATAACAACTCTTATCTGCAAACATTAGTCTCAAATACAATCCCGCTGGTATTAAAATAAAAGCTTCCTGCAGAGCCATCTGAAACAGCAACGTTAAAGCAAGTTTTTCCAGTGCCTGAATAAATATCTCCCAGTTCAACCGTAGTAGTCGCGGTTGCCCCAGAATCTACATGAAAAATTTGTTGTGGAGTAGACGTGCCAACACCTAAGTTGCCGGAGAAGTCAATTGTCAGCAAATCTCCATCTAAATTATTAGAAATATTAAGAATATCGCCACTGCTTGGTCTTTGAATGTCTAAAGCCGCTCCGGGGCTAGTAGTACCGATGCCAACATTGCCGCCATTTAAAATAGTAAAGATTTCATTTGTTCCACTAAAAATGTTCAAAATATCTCCCGTTCCTCTTTGGGTAATAGTTAAAGCGGTTGTATCAGCAGTAGTGCTGGCATTTTGGCTAATAGAAACAGCACCATCAGTGGCAATGCCGCCAATACCAACATTTAAGCCATTTCTAACCAAAAGGTCATTGCCAATGTCTAAATTTTCAGTAACCGTAATACTATTCGCTTGAATATTGCCGGCATAAAGAGAAGGTGTTTCTATACCGTTAATATCTACTATTTTCAAACCAGAAATCTCGTCCGCCACATAAGCGTATTTACCGGAAACAAAGACATCCATAGCATAACCGTCGGTGTTGTAGGCGCTAACCAGGGTAGGTAATGTCGGGTTTGAAATATCAATTACTTGTAGACCTGAATCACCATCGGCTACATAAGCGTATTTACCGGAAACATACACTCCAAGAGCTAGACCGCTAGTATTATAAGTTCCAACTAATAATGGTAATGCAGGGTTTGAAATATCAATAATTTGTAGACCGGAACCCTCATCGGCCAGATATGCGTATTTACCAGAAACATAGACCTCATAGGCGCCACCGCTAGTATCATAGGTGCCTACTAGCGAGGGTGAAGAAGGATTTGAAATATCAATTATCCGTAAGCCAGAATCATAATCAGCTAAATAAGCGTATTTGCCTGATATAAACAAGCCAAGAGCAAGACCAGTGTCAAGAGAACCGGCTAGTGTGGGTGAAGCAGGGTTTGAAATATCAATTATTTTAAGGCCAGTGGTTTCATCGGCCACATAAGCGTATTTACCAGAAACATAGACCTCATAGGCGCCGCCATCAGTATTATAACTGCCTACCAGCGAGGGTGAAGAAGGATTTGAAATATCAATTATTAGCAGACCGGATTCATAATCCGCCACATAAGCGTATTTACCAACAACATAAATACCAAGTGCAGCATTATCAGTATTGTAAGTACTCACTAGGGTTGTTGAAGCAGGGTTTGAAATATCAATTATATGAATACCGGATGCCTCATCTGCTAAATAAGCGTAATTACCAGAGACATAGACATTGTAAGTATAACCGGTTGTATTATAGCTTCCTTTTAAACTTGGTGTTGAGGAGGCTGTATGGAGGAAATTACCGCCTGATAGGGGACTGTCGCCGAAAAGCGACTTTGATAAAAATTTAACAAAAAGTAATCAACATATCTTAATATCGGTTAACTTTTGTTAACTTTTTATCTCTATATTATTATTTTTTTGCGCCCTTGGGCACAATACTTCCTTGCGGGG
>JBDRJA010000071.1:0-6673 GCA_043815345.1 Patescibacteria group bacterium | reverse complement strand
TTTCAAATAAAGACTTTAACTCATTTAATATGACAGCGCCTAGGGGATTATCTGGACGAATCCTATTAAAAGTAGAAGATAAAGGTCAGGCATACTATGTAAGTACTTCTGATTTCAAAATGCATTATTTAGGCAGACCAGTCGATGCCTTTAAAGTTATGCGAGAACAGGGGCTTGGCATTACCGATGAAAATTTAAATAAAATTCTTTTAGAAAAAGATTCCAGTATAGGTAAATTTACTGAGGAGCCGAAAGAAAGTCCATCTGAAGAGGCCACTCTTTCGGATTTGGGTGATTTTAAAATTATTTATGGCGAAACGCAGAATCCTCGCTATGCGGGATTAAATAAACTGTTAGAAGACTCGCGTGTTTTTGAAAATGTGGCTGATTTTTTAAATCTGCTGTTTATTTTGCAGAAAGCTTTTCCGATTACTTTTAAGGAGTGCGGTTTTGTTAATGCTTATTATAGTTTAGAAACAAAAGAAATAGTTTTATGTGATGAGCTATTGGAAAATTTTGCTCAAAATTTTATATACTTTGTCAGCACAGAAGACGAATTAGATAAAGCCATAACGGATGCCACTTTTTTTATTTTTTTCCATGAATTGGGGCACGGCCTGACTGATATTTATAATTTAACTTACTCGGGGAGGGAAGAGGACGTGGCTGACCAGCTTGCAACCGTAGCTCTGGCCAATTTAGGCGAAGACGGCGTAAGGGCGGCAATTACCGGAGCCAATATGTTTTACATTACCAGTTCGCAGATAGACGCGGGGAGTTATCCTTTCTGGGATGAACATTCTTTAAACCAGCAGCGCTATTACAATATTTTATGCTGGGTTCACGGCAGCAATCCGGAAAAATATAATGATTTTGTCGGCATATACGGCTTGCCGGAGGAAAGAGCTGTGCGTTGCCAAAGAGAATATGAAAAGATGTCAGAATTCTGGGACGTTGCCATATATCCTTATTTGCAAGAAGAAATTAAAAAAGAAATGAATAAATAAAATTTCAATAAATTCATATGAAAAAAAAGGCTTTTTTAATTATTTTTTTAATTTTAATTATTGCTGTTTTATTATTTTTTTATTTAGGTGAAAAAAATGGGGGTCCTCAATCTTTAGACTTGGAGAATGTCCCAGATACTCCCATAAATAAAAGCTGTTTGAAAATTTCTCAACCTAACGATGTTTATTATTGTCTGGCGGTAGTTAATCAAGATGCTAAGTACTGCCAGAATTTTGATATGCCTAACCAAAAAAAGCTTTGTCAGGGCATGGCCGCCAGAGATATATCTTATTGCCGAGAAATTCAAGAACCAGCTCCAAGAAAAATGTGTTTTTACGATCTTGCTTCTCTAACCGAAAATATTAATTTTTGCGACGAAGCTGAAGATAAGGAACATTGTTATTTTAACCTTGTTGCCAATTTTTATTGGGCTAGAGAAAGTGCAAAGATTAAAACCGAGTATTGCAATAAATTCTCTAGCCAGTCTATAGACAAAAACACCTGTCTTGCTTTGAAAGAAAACGACATTTCTTTTTGCAAAGAGAATGTTGCTTGTATAACTTTTTTTAAACAGGATTTGTCTTTTTGCGAAAATATTAAAGCCGAAGATAAAATAAAATGCATTCGGGATAGAGCTATGATCGCTGGAGATTCTGCGATTTGCGAAAAAGCTACAGATCCAGAAGTGAGAGATGAATGCTATTTTGGTTATGTTTCTCATTTTGATGCAGATGTTTCTCTTTGTGAAAAGGTTAAAAACAAACAATTTAAAAACATGTGTTATACGGGGGGCGCTATACACCTTGCCATGGATTCAATTAATAAAGCTAAGTTATGCATAAATTCAGGTGGGACTGTTAGTACAGGATTGTGCTGTCAATCAGCAGGTGATTTTCCTGGAAGTTGCGCCATTGGGGCTTGTGGCTGTGCTCCGGAATATAGCCATGAGGTGAAAATTTGCGATTGTGGAGAAGATAAGTGTTTTAGCGGGTTTAAATGTACGACTCGCGAAGAAGCGGAAAAACCAGAGGAAGCCAGCCAACCCGAAGAAGAGCCGTTAGCGGAAAAACCAGAGGAAGCCAGCCAACCTAAAGAAGAGCCGGTAAAAGTTTTAAAGCCGGAAGAAAAAGAAGAACAGCCAGAAGTCCCTTCAGCTTATCATATAGAAAATCCTCCTTATTACAGAGAGGATGGTTTTTGTTGGGGAGGAAGCGCGATAATGTTGATGATGGATTATGGTTTACCAGAAAATAAATTTCAGAACATTATAGCCTCTCTAAAAAGCGGTCCTGGAGGAACTCCTGATATGTTTCTGGGATTTAATGAATTTGGGGTTATTGGCAAGGTTAGGATTGCCTACTCAAAAAATTATATTAAAGAATTTGCTGATTTTTACAATCATCAAATTTTGGTCAACCCAGAACAACAGACAATTCTTTTAAATGACCAGACCGATGCGTTAGATTATCTAAAAGGACTTATTTCTTCAGATATTTTAGTTATAGCTGATGTTCATTATGGAAACCACTTTGTCGTTATTACCGGTTATGATGAAAATTATATTTACATAAATGATCCTGGCCTTGATGGCGAATATGGATATGAAAAAGGATATTATGAAGAAAAATCAAAAATTTCAATAGAGCAGTTTTTAAAAGAGTGGGGCATTTCAAAACAGGAAAAAACATTAGCAGAAAAAGAAGGGGCCATCGGTTTTCCTGGGGATTATGGAATGATATGGTTGGAGAAGTAAAAATTATTGCCTGTTAAGGCAAGGAAATTAATTAGTGAATTTAAAAATAATATTAAATTTATGAAAAAACAATTTATAATTTTCTTGATTTTTGTTTTTGTTTTAGGATTAATGCCAATTAATTTTTCTAATGCAGCGGATTTAGCGAGCAGACTAAAAGGAAAAATTTTATTGCAAGTAGAATCAAGCGGCGAGGCTTGGTATATTAATCCCGAAAATGAGAAAAGATATTATCTCGGCAGGCCAGCTGATGCTTTCCAAATAATGCGGAAATTGGGTTTAGGAGTCTCTAATAAAGATTTTGATTCATGGAACGGCAAAGCGCCGAGTAGATTGTCAGGAAAGATTTTATTGAAAGTAGAAGACAGTGGAAAAGCGTATTATGTTAATCCTGTTGATTTAAAAATGCACTATTTGGGCAGGCCAGCTGATGCCTTTAAAGTTATGCGAGAACAGGGGCTTGGCATTACTAATGAAGATTTAAATAAAATTATTCCGGAAAAAGAAATTCCAAAAGTTCCTCAAGGAGAAGATTCCAGCGCAGAAGAATTTACTGAGGAATCAAAGGAAAGTCCATCTGGAGCCACGCTTTTTAATATATCAATAGGCGAAGTTGCTAAAACAGAATTGTTACCGTTAATTCCCTGGACAGACGGGAAAGTATCTTTAAATACTCCATCTGGCTGGAATATTTATACCGGAGGCGAATGTGCTACAAAATCAATTTTAGCCAGAGATCCTTCATCTGAATTAAAACAGGTTTTTTATTTTTCAGAAGCCGGACCGGTTTATGCCAGTCAAGAACGAAAACAAGAAGACCAAAGTAATTATCTTGCCTGGGGCGGAAATAAACTTCCTTATCTTGATACTCCGCTAGTAAGTCCCTTAACCGCTGAAAATTATTTAAATAATTTTGGAGCCCTAGCTAATATGCCATTTTTTCAGAAAGCATTCCCTCAAGTTCCGATTATAACCAATGTTAAAATAATAAGCGCAGAGAAAATTGCCAATACTCCGGCCTATGTGGCTGATGGAAAATTAGTTAGGGCAGAATTTGAACAGGGCGGTAAGTCAGGGGAAGGATATTTTTATATAATAACCGTAGAAGATTTTATTGGTTTAGGGTATGGAGTAATGTTTATTGGCATTACCGCGCCTGTGGGCCTGCTTGATTTAATTGTGCCTTCGTTAAAGAAAGGCCTAGAATCTTATACAATAAGCCAGGAATATATAACTGCCTGCATACAGGCGCAGAATAAAGCGGTAGCCGGTATATTAGAAGCGGGAAAAATATTAAATGAAAGCTCCGATAGTATAATGGATGTCTGGGAGAATAAACTTGAGTCAGAACAAAGAATGTCGGAAAAAGGGAGTGATGCTATTTTAGGATATAGCCGGTTATATAATCCTGAGACGGACGAAGTTTATGAAGTTACTCCTGAATTTTATGATAACTATCAGGTGCATGGCGATGAATTTGGAATGAATTATTTAGAAGAATTATCTGATGATAAATGGGGTTATGCTCCTCTAAACGGTGCAGAATATATATATTAAAAAAATTAAGACAATTAGCTACTTTACTAAAGAGATAAAAATTACCGCTCTCGCTACACGGAGAGTGGCGGAGGAGCTAGCCGGGGAAGTTGCCTGCAAGGCCCTAGTGCTACTTCGAGTGCGGGGCATGTGTGCCTGTTTTTCCTCCTAGGCCTTAGGCTTCAGCGGGCAAGGAGAAAGAAGTTTGCGGTTGCCCCCTTTCAACCGCAAACTTATCCGAATTTCTTATTAAATTTTGTTTGAATTTCTTTATAAAATCCGAGCAGGATTGAAAACTCCTAAACTAACCTATTCCTGCCAGAATAAAGAAAGAACTGCTGAAATTAGCAGTTCTTTTTGTGTTTATATACTGCAAGCGTAAATAAAACTGTAAATTAAAAATTCACCAAGCAACAACTAATATTTCGTCTGCTCGTGGCATACTCATTCATTCTCTTTCATTAAAGAATAGATTTATTTCGTGGCTTTTCTATATAAAGCGTATACTACTAGTAAATAGGCGAGTGTTCTAATTATTATTAAAATTAATTCAATTTTTGATTTTAAGCCTAGAATCGTGGCTAAATGTGAAATTCCGAATAAGCCGAAAGCAATCCCTACGTATAAAGAAGTTTTGCTGTTAGTTTTTTTGTAGCCCCAAAAACCTAGAATAATGATAGATATACATAAAATTAGGTTTACTACATACAATGGATCCCAAACAATTGTCATTTAATCACCTCCTTTCTAGAATTAAAATATAAATAGATATCTTTTATTTTAACATAGGATAAGTAAGCTAACAATATTACCGATAGAATAATAATAAAGAGCGGTTATTTTATAATCTTTTTTAGCATTAGGAAAATGTAAAACAATAACTATTATGGAAAATATTTTTAAATTAGAATTTTTTTATAGGAAAAAGAAAAATATTCAAGAAGGTCTCGCCTCCAAGGAATGCTTGCTAATTTGCAAAAAAAATTATGACCATAAGTTAAGCAGGCATAATTTAAGGGAAGCGGAAAAATTTGAGAAGTTTTATGATAATTTAGCTAAATTTGGAAATTTTCCGTCAATAAAAAAATCAAAGAAAAATAATTAGATCCATTCGCAAATCCGGGGGAGCTAACTAAAAATTTTGAGATGGTCTGCCCAGTGCTTTATTACCAAGCGTTAGTGGAGCCAACACATGATAAACATATGTATATTTTAATGAGTCAAGATAAGTCTGGCGGGTAATATAAAAAGTCACTAACGTATATATTAGTAATGCGTAACGATGTTTTAAAAAATATTGATTTTTATTTACAAGAGATAATCAGAAAAGAAGCCATAAGCGTTATAAAGACTGACTAATCTATAGTTAAAATCAATATAAAATTGAGGTAAAAACACTCTTTTTAGTATCTCATTTGTTTCATTTCCTATTAATAACAGTTTAATCCAATTGACTATTTTTAATTTTTAAAGCATACTTTTTATAGTGCAATATAGCATATTTGTTATTAAAATAGGCTAGACTCGCCCCCGTCTGTTATCATATTTAAATAGACCCTAAGATTCCTCTAAAGCGGTGGTTCTGGGCCATAGTGAGGAGCCATCTTTCGCTTCGCTAAACCGGAGCTTCGGAATGGTTTTGTGATTTTAATAATATATTTTATATGTATTAAACATATATTTTATTAATTGTAATAAATCAATATTTAATTAAAAATTATATGGCAAAAAGAAGTACTGGAGTTGGGAAAAAGAAAAAATCTCATTCCCACAAAACCGCAAAACGGCTTGAAATCAAGCGGCTTATGCTTGAAGAAAAAGCTAACAAAAAGAAGCGTAAATAGTATTAATTGCAACCTGCCAGTTTGCAGACAGGTTTTTAAAACAACTCGCTTTTTGGTGGATTGTTTTTTATTCTAGTCAATAAAATATAGTCTAATGGTTAAAAAGTGTTGACAAGAGAGTTAATTTAAATGTAAAGTTAGCTAATAATTTATCGTAAAGGAATTTTAATATTGGATTATTTTTATATCTAACATTAAGTAAAATATATTTTTTGCCCCTCCCCAGTTTTAAATTATGCGTTTCAAGAGTAGTAGTATAAATATTCAGATGATGGGTGAAATATTTAATAATTTCACAAACTGGGGAGGGGCTCAATATTGAAGTCTTTAATGCAATTAGGCAAAAAACATACAGCGATATAAATGTGCGTTTACGCCTAACGTGCATTATTTTGGTTTAATACTTAAAAATAGTTGGTGAAAACTTTGTTTTCGTTGTAATATTAGTCATGTATTCATAACAAATTTAAATCAATTTGAATTTATGACTAATATCTCAAAAAAAACATTGTGTAGATTGCATCGGTAGCAA
>JBDRJA010000070.1:0-16386 GCA_043815345.1 Patescibacteria group bacterium | reverse complement strand
TTAAAATTTTATAGCGGGAGTAGGTATTTTGATATATAATCCTCCTTTCCCTCCCGCTATTTTTTTAGGAATGGATCATCTCCACGAAATTTAACATGCCCTTTATATTTCCTATAGCTAAAATTCGTGTACCACTCAGACCAGAAAATAGCTGCTTTTAAATCAAAAAAAATGATTTTAAAGCGCTCAACGATATTTTTAATCAACATTATTAATCCCTCCTAATATAAAAATATATTATTTTATCTCAACTCCCATTTGTCGGGCTGTGCCGGCGATTATTTTTTTAGCCTGTTCAACATTATCCGTGTTTAAATCTGGCATTTTAATTTCAGCGATTTCTTTTAATTGGGCGTCAGTTAGAGTACCGACTTTTTCCGTCAAAGGCTGGCCCGAACCCTTTTTTATTTTAGCGTATTTTCTAATAAGTATAGCGGCTGGGGGAGTTTTCATTATGAAATCATAACTACGATCTTCATAAACCGATATTTCAACCGGAATAATATCTCCCATTTTATCCTTAGAAGCGTCGTTAAATTTAGTGCAGAATTCTTGGATATTAAGACCATGCTGGCCCAAGGCAGGACCAACCGGAGGAGCCGGATTAGCCTGACCCGCTGGAATTTGAAGTTTAATTTTTGTTAATATTTTTTTAGCCATATTTTTTTAGTATCATTCTGGAGGAACGAAGTGACCGATAGAATCTCGTTATCAACAAAGATGCTATCGCTACGCCCCAGCATGACAATCGTTATATTTTTTTTATCTGCAAAAAGTCCAGTTCAACCGGAGTTTCTCGACCGAACATAGAAACAAGGACTTTGACCTTGCCTTTTGATTCATCAATACTGGTAATTTTACCTTCAAGGTTTTTAAAAGGCCCATCGCTAATTCTAACAGGGGAATCAATAGAAACATCAATTTTGAATTTTGGCTCTTCTACGCCCATTCTTTTCTGCAGTTCTTTAACCTCTTTTTCGCTTATTGGCGTTGGAATTGTGCCAGCGCCTATAAAGCCAGTTACGTTAGGCGTATTTCTTACCACGTACCACGATTCATCAGTAACAACCATTTCCACTAAGACATATCCTGGAAAAATTTTCTCTTCAATAACTTTGCGTTTGCCATTTTTAATTTTAATTTTTTTCTCTGAAGGTATTAAAATATTAAAAATTTTATCTTCCATATCCATAGAATCAATTCTTTGCTTCAGGTTTCCTAGAACATTTTCCTCATATCCTGAGTAAGTATGCAAGACATACCAGCGCCTGCCTTGATTTAAAGTTTGTTTAGCCATACAATAGTAATGCGAATCCGCGAATTAATGCGAATATCGCGTTTCTAATATTTGAATTTATTGTTTACTTACTACTAATTCTAAAATTAAGCTGAAAATATAGTCTAAGGCTCCTAAAAATGTAGCCACAGCTATACTAATTCCAATAATAAGCAATGTATAATTATAAGTTTCTTTTTTAGTAGGCCAGGTAACTTTCTTCATTTCTTCTACTGAGGCCTTGATGTAATTTATTAATTTATTCATTTGTTTATCAATACGCCAATAAATAATTATAAGGCGAACAAATATAGTAAATAAAAACACCCCTTTCAAGGCGTTGTCGTCAATCTATGGTAACTAATATTAATATTAAAGGATTAATAATAGTTTGTCAAGTTTTTGTAATATATAGCTAATTATGCTATAATTATAATCATAAGTTAATTTAAAATTAAAATATGTGTAATTTGTATTTTGGTCAATATAAATAGAGATTTTAAAAATAGACCTAGCGCCAATCACCAATTACATTTAATTTCTATGAAGAATTTTTTTGCGATTATTAATAAGAAGGTAAATGGAGTTATCTGGACATTAGTTAGTACGGGAATTTTTTTGCTGATTCTCGGAGTACTAATTGTTTGGACTGATTTTTTATTAAGATTAATCATTGGATTATTTGTAGTAATAGTTGCTTATGTGTTTTTTTACCTGGCGTATAAGATTCGGTCGTTTAAAAATGATATCGAGAAATCATTAAGATTAAAATAATTAAGCATTTGGCAATAGGCCTTTATTAGTAACTTTGTTTTTAGAATCACAATTGTTTTCACATATCTGCAGATATTTATTTATTCTAGCTATAATTTTTAAATTGAAAATTTAAAAAGGATTTTCGGGAAATAGTTAAAGGCGCAAAAATGTTCAATCATTTATTCTATTTAAACGCGTAAGCTCTAAATACATGAAGAAGCTCATCTACATTTTGCTTTGCATAATTTTAGGTTTAATAACTAGTTTTGTGATCTATGTTATCGGAGAAATATTAATCATTTTTATTATGGTGAATGAATTTTTCAGGATTAGCCCAAATTTAACCTGGGATCAGCTTATGCTAATTAGATTTTATTCATTTTTAATTATTAGTATAATTGGTATAATAGTTGGTCTTAAATTCGGCTTTGAATGGTGGAAGTATATTTATGTAGATAAAAAATATAGAGGTAAATGGTTTAAGGCATAATATAGTATGAGGTGTTTTAATTACTTATTTTTTTATGAAAAAAATAATATTTATTTTAGCAATAATATCTTTCTTAATTTTATTTTCAGGATGTACTGGCAATGATCAGTATATGGACCTGCCAGCCGAGGATGGCAATTTTTATTATAGCAATAAGGATTTAGGATTTAATTTAGTTTTACCCCCTGAATTCAATTATTATCAAACCCAGAGAAAATTAACAAATAATTATATTGATTTAGAATTTTTCGTACCCACATCTGATAAAGATTACCTTCAAGAAGTTCAGGGCTATGCAAAACCCATAGTGGTAAGAGTCTTTGAAAAAGATAAATGGGAAGAAATGAAAGATTCAGGCATTTATCAATTTATCGGTGGAAATAAATCAAATGTTTACTCTATAAGATTTTGGGAGGAGACCCCCGTAGACTGGAGCGAAAAGTGGTCAGAAGAAATGAAAAAGAATATTATTGATAATTTTGAAATAAAATAAGATAAAAAAGACTGTAATAAAGGCCTAAAAAAGTGAAAAAATAACCGCCATTAAATAATATGGCGGTTGTTGATTTTATTTTAAAATAAGGGTAGAATGTACGTATGATGCGAATCCGCGAATAAATGCGAATGTTGCGAATTACGAATAATTAAATAGTAACCGATTAGCGATTAGTAATAGTCGTTCCGCTTTGGCGGGATTAGCATAATTAGCATAACTCAAGTTATGGTTAGCCCAAGTTTAAATAAAAAAACCGATAATAATTTAACCTTATCTGAAAATACTAAAAAGTTATTCCAGGTAATTTATCGTTGCCAACAGGAGGATAAGAAAGAGAGAGAAGAGGTGCCAAAAATAAAAGTGTCTGAATTAATTTCTAAAATGGCTTTCTATTATGAAAAGATACGTAATTCCGTTGATTACGATGAAGAGTATTTACTTAGAAAGAATGCTATTGAAAGGATACTAAAGCGCCATATAGTCATTGAAGGAGCCATTAAGGTATCTAAAAGCGAGGAGATTTCAAAAAACCTAATGACCGAATTAATTCGGGCGGCCTATTTACCGAACGACAAAATACCAGAATATAAAATAGATGAGGTTAGCAGTTTAATTGAGAAATATATTAAATTAAGAAATTATTGTTTAGCAAGAATTAACCCATCCTCCCAACACAAAAATGAGCATTTAAGCAAAGCTAAAAATGAATTAAATGAACACGGTAATTTAACTAATTGGATAATAGCAATTGCCGCTAGTGAAATTGAAGAAAGTTTAGGAGAAGGTAAGGCGAAACAGGTTGTTGTAGTCAGTAATATGTACGAAACATTAGCTAAAAATATAAAATTACCTAAAGATTTACCATATGAAAAGGATTTGAAAATTCAAATATATTTAGGAATTCATCGCAATTATTTAAAATTTGATCGTGATATGCTAAGTTTTATTTTATTTAAATATTATAACTCTAATTGGCATAAGCCAAAAGACGAAGAAATTGCGAAAATTTCCCAAAATATTTCCTCTTTACAAATGGCTATTGAAAATCAATTAAATCATCCCCTAACAAGGCAATTAAATAGAATAATAGCCCGTTATACAGTTTTTTACTCAATTTTAACCGAGGTTATTGAAGGTGATTCGCTAGGAGTTTTTGAAAGCATAAAAAATGATGCGAAAGCTTTCCCCAGGTTGTTAAAGAAGGTTTGCGAAAGAAAATATAAAAAAATTAAATCTAAATTGTGGCGAGCGGCTATGAGAAGTATTATTTATATTTTTATTACTAAATCAATTTTTGCTGTTTTAATTGAAGTACCCGCAATGAAATGGTTCGGGGAAGAAGTTAATTCTGTATCATTAGGAATAAATATAGGATTTCCTGCTTTTTTGTTGTTTATGGTAGTTTTTCTAACTAGATTGCCGTCAGACAAAAACACTGAAAGAATTAAAGATGGAATTAATGAAATAACTTTTGTTGACTACGAAAGGAAAGAACCCTATCTTCTTCGCAAGCCAATTAAGAGGGGAAAGATAACAGATATATTTTTTGGCTTAATTTACTCTATTACTTTTTTCTTATCTTTCGGTTTGGTTGTTTGGGTATTAGATAGATTAGGTTTTAGTTTTGTTAGTATAATAATTTTCTTATTCTTTTTGACCTTTGTTAGTTTTTTTAGCACAAGAGTTAGAAAAGGAGTGAGAGAACTCATTGTGATTGAGGAAAAAGAGAGTATTATTAAGTTCGTGCTTGATTTTTTTTATGTGCCAATTGCCGTTTCTGGAAAATGGTTGAGCGAGAAATTCTCCCGACTTAACGTTTTTGTCTTTATCTTGGATTTTATCATTGAAGTGCCTTTTAAGATATTTATAGGAATAGCAGAAGATTGGACGAGGTACGTAAAAGAGAGGAAAGATGAGATAGTATAATAATTTCTAAATTATAATTTTTAATTTCTAATAAAGACAATAATGCCTACTGGGGATTTTGTTGTATAATTAATTTGCAAAAATTAAACATTAATGTTTTAGATAATTATTAGGAATTATAATTTAGAGATTAGAAATTGTTAATATGTTATACATTGTAGGAACACCCATCGGAAATCTAGAGGATATCTCTTTGCGGGCGCTTCGGATTCTTTCCGAAGTTGATTTTATATTATGCGAAGATACTAGAGTGACGAAAAAATTATTAGCGCATTATAAAATAAATATTCCTACTATTTCGTATCATCAGCATTCGAGCATTAAGAAGCTTGATTATATTTTAGATTTACTTTCACAAGGCAAAGATTTAGCTTTAGTATCTGATGCCGGAACTCCGGGTATTTCTGATCCAGGTGGAAAATTAGTGCAAGCCGCTTTGGAAAAACTTGGGAATGAAATGCAAATAGAATCTGTGCCCGGACCCTCGGCTGTTACCGCGGCTTTGTCAATTTCTGGGATTCCTACTGATAAGTTTGTTTTTATGGGATTCTTACCGCATAAAAAAGGGAGGCAAAAGTTTTTACAAAAGATTGTGGAAAGCGAGTTTCCGGTAGTAGTATATGAATCTAAGCATAGGATAGTAAAGTTGCTTAATGAATTGGAGAGCTTAAATAAAATTATTGATAATAAAAATAGGAAGATAGATTTAGCGGAACACAAAAACACAAAAACACAAAAACACAAAAAGGTTTCTTCAATAGTTGTTTGCCGGGAATTATCAAAGATGCATGAAACAGTTTATCGAGGCGATATAAAAAAAATCATTGAGCAGATTAAAAATAATAAAAATGATCAGAAAGGGGAGTTTGTAGTGATTATTGGAAAATAAAAAAGACTAAATCCAGATTGAATTTAGTCATAATTTAATTTCTGTGTTTATTTATAAACTACTACAGCATTAGATTTATTAAAACGCCCGTTCAACAATAACAATTTGCTCACTTAAGCAAAGTACTCGGAAAAGTATTGCACTGTTTTTTCCTCCCCAGGGAATATACCTAAAGCAATACCCTAAAATAAGCTCCTGCTCGTCTTTCAGGACGTCTTCCATGTCTTTGCCCGGTGTTCTTATTACTATTTTCACCCCTCTTTTTACGAGCATTTTTTCCTCCTTATTCTTTATTTTAAATATTTAGTATTATTTTATTTTTTTACGTTAAGTTAAATAATAACAAATTTGTTTATTTATGTCAATCAAGGCAAAGAAAAAATTTTATATAACTACCCCAATTTATTATACTAATGATGAACCGCATATTGGGCATACTTATACTACGATTGCGGCTGACGTTTTGGCGCGGTTTCATCGAATGATTGGTGATAAGACTTTTTTCTTAACTGGCACTGATGAGCATGGTGAAAAAAATCAAGAAGCGGCTGAAAAAAATGGCTTAAAGCCAAAGGAATACGTTGACCAAGTTAGCGCTAAATATCAGATGACCTGGGATTTACTTAATATTAGTAATAATAGATTTATTAGAACAACTGAGAAAGAACATAAAAAAGCCGTTAGTAAAGCCTTGCAACAGATGTATGACAAGAAATATATTTATAAAGGCAAGTTTGAGGGATTATATTGCAAGGGATGTGAACAATATAAAACTGAAAAGGATTTAGTAAAAGGTAAATGCTCTGACCATAAAACCGTACCCGTGAAGATGAAAGAAGAAAGTTATATGTTTAAACTTTCTGCCTTTGAAAAGAAATTGAAAAAGATGATTGAAAAAGATGAATTACTGATTAGGCCGATTGAGAAAAAGAATGAAGTTTTAGCTTTTTATAAAACAGGCTTAAAAGATATTTCTTTTTCCCGCTCTAAATTAAAGTGGGGAGTGCCGCTTCCCTGGGACCCAAAACAAGTTAGCTATGTTTGGCCTGATGCTTTTTTAAATTATATAACTGGCTTGAACTGGGACGGTGGAAAAACTAAAAGCGTTCGCACCGCTTCTTCCGGAAGCGTTACGACCGCTTTTAAGGATTTCTGGCCGGCAGACGTGCATTTAATGAGTAAGGATATCATAAGAGTGCATGCTACGATTTGGCCGGCCATGCTTCTTGCTTTGGATCTGCCATTGCCAAAGCAGATTTTTGTGCATGGTTTTTTCTTAATTGACGGGCAGAAAATGAGCAAGTCAATCGGTAATGTAATTTCTCCGGATGATTTAGTTAAAAAATACGGAGTGGACGGAACCCGTTATTTACTAATGAGCGCTACTACTTTCGGGCATGACGGTGATATTAGCTGGAAATGGTTTGATGAAAAGTATAATGCTGATTTAGCTAATGGGCTAGGGAATTTAATAGCGCGATCAGCGACACTTGCGGAAAAAATGGAAAAAGCTGAAATTAAAATACCCGCTTGCACAAAAAGGCCAAAAAGTAATACTGGAATAAAAAAATGGGGAGGGAATAAGTTTGATAAAGAAATTATTAAAATGTGGAAAGATTATAATAATTATTATGAAAATATTAAATTAGATAGTGTGATTAATGTAATTTTAGAACAGCAGAGATGTTTAGATAATTATATTACTGCGAATAAACCATGGGAACTTATTAAAAATAAAGATGAAAAAGTGGGAATTATTATGTATAATATATTAGAAAGATTAAGGCATGTCGCTTTAATGGCTTGGCCGTTTATGCCGGAAACTGCAGAAAAAATTTGGGAGAGTTTGGGGCTAGAGCCCAGTAAAGAGATGGAAAAGGATTTTAAGGAAGCTATAAAATGGGGCGGGCTAGAACCAGGGACTAAAATTAGGAAGGGTGAAGTACTTTTTCCGAGAATAAAGATTTAATAATATATTTTTAATTTATTTGTTGTTTACCTTTGATTAGTGATTCAGTGTATTGTGATTTTTACCCTGGATTCCCAATCAAGTTGGGAATGACAAGTTTAAAGAGGTATGTTTAAACAAAAAATGTATTTAATAGCAAGCGTATTGCTATTTAGCCTTGCTATTACATTAAATTTTGTTGTTTTTACTAATGCGGAAACTACTACGTCGCCTACTTCAGGCGACAACTCTAAGACTACTTGTAGCGCATGCGAGGGCGGAATAGACACAGGTACTGTAGATAACAATGGCTGTGCTATATATAAATGTTCAGAAGTAACTTGCCCTTATTATTCTCCGCCTGAAGATGGGTGGTGTAAAGATGGAACAATTGTGCCTCAACCAAAAGATGAAAATGGTTGTTCAGTACCTGCAAAATGCGTTCGGTCATGTCCTTTGTATAGTCCTCCAGCTGATGGTTGGTGTAAAGGTGGAACAATTGTACCTCAACCAAAAGATGAAAATGGATGTTCAAGGCCCGCAATATGCGAATTACCTGAAGTTGCTTGTAGCGCATGCACAGGCGGAACCGATACTGGAAAAGTAGATGCAAATGGTTGTCCGATTTATTCCTGCCCTGAAGTGGTTTGTACTATGGAATATAATCCGGTATGCGGGGAAAAACAAGTGCAATGCATTAAAGCTCCTTGTGATCCAATAAAACAAACATATAGTAATAAATGCGAGTTAAACAAAGATAAGGCGAAATATTTATATAGTGGTACTTGCGAACAATATGAGAATACTGTTAAAGAATCTGTTAAATGCGTGTTTAAAGGACCGGGAGCTAAAACCCAGCAAGAATGTTATTCTGAGAAATATATCTGCAAAAGCACTATATATGACGACCAGGGCGTTTGTATTGTAGATATAGAAGGCCAGAAAGGTGAAAAAATGACTTGGAAAAGCACTTGCGGCGGATATGCTTATATAACAATAGACGGTGAAAATGAATATGCAGATTTTTATTGTCAAGAGCAAACATCCACTCCAGAACCAACCTCCGCTACAATAGAAAGCTGTGAAGAAGATTATGATCCGGTCTGTGGCTATAATGGCAAAACTTATCATAATAAATGCGTGGCTGTTAAGCAAAACAAAGTTGAAGTTGCCTATTATGGTATTTGTTCAGAAGAAAACAATTATGAAGATAGGTACCGGTATTCAAAGTGGGTTTGCGAGGATGGCACCCAACAAACTAATACTGACAGCACTTCTTGCAAAACAAAAGAAACTTGGGAAAAATATGCTAGAGAATTCTGCCAGGACAAATGCGCTGGCGATGAATGCGGGGTGCCGACTTTTGAAGTATCTAATAAATGCACCCAGGATGAAATAATAGTAAAGATTAAAAATAATGCAAAAAATATTGTAGAAGATAAGTTTAGCGCCATATTGGTTGAGTTAAATGAACTTCGCAGTATTGTTAAAGAGCAACAAGCCCAAATAAAATATCTAACTAGCCTCAAAGAAGATGTTCAGGCTTTATCCAGTAAAGTTGAAGAAATGGTTAATAATTTTATTACTTATGGCGTTGATGATAATACAAAAAAATTAGGTGCCGGAGAAAGAGCGGCCGTAATGCATTCTTATAAAAGCGCTTTTGGTAAATTGCCAGAAGATGAAGATGGTTTTTCTGACGCTATTAAAATTGCTAATGGTAGATGGCCGAGTGCTACTAATAAGCAGGCCGAAATAAAGGCAAAAGAAAAATTTAAAACAATATATAGGAGGGAAGCCAGCATGGATAATCCCAATGATAATGCATCTGTAACTGTGATGGCTTATGGTCTTAGACAGAAAGCGGAAAATCGCAATTTAGAATCAGAAAAGAAAGGCATAGAGATATTTAAAGGTATATTTAATAAATTACCAGAGACGACTGATGAATGGAATTCTATGCAAGCAATTACGTATTCTGGAGCAACTAGATAATTACAAGTTTTAAATAGCCAATCCACAATAACCAATAATTAAATTGTTTGATTATTATAATTTATTTATTAATTATTGTTTGTAATTTGTGTTATTGGTTATTAATTATTTTTAAAATTATGACAATTTTTGACACAATTTTATTAATTATTTTAGCTGGTTTTGTTTTTTATGGCTTATTTTTCGGTTTAATTCGCACTTTAGGCTCTATCGTCGGCATAGTAGTGGGCGCTTGGCTAGCTAGCCGTTATTACTTATTAGTTTTTGATTGGCTTCAGGATTTATTTTTCGGGTTTGATAATTTAGGAAAAGTATTAGCATTTATTATTTTATTTACGGTGATTAATCGCTTAATCGGTTTTCTTTTTTCATTGCTCAATAAAGCTTTTGATATTATTTCTATTATCCCTTTTTTAAAAACAATTAACCGATTAGCTGGCGCGGCTCTGGGCTTTATTGAAGGAGCGTTGATTCTAAGCTTAATTTTATACGTAGCGGCGAAATATTCTATTATTGGAAGTTGGTTTGGCAACATGCTGACAGGCTCATATGTCGCGCCGTTTTTACTTAAGTTTGTAAAAGTTTTATTACCACTATTGCCAGAAGTGTTAAAGAAGCTACAGAGTCTAATATAAAGAGAATATGAAATATATTAATATTAATAAATTGAATTTTAGCAAAGAGCAGATTAGATCTATTATCAATTATATAAAAAAAGGCAAAGTTATTTTTTATCCTACTGATACTATTTATGGGATAGGATGCCTCGCCACTAACAAGAAAGCGATTAATAAAATATATAGAATAAAAAAAAGGGACAAAAGTCCCTTATTAGTTTTAGTTAGCAGTTTTGCTATGCTAAAAAAATATTCTTTTATTAGCGAAAAACAATTAAAATATTTAAAAAAAATTTGGCAAAAAGGCAAAAGGCCAAGTTCAGTAATTTTAAAAAGTAAAGGAAATTTACCCAAAGAATTAACCAGCGGGCTTGATAGTATTGCTGTCCGCTTGCCTTCTAATTTGCCAAAACATGATTTTCTTATTAAAATAATAAGAGGTGCTGGCGTGCCCATAGTTTCAACAAGTTTAAATATTAGCGGAAAAGAATATATAGGCATGGTTGATGATTTAGGTATACACTTTAAAGAGGACAAGCCTGATTTAGTAGTTAATGCCGGCAATATAAAATCAAGAAAGCCGTCAAAATTGATTGATTTGAGAGATATGGAAGATATAAAAGTTTTGAGGAAATAATGGGATTTGTGATTTACGATTGTCTATTTTTAACTAAATTATGTGGTTAGTATACTTAAATCGAAAATCTGAAATCGAAAATTGTAAATATGCTTTATACAATAAAATCAAAATATATAGATAGTAATGGGAGGAAAAAGGTTCGTTTGTTTAAGGGCGTTGCTTTTATTATTTTAATTTTAATTTTAATGATAGTCTCTTTTGCCTCAGGCATGTATTTAACTAAAAGGAGTGAGATTATAAAAGAGCTAGCCAGGGACGAAGTTGTTTATTTAGGGAAAATAATAGGAAAATATAGCCAAGCAAAAGAAGGTAGCTTAATACAAGATGTTGATTTTGAATTATTTTGGGATGTTTGGGATACTCTTAAGAGAGAGTATGTTGACAGAGATAAGATTAATGAAAAGCAGATGTTTTACGGGGCTTTAAGGGGCATGGTAGATTCTTTACGCGATCCTTATACAGTTTTTATGGACCCAAAAGTATCACAAGAATTTGAAGATGATTTAGCAGGAACTTTTGAAGGTATTGGGGCGGAAATTGGTATTAGAGATGAAATATTAACTATTATTGCACCCCTGGACGATATGCCGGCCCAAAAAGCAGGATTAAAGGCAGGAGATAAGATTTTAGCGATTAATGAAGAGACTACAGCCGGAATATCTATTGATGAAGCGGTTAGAAAAATTCGCGGGCCTAAAGGCACCTCAGTTATTTTAACTATTTCCAAGAATGGAATAGACAACATTGAAGATATTACTATAACTAGGGGAGTAATTGTAGTAAAGAGCGTTAGAGCTAATTTAAGGGATGATAATATCTATTATATTAAAATAAGTAATTTTAATAATGACACTCTTGATTTATTCAATAAAGCGGTAAGAGACGCATTAGTTAAAAATCCGAAAGGCATACTATTAGATCTTCGTAATAATCCCGGGGGATATTTAGATACAGCTATTGAGATTGCCAGCGAATGGGTAGATGAGGGGGTAGTAGTTACAGAACAATTTAGTGAAGTAAAAAAGAATGAATATTTTTCTAGGGGAAGAGCAAGGCTTTCTGATTACAAGACCGTAGTACTAGTTAATCAGGGTTCAGCTTCAGCTTCGGAAATCGTAGCTGGCGCCTTGCGGGATTATGAAAAAGCGGTTATTGTTGGAATGAAAACATTTGGCAAGGGATCAGTGCAGTCTCTAGAGGAGTTCAGTGACGGTTCTTCCATAAAAATAACTATAGCCAAATGGTTAACCCCTAAAGGAGTTAACATTAATGAAGAAGGCATTGATCCTGATTTTGAGGTAGATTTAACGGCTGAAGATTTTGAAGCAGATTTAGATCCGCAAATGGACAAGGCGGTGGAGTTGTTTAATGAATAATAAAGGCTATAAAGTTAATTAGTTACTTAGTCACATAGTTACATAGTTAGCCGAGTTATAGTCGGCAACTAATTAACTAATTAACTTGGCAACTAATTAACTAAATTATATGCCTGAAGAAAAAACAACAATTAAGGGTGAGAAAATTGGAGTCATTAGCCATTATTTCGGTAATATTGGCGTAGCGGTAATAGTTTTAGCCGGTGGTTTAAAAGTCGGGGACAAGATTAGAGTTAAAGGCGCGACTACGGATTTTGAGCAAGAAATTAGCTCAATGCAAATTGAAAAAGAGCAGGTAGAAGAGGCTGGTAAAGGAAAATCAATCGGTATGAAAGTAGATGAAAAGGTTAGGATTGGAGATGAGGTTTATAGATTATAGAAATTAATAAAAGATGGCGGGTAAAAAAATAATAAGCGTTTTCTTAAAAGTTCACGCTTGTTATCGGTTTTCCCTGCTTTGCCGGTAGGACAGGAGCTATCGGCTATCTAACTGTATGAAAATAATTTTATTAAAAGAAACTAAAGGTTTAGGGCATGCGGGAGAAATAAAAGAGGTAAAAGTCGGTTATGCTCTTAATTTTTTAATTCCAGAAGGTTTTGCTGACATGGCTACTAAACATAGCTTAAATGTATTAAAAGCGCAGGAGAATAAATTAATAAAGAGTAAAGAGGTAGAGAAAAAAAGCAAGAAAGCTGAAGCTAAAAAGATAGATGGAAAGTTTTTTGAGGTAATTGTTAAGGCAGATGAAAAAGGCACAATGTATGCAAAATTAGATGCTAAAGCGGTTGCTAAAGAGTTGGAAAAGGAAGGTTATAAGATTGAAGCTGGTGAAATCAGATTGGATGAACCCATAAAGAAAATAGGGGAATATGAAGTGGGTTTGGAATTAGGTGGCCAGAAAGCAAAAATAAAGTTAGAAGTGGGAAGCGAGAAAGAGGGGAAGTAAAATTAGTTAAACTAGTTATTAGTTAAATAAGTTAAACAAGTTAAATTAAAATTTAAATGTGGTGCTAAGGCTACGTATAATATATGAATGTGAAAGAGGTCATAAAAATTAGAAGAAGCATTAGAAAATTTAAAAATATTGAAATAACTGATGATATTATTGGAGAAATTATTGAGGCGGGTCGATTAGCTCCTTCGGGATGTAATGCCCAGCCCTCAAGGTATTTAATTATTAAAGATAAGGAATCAAAAGAAAAGTTAAAAGAAAATAATATTTTCGCTCAAGATTTCGTCTATCAGGCTCCAGTTATTATTATCTGTTGCACTGACCTTTCCGTATATAAGAAATCAACGGATTTTGATGATACTAATAAAGTAAGAGCAATAAGAGATTTATCGATTGCTTCTAGCTACCTTGATTTAAGAGCTGTAGAATTAGGATTAGGAACATGCTACATTGGAGATATAGATAAGGTTAGAGTTAAGGAGGTGCTAGAAATCAGTAAGGATTATATTGTACTTTTTGCTTTAATTTTTGGTTATCCAGATGAATCGCCTCAAGCCAGACCAAGACATGATATAAATGAAATTTTAATTAAATATGTTTTATGAAAAAAAATAAAGAGATTGTCAAGAAAATTAAAAAGAATTCCAAGCGAATTAAGACTAAATACATTTTTGTCGTTGGCGGAGTTATGTCTTCCGTAGGCAAGGGCGTTGCAGCCGCTTCAATCGGTACAATTTTACAGTCTAAGGGTTATAAAGTAGCCAATATAAAATGTGATATGTATGTTAATATTGATGCAGGCACAATTAGACCGGCCGAACACGGCGAAGTATTTGTTGGAGAGGATGGAGTAGAAGCTGATCAGGATTTAGGCAATTACGAGAGGTTCACCGGGCAGATTTGCACCCGGGACAATTATATAACAACCGGCCAAGTTTATCAGGAGGTGATCAGGCGTGAGAGGAATTTAGAGTATGGCGGCGAGGACGTAGAAGTAGTGCCGGATATACCAAACGAAATAATAAGGCGTATAAAATATTGCCAAAAAAAGAATAAATCAGAGATTATGATTACTGAATTTGGCGGAACAGTAGGGGAATATCAACTGCTTTTATTTTTAGAAGCAGCCAGGATGATGAAGGCAAAAGATCCGGATAATGTATTTTTTATTATGGTAAGCTATTTGCCAACCCCAAAATTATTAGGTGAGCAGAAATCTAAACCAACACAATTTGCCATACGAACACTTAATTCAGCAGGCATTTCTCCTGATTTTATTCTTTGCCGGGCCGAAAATCCGGTTACAAGCGATATTAAACAAACTATTAGCTGGATTTGCAGTTTACCGAAAGAAAGAATAATTTCTGCACCTAATATATATTCAATTTACGACGTGCCAGTTAATTTTGAAAAAGAGAATTTTGGCAATGTGTTGCTTAATTCCATTGGACTTAAATCAAGAAAAAATGACTTAGAAGAATGGAAAAAATTATCAAGAAAAATTAGAATTATTGAAAAGAAAGTAACTATTGGCATAGTTGGTAAATACTTTAATTTTAAATCATGCCGTGACACTTATATTTCTGTTATTGAGTCAATTAATCATGCTGCTTGGGCGCAAAATAAAAAGCCGGAAATAGTATGGCTTGACGCGGAAGAATACGAGAAGGATAAAAAGAAATTAAAGGAATTAAGTAGATTGGATGGTATTATCGTACCGGGCGGATTTGGCAAGCGAGGTACCGAGGGTATGATTTTGGCGGCCAAGTACGCACGTGAACATAAAGTTCCATATTTTGGCTTATGTTTCGGTATGCATATATTAACTATAGAATTTACCCGCCATGTGCTCAAAAACAATGATGTTAATTCTACAGAAATGAACGCGGAAACCAAAAACCCGGTAATTTGTACTATGGAAGAACAAAAAGAATTAATTAAAAATTGCAACTATGGCGGAACAATGAGATTAGGAGCCTGCCCAGCCAAGTTATCAAAAGATTCAATTTCTTATAAAGCCTATAAAAAATCAAACATTTCTGAACGCCACCGCCATCGCTATGAGTTCAATAATGATTATAGAAAAATTTTACAAGAAAACGGTTTGCGCATTGCCGGAGTCAATACAAAAAGAAATTTAGTTGAGATTGTAGAAATAATTAATCATCCTTTTATGGTCGGTGTTCAATTTCATCCTGAATTTTCTTCTTGGCCGCTTGAGCCGCATCCGTTATTCGTGGAGTTTGTAGGAGCGTGCTTGAAAGAGAGGAAGAAGAAGGGAAAGATGTAAAAATAACGTTATTTTTCACTAGCCCTCCAGAGGTGGGCAGGCTGTGAAAAAGTCGCATTGACAGCGTCAAGGCGGTTGCGGTGAGAATGGTAAGGGAAATAGAAAATATAGTTAGGTTAAAAAAAGGAGGACTGATTATGGCAAGCAAAGAAGAGGTTGTTAAATTTTTGGGTAATAGTTTCCCGATTGTAATTAAAACAATCTTTTGTTGTGAAGATTTAAGTAGACAATACGAAACAGTAAGCGAACCTTTGGCCAAAAGTTTTGAAGACTTACTAAGAGGGCAAGAAGATAAGTTTCTTTTTATTATGAATGGATCAGACCAGGAATGCAAAAAAGGCATTTATTATCACCATATATGGGGAGGAGCCACGTTTATAAACGTGACAATATATGACACATGTACCTTTGACCATTTTATTGAAATATTTCTCAAATTTTGTAGTGAAGAGGGAAATCTGGAAATGCAGGGGGATCTTCTACGGTTGATTCTGCCCTTACCTGCGTCGGAGAAATAATTAAAAAGCGCCCGTTGAACGAGCGCTCTTTTATTATAATTCATTTTTGCTTTTTTTTATTATTTTATTTTTAAATTATTTCGGGTCATACGCAATATGTCTGGAGTAAGTATATTTAACCATATAATTTGGCAATCCTAAAAAGATGGAATTTTACATCTCTCACTCCTCTGACTATGGCCCTAAATCCTTTCAACTTTGCATTAAACGACTCTG